>NZ_JBFBFU010000004.1:0-149042 GCF_040684355.1 Kitasatospora sp. NPDC091276 | reverse complement strand
GTATCGCGCACAGTAACGGCCGGGGCCGCGATCCGCCAGGATCGCGGCCCCGGCCGTTTGGCGTTGACGACGGCTTCGGGACGGACGACGGCCGCGGGAAAGACGGCTGCGGGAAAAGAGAAGAGCCGCGTACGGTCGCCCTCACCGACGTCCGTACGCGGCGTCTCCGCCTGCCGGGGCGCTCTGCGCGCCACTCACGCCCGTCCGCGTGTCATCGCGGCCGCGCGGCCTCCCCGGCGGCACTGCTCCCCGTCCCCAGGGGATCAGTGCCCGTTCTGTGGCCGACCCCGTCGGGGCCGGCGTGATCTCAGCGGCCGATCAGATCGGCGACGGCCTGGGCCTGGTTCGCCATCTGATCCCAACCGCCGAAGAGCAGCACCAGCAGCACCGCGCACGGCAGGGCTATGGCCAGCGCCACGGCCGGGTGCCTGGTGGGCTGCTCGGCCGACCGGGACTGGACGACGGCCGACCGACGGCGGGGGTCTCCCGTGAGCTGCGGTGCCATGCCCTTACTCCTGTGGTCCGGTCGAGTTGGCGCGGTGAACGGCTTACCTCGGGGGACGAGCTCCCCGTCCACCGCTGAACACAACGCTATTGCTCAGGGGGCCGTCCGGGCGTCATGCCGTCGTACTGTTCCTCGGGCATCCCGGAGGATGACGCTCAGACTTCAGGCGTACTACCGCAGGGGGAGGGAGCCTCGGCCGCACCCCCGGGGGAACCCTGAGGGGCAACCCCGAGAAACGCTTCGGCACCCCTATGACCTGCGGGTCAGCGCACGATCCGACAATCACACGGCTGCTTGAGGTGTTGCGTATCAGCACACCGCAGGGGGCAGTCCGTAAGCTGTGCCAGACAGGAACTGACGATGCCCCAACCGACGGGGCCTCACCCACAGGCTGACGGGGAACGAAACATGGCGATGATGCGGCTGAGGCGTGAGGACCCCCGCATCGTCGGGCCGTACCGCCTGCACCGGCGACTGGGCGCCGGCGGCATGGGCGTGGTCTACCTCGGCTCCGACCGCCGCGGACAGCGCGTCGCCCTCAAGCTGATCCGCGCCGAACTCGCCGAGGACCAGGAGTTCCGCACCCGCTTCGCCCGCGAGATCGCCGCCGCCTCCCGCATCCGGGGCGGCTGCACCGCCCGCGTCGTCGGCTCCGACATCGAGGCCGACCGCCCCTGGCTCGCCACCGCGTACGTGCCCGGGCCCTCCCTCTACAAGCAGGTCGGCGACGAAGGGCCGCTGAGCTGGCCCGAGGCCGCCCGGATCGGCGCCGCACTCGCCGACGGGCTGGTCAAGGTGCACGAGGCCGGGGTCGTCCACCGCGACCTCAAGCCCTCCAACATCCTGCTCTCGCCGCGGGGCCCGCGCATCATCGACTTCGGCATCGCCTGGTCGCGCGGCGCCAGCACCCTCACCCACGTCGGCACCGCCGTCGGCTCCCCCGGCTTCCTCGCACCCGAACAGGTCCGCGGCGCCGCCGTCACCCCAGCCACCGACGTGTTCGCGTTCGGGGCCACCCTCGCCTACGCGCTCACCGGTGACACCCCGTTCGGATCCGGGGCGTCCTCCGAAGTCATGCTCTACCGGGTCGTCCACGAGGAACCCGACCTGTCCGCCGTACCCACGCCGCTGGCACCGCTCATCCGCGCCTGTCTCGCCAAGGAACCCGCCGAACGGCCCGGCGCGGCCGCGCTGCACGAGCGCCTCAGCGAACTCGCGGCGCGCGGGGCGGCAGCCGGAACCGCCACCCGGGCCGCGCGGCCCGGCCACGGGCGGGCGGCGGCACCCGCCCCGGCGGGCCCGGCGGCCCAGCCCGCCCCCGACGGCGCCCGGCACGGTGTGCCCGCGCCCGGACGCTCCCCCGAACCCGCCGCCCCGGCCCGGTCCCGGGCCGCCGCGGCGGCCGCGGCCCGGCGCTCGCAGGCGGCCACCGCCCCGCTCCCCCGGCCCGAGGCCACACCGGTGACCCGCCCACTGCGGGAGCGACCGCACACCCCGCCCCCCGGCCGGCCCGGCACCCGCGACCGCGGGCACCCCCGGGACCGCCAGCACACCCCCGCCCCCGGCGGGCGGCCCGGCAACGCGCGGCAGCGGCTGCTGCGGCAGCGGCTCGTGGTCTTCGTCACCGTGACGCTCGGCGTCGCGCTGGCCATCGCGGCCGCCCAGGGGTGCGAGAACCGCAGCAAGCAGGGCCTGCGGCCCTCCGGCGGGTACACCGCCAGTGCGCCCGCCGCGGGCGGCGCGCAGGCCGTGACGGGGACCTCGGCGGACGGGGCCGCCGCGGCCCAGCCCCCCGCCGCCCAGCCTCCGGCCACCCCGTCCGCCGCGGCTGCGGCCGCACACGGCGGCGCGGGCGACAGCCCGTTGGCGCCCCCGTACGGACCGGGGCCGGTGGTGGACTGGCCCAACCGCAGCTACCCCGACGGGGCCGGCGGGCCCGGCATCGCGCTCCGGGACGGCCGGTCGGTCGGGGCCGGCCCGCAGGTCGTGCTCAGCTCCGTGCTGCCCGCCCGGTACAAGGGCGCCCCGGCAGCGGTCGTCGTCCTGCGGCGGGCCGAGGGCTCGGTGCCGGTCGACCTCGTCCAGCTCTTCTCCTTCACCGGGGACACCCCGGTCGCCGCCACCTCCCGCACCTCGGCGGCCGACCCGCAGGCGACGGCCACCTGGCGGCTCGACGGCGGGACGGTCGTCCGCGAGGAGCGGGTCGCCGCGACCGGCGCGACCACCTCGACCCGCTACACCGTCCGTGCCGACGGCACCCTGGACGAGTCCTGGCCCGGCGCCTCCGGCCCCGCCACCCAGCCCCCGGCCGCCGCTCCGGCTCCGCCCACCGCCGCGGCGGGCTGAGCGCGGGAAGGCCGCGACGCGGGAAGTCGGCCAGGCCGGCTTCCCGCTTCCCGCTTCCTGTGTGATGAGGGCTCCCGCCCCCGGGGAGGCGGGGGCGGGTGGGCTCCTCCGGCGCGAGAGGGGAGGTCGGGCGGGCCGACGTCCCCGTCAGGCGGTGGGGGCGGTGACGGCGTAGAAGGAGACGGCGGCGGCGGCGCCGACGTTGAGGGAGTCGATGCTGTGGGCCATCGGGATGCGGACGGCGTGGTCGGCGGCGGCGAGGGCGGGGCCGGTGAGGCCGTCGCCTTCGGCCCCGAGCATGAGGGCCGCCTTGGGGAGGCGGTGCGGGGCGAGGCCGGCGAGGTCGACGGCGGCGTCGGCGGGGGTGAGGGCCAGGAGGGTGAATCCGGCGGTGCGGACGGTCTCCAGGGCGGCCGGCCAGGGGTCGAGCCGGGCGTAGGGCACCGCGAAGACGGCGCCCATGGAGACCTTCACGGCGCGCCGGTAGAGCGGGTCCGCGCAGTCGGGCGAGAGCAGGACGGCGTCCATGCCGAGGGCCGCGGCGCTGCGGAAGATCGCGCCGAGGTTGGTGTGGTCGACCAGGCCTTCCAGGACGGCGACCCGGCGGGCCCCGGCGAGCAGGTCCACGGCCTGCGGCAGCGGCTTGCGTTCCATCGAGGCGAGCGCGCCGCGGTGGACGTGGTAGCCGGTGACGGCTTCGGCGAGCCCCGGCTCGACGACGTGGACGGGGGCGTCCGCCTCGGCGATGACGTCGGCCATCACCTCCAGCCACTTGGAGGTCAGCAGCATCGACCGCATCCGGTAGCCGGCGGCGAGGGCGCGGCGGATGACCTTCTCCCCCTCGGCGATGAACAGGCCTTCGGCGGGTTCGCGCCGGCGGCGCAGTTCGACGTCGGTGAGGCCGGTGTAGTCGCCGAGGCGGGGGTCGGCGGGGTCGGTGATGGCGCTGGGTTCGGACACCCTGCGATCTTGCCAAGGCGGGGCGGGGAAGGCCAAACGGCCCAAGCCGCAGGGCGGGCTGGCCTTGGCCCTGTGCCAGCCATGGTGCAAACATGGCCGTATGGCCCGTTTTCCGGGCCGATCCTGGGCTCCGTCGGCCTCTGGTGCTACTGGTTCCGCCGGCTCCTCCGGTGGGCGCCCAAACGGTCGGCTACAGCTGCCACGCGCCAAGCGGCCGTGGCCCGTGCGAAACCGGTCGGTGGCCGGGCAGGTGTTCGCGCTGCAGGTCCTCGTCGTCCTGCTGCTGGTGGCGGCGGCCGCGGTGGCGCTGGTGGTGCAGTCGCGCACCGACGCCGACCACGAGGCCCGCAACCGGTCGGTGGCGGTCGCGCAGACCTTCGCCAACTCGCCGGGCATCGTCGACGCGCTGCGCTCCCCCGACCCGTCCGCGGTCCTGCAGCCCAAGGCGGAGGCGGCGCGGATGTCGTCGGGCGTCGGCTTCATCGTCGTGCTGAGCGACGACGGCATCCGCTACACCCACCCCGACCCGGCCCTGATCGGCCAGAAGTTCGTCGGCACCTACCTGCCCGCGGTGCACGGGCAGGTGGTGACCGAGCGCGTCACCGACTCGCTCGGCCCACTGGTCCAGGCGGTGGTCCCGGTGTACGCGCCGGACGGCTCGGTGGCCGGGCTGGTCTCGGCGGGCGTCACGGTGCGGAGCGTCAGCAGCGCGAGCGAGCGGCAGCTGCCGGTGGTGCTGGGCGCCGCCGCGGGCGCGGTCGGGCTGGCCACCCTCGGCACGGCGCTGATCAGCCGGCGGCTGCGGCGCCAGACCCACGGGCTGGGCCCGGCCGAGATGACCCGGATGTACGAGCACCACGCGGCCGTGCTGCACGCCGTGCGCGAGGGCGTCATGATCGTCGGCGCGGACGGCCGGCTGCTGCTCTGCAACGACGAGGCGCGGCGGCTGCTGGACCTGCCGCCGGACGCCGAGGGCCGGCCGGTGACCGAGCTGGGCCTGGAGCCCGCGCCCGAGGAACTGCTGACCGCCAACACTCCGGTGACCGACGAGGTGGTGCTGGCCGGGGAACGGCTGCTGGCGGTGAACGTCCGGCTGACCGACCAGGTGGGCGGCCCGCCGGGCTGCGTCGCCACGCTGCGTGACTCCACCGAACTGCTGGCGCTGTCCGGCCGGGCCGAGGGCGCGCAGCGGCGGCTGCGGCTGCTGTACGACGCAGGGGTGACGGTGGGCAGCTCGCTGGACGTGACGCGGACGGCGGAGGAGCTGGCGCAGGTCGCGGTGCCCCGGTTCGCGGACTTCGTCACGGTGGACCTGGCGGACCAGGTGCTGACGGGCGAGGAGCCGCCGCCGGGCACCTCGCTGGGGCGGATGCGCCGCGTGGCGCTCGCCGGGATCCGGGACGACGCTCCGTTCTACCCGGTGGACACGGTGCTGGACGTGGTGCCGGCCACCCCGCTGGCCGGGGCGCTGCACAGCGGGGAGTCGGGGCTGGAGCCCCGGCTGGCCCAGGCCCCGGGGTGGCGGGAGCAGGATCCGGAGCGGTCGGCCCGGGTGCTGGCGTACGGGGTGCACTCGATGGTGCGGGTGCCGCTGCGGGCGCGCGGGGTGCTGCTGGGAGTGGCCCGGTTCTGGCGGGCGGACCGCTCGGAGCCGTTCGAGGCGGACGACCTGACGCTGGCCGAGGAACTGGTGGCGCACGCGGCGGTGTGCATCGACAACGCGCGCCGCTACACCCGGGAGCACGCGATGGCGGTGACGCTCCAGCACAGCCTGCTGCCGCGCAACCTGCCGCCGCAGAGCGCGCTGGACGTCGCGCACCGCTACCTGCCGGCCCAGGCCGGGGTGGGCGGCGACTGGTTCGACGTGATCCCGCTGCCGGGCGCGCGGGTGGCCCTGGTCGTCGGGGACGTGGTGGGGCACGGCCTGCACGCGGCGGCGACGATGGGCCGGCTGCGGACGGCGATCCACAACTTCTCGACGCTGGACCTGCCGCCGGACGAGCTGCTGGGGCACCTGGACGACCTGGTGAACCGGATCGACCAGGACGAGGCCGGGAGCGGCGAGAGCGCGGCCCTGACCGGGGCGACCTGCTTGTACGCGATCTACGACCCGGTGGCACGGCGGTGCACGCTGGCCAGCGCCGGGCATCCGCCGCCCGCCGTGGTGGGCCCGGACGGGCGGGTGGTGTTCCCGGAGCTGGCGACCGGGCCGCCGCTGGGGCTGGCGGTGCTGCCGTTCGAGAACGTCGAGCTGGACCTCGCGGAGGGCAGCCGTCTGGTGCTGTACACCGACGGGCTGGTGGAGGACCGCGAGCGCGACATCGGTGAGGGGCTGGAACTGCTGCGGGCCGCACTGACCGGGCCGCCGCGCACGCCGGAGCAGACCTGTGCGGACGTGCTCGGGGCGATGCTGCCGGAGCGTCCGCTGGACGACATCGCGCTACTGGTGGCGCGGACCAGGGTGCTGGCGCCGGACCAGGTCGCGGAGTGGGAGGTGCCGCCCGAACCGGCGGCGGTGGGCGCCGTCCGGGCCGAGGTGGCGGAGCGGCTGGCGGCCTGGGGGCTGGACGAGGCGGCGTTCGTCACCGAGCTGATCCTGAGCGAGCTGGTGACCAACGCCATCCGTTACGGCACCGGGCCGATCCGGGTGCGGCTGCTGCGGGACCGGGCGCTGATCTGCGAGGTGTCGGACGGCAGCAGCACCTCGCCGCACCTGCGGTACGCGGCGACCACCGACGAGGGCGGGCGCGGGCTGTTCCTGGTCGCGCAGTTCGCGGACCGCTGGGGGACGCGCTACACGGCGACGGGGAAGGTGATCTGGACGGAGCAGCCGCTGGAGTAGCCGCCCGGAGCGGCCGGCCGACGGGGGAAGTCGGATGGGAATCGGAGTGGGAAGTCGACGGGCCCGACTTCCCACTCCGGGCGCTCAGCGCGGGAAGGCGGCCGCCAGGACGTTGACGACGTCGCCGACCACGATCACGGCCGGCGGCTTGATCCGCTCGGCCTCGACGGTCGCGGCGACGGTGGCCAGGGTGGCGTCCACCCGGCGCTGGGCGGCGGTGGTGCCCTCCTGGACGATCGCGACCGGGGTGTCGCCCGGGCGGCCGTGCTCGACGAGCTTCGCGGCGATCGCGCCGATCTTGTCCACGGCCATCAGCAGCACCAGGGTGCCGCGCATCTTCGCGGCGGCCTCCCAGTTGGTGAGCGAGCGCTCGTCGTCCGGGCCGACGTGACCGGAGATCACGGTGAACTCGTGCGTCATGCCCCGGTGGGTGACCGGGACGCCGACCGCCGCCGGGACGCTGATCGAGCTGGAGATGCCCGGGACGACGGTGACCGGCAGTCCGGCCTCGGCGCAGGCGAGCAGCTCCTCGCCGCCGCGCCCGAAGACGTACGGGTCGCCGCCCTTGAGCCGGACCACGAACTTGCCGGCCTTGGCGTGCTCGATCAGCGTCCGGTTGATCGCCTCCTGGGCCATGAACCGGCCGTAGGGGATCTTGGACGCGTCGATCACCTCGACGTGCTCGGGCAGTTCGGCGAGCAGCTCGCGCGGGGCGAGACGGTCGGCGACCACCACGTCGGCGTCGGCCAGCAGGCGGCGGCCGCGCACGGTGATCAGGTCCGGGTCGCCCGGGCCGCCGCCGACCAGGGCGACGCTCCCCCGGCCCGGCTGCCCCGAGGCGCCGCCGACGCCGTGCGCGCGGAACTGGCGGACGGCCAGCGAGCCGTCCCGCAGGCCGTCCACGATGGCGTCGCGCAGAGCGGCGGAGTGGCGCGGGTCACCGGTGAGGACCGCGACGGTGGCACCCGCGTCGCGGCCGCTGGCCGGGGTCCAGGCGGTGGCGGCGGAGGCGTCGTCGCTGCGGGCGCAGAACACCCGCTCGCGCTCGGCCTCGGCGCTGACGGCACCGTTGACCGCCGGGTCGTCGGTGGCGACCAGGGCGTACCAGGCGCCGGCCAGGTCGCCGTCCCGGTAGGGGCGGGCGTGCCAGGTGAGCTCGCCCGCGTCGGCCATCGCCTGCACGGCCGGGGTGGTGGCCGGCGATATCAGGTGCAGCTCCGCACCGGTGGCGATCAGCGCGGGGAGCCGGCGCTGCGCGACCTGGCCGCCGCCGACCACGACCACGCGACGGCCTGCGAGCAGCAGGCCGACCGGGTACGGGGTACGGCCTTCGGTGCTGGGGTGCGGGGTGGGCGCGGTCATCGGCGGTGCTCCTGATCGGGGGTGAGGGTCCGGGGTGCAGGTGCGGCGTGACGCCGCTCCGCGGACCGGCGCGCCCTCGGGCCGGTCCGCGGAGTGGTGACGGAGAACGTCAGCCCTTCTCGGTGACCCCGGCGGAGTCGAAGGTGGCTACATCGTGCATCGCCCGGGCCGCGCTCTGCACCAGCGGCAGGGCCAGCAGGGCACCGGTGCCCTCGCCGAGCCGCAGGTCCAGGTCGATCAGCGGACGCAGGCCCAGCTTCGCCAGCGCGGCCTGGTGGCCGGGCTCGGCGGAGCGGTGGCCGGCGATGCAGGCCGCCAGCACCTCGGGGGCGATCGCCTTGGCCGCCAGCGCGGCCGAACCCGCGATGACGCCGTCCAGGACCACCGGGGTGCGCAACGAGGCCGCGCCCAGCAGGAAGCCGGCCAGGGCCGCGTGCTCCAGGCCGCCGACGGCGGCGAGGACGCCGATCGGGTCGGCCGGGTCGGGCCGGTGCAGGGCCAGCGCGGCCCGGATGACCTCGATCTTGCGGGCGTGCGTCTCGTCGTCGATGCCGGTGCCGCGGCCGGTGACCTCGGCCGGGTCGAGGCCGGTGAACACCGAGATCAGGGCGGCCGAGGCGGTGGTGTTGGCGATCCCCATGTCGCCGGTGACCAGTGCCTTGTTGCCGGCCGCGACGAGGTCGCGGGCGGTCTCGATGCCGACCTCGATGGCCTTGAGGGCCTCCTCGCGGGTCATCGCCGGACCCTGGGTCATGTCGGCGGTGCCGGGCTTGACCTTGCGCGGCAGCAGGCCGGTGGTGCGGCCCTGCTGGATGGCCTCCGGCAGTTCGGCGGCGACGCCGACGTCGACCACGCAGACCTCGGTGCCGATCTGCTTGGCGAAGGAGTTGATCACCGCTCCCCCGGCCAGGAAGTTGCCGACCATCTGGGCGGTCACCTCCTGCGGCCACGGGCTGACGCCCTGCGCGTGCACGCCGTGGTCACCCGCGAAGATCGCCACGCAGGCGGGCTCCGGGATCGGCGGCGGGCACTTGCGGGACAGGCCGCACAACTGGGCGGAGATGATCTCCAGCATGCCGAGCGAGCCGGCCGGCTTCGTCATCCGCTTCTGCCGGTCCCAGGCCTCGCCGAGCGCCTTGGCGTCCAGCGGGCGGATGCCGCGCAGGGTCTCGGCGAGCAGGCTCTGCGGCTCCTCGCCGGGCAGCGCGCGGTTGCCGTACTGCTCCTCGTGGACCACCCAGGACAGCGGGCGCTTCTTGGCCCAGCCCTGCTGCTCCAGCTCGGGCTCGTCCGGGAAGGAGTCGACGAAGCCGACGCACAGGTAGGCGACGACCTCCAGGTGCTCGGGCAGGCCGAGCTCGCGAACCAGCTCCTCGTCGTCGAAGAAGCTCACCCAGCCGACGCCCAGGCCCTCGGCGCGGGCGGCCAGCCAGAGGTTCTCGACCGCCAGGGCGGCCGAGTACGGGGCCATCTGGGGCTGGGTGTGGCGGCCCAGCGTGTGCCGGCCGCCACGGGTGCGGTCGGCGGTCACCACGATGTTGACCGGCGTTTCGAGGATGGCCTCGGTCTTGATTTCCTTGAACTGCTTGGCCCGGCCCTTGGGCAGCGAGTCCGCGTACACCTCGCGCTGGCGCTCGGCCAGGGCGTGCATCCGCCGGCGGGTCTTGGCCGAGCGGATCACCACGAAGTCCCAGGGCTGGGAGTAGCCGACGCTGGGGGCGGTGTGGGCGGCCTCCAGGACGCGGATCAGCACCTCGTGCGGGATCGGGTCCGGGCGGAAGCCGTTGCGGATGTCGCGGCGCTCGCGGATCACCTGGTGGACGGCCTCGCGTTCGGCCTGGTCGAAGCCGGGCGCGGCCGGGCCTCGGGGCTCGGCCGGCTCTTCGGCCTGCGGCTCCTCGGCCTGCGCTTCCTCGGCGGGCTGCTCCGCCAGGTCCTCCGTCGGCGCCTCCGTCGATGCCTCCGGCTGAGGCTCGGCGGCCTGCTCGGCCGGCTGCTGCTCGGCGGCGGGGGCCTCGGCTGCCACGGACGCGTCAGCGGCCTGGTCGGCAGGGGCCTCCGGTGCGGCGGCCTCCTCGGCGACGGCCTCGGCAGCCACGGGCTCGACGGCGGCCGACTCGGCGGCGGGAGCCTGCTCGGCGGACTCTACGGCCGGCTCGGTGACGGGCTGAGCCTGGTCCTCCGGGGTGGCCGGGGCAGCTTCTGCGACCGGCTCGGCGGCGGTCTCGGCGACCGGCTCGGCGGGTGCGGCAACGGGCTCGGCAGCCTCGGTGACCGGGGTGGCGTCCGCGACCTGCTGCGGCACGGTCTCCGCTGCGGCGGCCTCGGTCTCAGGCTCGACGACGGGCTCGACCGGGGCCTCGACGGCCTGGTCCACGACCGGCGCGGCCTCCTCGGTGGGCTCGACAACGGGCTCGGCAGCGACCTCGGCGGCAGCCTCGACGGGCTCGACGACGGCCTGTCCGGAGGGCATCTCGCCCGTGCCGGCGGCGGTCTCGGCGACCGCCTCGACGACCGTTTCGACGACGGGCTCGACGACCGCCTCCGGCGCGGGCGCCACGGCCTCGGCGGGCTCACCGGTCTCGACCGCGACCGCGACCACGGCCTCGACGGGCGGGGCGGCCTGGGCCGGCTCCTCGGCCGCTATGGGAGCGGGCTGCTGCGGGGCGGCCTCCTCGGCCACCGGGGCCTGCGCGGCCGCCGCGACCGGAGGCAGACCGTGCGGGGTGGGGGCGGCGAGGAACGCGGAGATGCGCCGCGGCGGGCCGGCCGGGGCGGGGGCCTCGGTCTGTTCCGCGGGCGCGGCCTGCGCGGCGGCCTCGACGGCAACCTCGGCGACGGGCTCGACCGGCGCCTCAGCAGCGGCCTCGACCGGTGCCTCGGCGGGCGCCGTCACCACGGCCCCGGCGACCGGCGTGCCGACCGGGTCGACGGCCGGCGTGCCGGACTCCGCCGGGACCGGCTCGGCCACGGCGGCCTGCGCCGCGTCCGCCGCGGCCTCGGCGACGACGGCCTCCGGCAGCTCGACGACCTCGATCACCTCGATCGCCCCGACCGTCTCGACGGCCAGCTGGGCCTCGACCGGGTGCGAGGCCAGCGGCACCTGCTGGAACTCCTGGGCCTCCGTCACGGGAACCGCCGGCGCCGCCGAGGGCGCGGGCGCTGCCGGAACGGCCTGCGGCGCGGCGGCCGGCGCCGGGGCGACGGCCTCGGCCATCGGCGGCCGGCCGACCACCGGGATGCCGTGCGCGGGAGTGCCGCCCTGCGACGGGCCGCGGTCGGCGAGCGAGCGCACCGGGACCTGGCCGGTCATCAGCGACGGGTCCGGGATCGGCGGACCGGCGTGCAGCGGGCGGCGCGGCGGCTGAGAAGCCGTCATCGCCTCCGTGGCCTGCGGGTGCGCCGGGGCGGCGTGGAACGCCTGCTGCGCCTGCTCGGCGCCGAGCACCGGCGGCTCCAGCGGCGGCCACGAAGGCTCGACCGGCGTGCCGTCCTGCTGCGGGGCGAGCGGCGTCTGCTCGGTCGGGAGGGGCGCCAGCGGCTCGCCCCAGGAGCCCTGCGGACCGGGCATCAGCAGGACGTCGTCCTCGTCGTCCTGGTCGAGGAAGTGGAAGGCCGGACGCGGGGCGCCCGGGTCGACGCCCCAGCCCTCACCGGGCGCGCCGGGAGCCGGTGCACCGGGAGCCGACAGGCCGGGGGCCGGTACGGCGAAGCCGGACGCGCCGAGCGGCTGGCCCTGCGGCGGGATGACTCCCGCGCCGTGGGGCACCGCACCACCGGCCAGGCCGTGGCCCGGCGCCGTCGGGTTCGGGATCATGCCGCCGTCCGTCGCGACGCCCTGCAGGGGTGCAACGCCCGCGACGCCCTCCGGTCCGCCGAGCTGGTCCGGCCCGGCGTTCAGGTGCTCCGGCATTCCCTCGCCCGGGACGTGGCCGCCATCGGTCATTGTCAAACGCTCCTTCCAGGCCGCTGCCGCGCCCTTGGCGACACGATCACCGACCGCAGCGCCCATCCGCACGGGCCGGGCCTGCACCGGCCCGTCCCTCAACCACACGCGGCCGCCGCGCCGAGGCGCTGCGGCCCAAGTCCTTCCGGCGCACTGCGGCACCCCGGCCTGCGCGCCGCCCACACCGGGCGGCGCACCATCTGAAACAACGACAACCCGGAGCAACCGGCACGACCGCACCGGACCCTACGGCATTCTCCAGGTCCGGCACGCGGCCCGTCGAATTGCCCACACTCCGAGCAAAACCGGGTTGCACCACGTCAAAAAGGCGACAAACCGACTGAATCGGGTGGGTCGCCGACCGCCGCAGCCTCCCAGGACGCCACACTACCGGCCCAGCACGGTCACCTCTCGAATCGGTGTCCGGATGCGACCTGGATCACCGCCCGGCCCCACCACGACCCCTCAGCAGCACAGCGCGGGAGCGGAACGCGCCCGGCGGATCGGACCGAATCCACAGGACGCACCCCAGTCCTTCACGCGATCTGCTCACCCCAGAGCAGCAGCACGCCGGTACCGCCCGCCCCCAGAGCCAGCCCGCCACCGGCGCCACCGGCGACCGACAGCGGAGTGGACTGCAGCAGCGCACCGTCCGCCCGGTAGCCGGCCTCGGCGATCGCCCGGTGGATCTGCTCCCCCTCGGCGAGGGTCCGGGGCACCGCGACGAACCGCTCCGGACGGCGGGCCAGCACCGCGCGCACCACGTCGAGGCCGACGGACTCCACCACCGCCACGTCCGGCTCGGGCAGGCCGCCCAGCACCTCGGGGCCCTGCCCGTGCACGGTCTCCACCTCGACGCCGTACCGGCGCGCGTTCACCGCCAGCCGGGCGCAGGCCGAGCGGGACGCCTCGACCGCGACCACGGCGGCGCCGAAGCGGGCCGCCTCCACCGCGAGGGCGCCGCTGCCCGCACCGACCGACCAGACCAGGTCCCCCGGACGAGCACCCAGACGGGCCAGCACCAGGGCGCGCACGTGCGCGGGGAGTACCTCCGATGCGCCGGGCTCGTCCCCCGCGCGCCCGGCGCCCGCGTAGGCGTCACCGGGGAGCGCCCAGCCGCGGTCCGCGCCGGGGAAGCCGACCGGGCGCCCGGCCAGCCAGCCGGCCGCCGTGTCGACCCCGCCGGCCTGGGGACCGCCGTGGCCGCCGATCACCAGCACCACGTTGGGGTCGCGCCACACGTGGTCGGCGATCCGGTCGGAGGTGAGGACGGTGACGTCCTCGTCCGGGGTGCCGAGGGCCTCGCAGACCACGAAGGTCCGGTGCACCCCGCGCAGCATGAGGGCCAGTTCGCTCGGACCGGCGCCGGGCGCGGTCAGCACCGCGACCTTGGGGTGGGCCCGGCAGATGTTGGCCGCGCGGCGCAGCCGTCCGCCGTGGGCGCTGACCACCTGGGCGTCCTCCCAGGGCATGCCGGCCCGGGCGAAAGCGGCGGCGACCGAGGAGACCGCGGGCAGGACCTCCAGTTCGAGGCCGTACTCGGGGCGGCGCAGCGCGCGCACGACGCCGAAGAAGCCCGGGTCGCCCTCGGCGACCACGACGGCGGCGCCGCGGTGCTCGGCGATCCGCCGGGCGGCCTGCCGGACGTTGCCGAGGGTGATCCGCTCGGCGGCGTCCGGCACCGGGAGGGCGTTCAGTTGGTAGGGGGCGCCGGCCACCAGGGTCGCTGCGGCGAGGGCCGCGCCGGCGGCCTCGGTCAGCGGCGTGCCGTCCCACCCGATGACCGTGATCCGGTCAGCCATCTGCGGCCGTTCTCCCTCGACTCGGTGCGCGGACCGGCCTGCGACCCGGGGTGTCCCTGTGGTGTCACCCGGTGTGCGACTCGGTGCGCCGACAAACCGCGCCGGTGTGCGGCGCCGGAGCAGAGGCTACCGGGTGTGATCCCCTCGGCGCCGACATCTCGTACACATGTCCGTGACGAGCCGGTGGCGGATCAGCGGCACGAACGGCTCAGGCAGCTCAGGCGGCACGCGCGGCACGCGCGGCACGCGCGAGCGGGGCGGCTCAGTCGCGCAGCACGTAGCGGTGGTCGCCGTGCCAGCCGGTCCGCTGCGGCTCGGGCTCGGGCGCGTCCAGGTCCTCCGGGAGCAGGCTCCACAGGATGAGGTCGCTGCGGCTCTCCACGACGGCCTCACTGGACTCACCCCGGACTATCCAGGCGCTGCGCAGCACGCCCTCGCTGATGCCGCCGATCTTCTGGGCGACCTGCTGGGCGGCGGTGTTCCCGGCGGCGGTGCGCAGCTCCAGGCGCAGGAAGTCGCGGTCCTCGAACAGCCACTGGCTGACGCCGAGGACGGCCTCGGGCGCGTAGCCCTCGCCGCGGGCCCAGGAGGCGGTGACGTAGGAGATCTCGGTGCTGCGCAGGCGCCAGTCGGTGTTGCGCAGTTCGACCAGGCCGACCAGGCGCTGGGTGAGGTGCTCGGTGACGGCGAAGACGATGCCGCGGCCGGCGGCCCGGTGGGCGGGGGCGAGGGTGCGGGCGAGTTCGGTCGCGTACGCCTCGGTGAAGGGGTGCGGCAGATCGGTCCAGGCCAGGACGAGTTCGTCCGCCATCATCGTGGCCAGGCCGGGCGCGTCGTCCTCCGCAAGGGGCCGCAGCAGAAGCCGTTCGGTGCTGATGGCGGTCTCGGGGAAGCTCGCTGCCATGCCGTCTCTCCTCGCCGGGTCGTGAACACAACACCGTACGCCCCCGCCGTGCCCCGGGTGTCACGCGGTGCGCCGCCCGCACGACGGTACGTCAGAACGCCGCCGACCAGGGCGCCCCGGGTGCATCCTGCCCGACCGGGCCCCCGCCGAGGTGCGGCGGGGGCCCGGTCGGGGTCAGGGCGTGGATCGGACCGCGGCTCAGAAGGCCGGGATGACCGAGCCCTGGAAGGTGTCGTCGATGTACTTCTTGACCTCGTCGGAGTGCAGCAGCTCGGCCAGCTTCTTCACGCGCGGGTCGTTCTCCTTGCCCTTCTTCACGGCGAGGATGTTGGCGTACGGGTTGCCCTCGGCCTTCTCCAGCACCAGCGCGTCGGTGGCGGGCTTCAGGCCGGAGTCGAGCGCGTAGTTGCCGTTGATGACGCCGGCGTCGAGGTCGGCGATGGAGCGGGGCAGCTGGGCGGCCTCCAGCTCCTTCCACTTGAGGTTCTTCGGGTTGCCCGTCACGTCGGCCGGGGTGGCGGCGGTGGTGACGCCGTCCTTCAGCGTGATGAGCTTGTTGTCGGCGAGCAGCTTGAGCGCGCGGCCCTCGTTGGTGGCGTCGTTGGGCAGGCCGACGGTGGCGCCGTCCGGCAGGTCGGCGATCGACTTGACCTTCTTGGAGTAGACGCCGAGCGGCTCCAGGTGCACGGGCTCGACCGAGACGATGTCGGTGCCGTGCTTCTTGTTGAAGTCCTCCAGGTACGGGACGTGCTGGAAGTAGTTGGCGTCGGCCGAACCGTCCTGCACCGCCGTGTTGGGGGTCACGTAGTCGGTGACCTCCTTGATGTCGAGCTTGAGGCCCGCCTTGGCCGCGAGGTTGTCCTTGACGAACTTGAGGATCTGCCCGTGCGGGGTGGGGCTGGCGATGACCTTGAGCGGCGCGTTCGGGTCCGAGGAGGAGGACCCGGAGCTGCCGCACGCGGCCAGCGAGAGGGCGATGCCGGCGGTGGCGAGGATGCTGGTGAACTTCAGGGCGTTGCGCACGAAAAGTGCCTTTCTGCGTGATACGGGGAGCCGTGGTCCGGTGTCGGACCCGGGAGGTCTAGGGGGCGACGAGGTCCTCGTCGGGGGCGGCCGGCCCGGCCGGGGTGCGACCCAGCAGGCGGGTCCGGCCGCCGGTGCCGCCGCGGTTGGCGAGGCGCCGGACGGCGAAGTCGCCGATCAGCTGGACGGCGGTGACGAGGATCACCAGCTCGGCCACGATGACCCACATGAAGGCCGTCTCGAAGCGCTGGTAGCCGTAGTTGACGGCGAGCGTGCCGAGGCCGCCGCCGCCGACCGTGCCGGCCATCGCGGAGTAGCTGATCAGCGTGATGATCGTGGTGGTCACCGAGGCGGCGATGCCGGGCAGCGCCTCCGGGAGCAGCGTCTTGCGGACGATCGTCCAGGTGCTGCCGCCCATCGCCTGGACGGCCTCGACCAGGCCGCGGTCGACCTCGCGGACGGAGGTCTCGACCAGGCGGGCGAAGAACGGGATGGCGCCGATGGTCAGCGGCACGGTCGCCGCCTGCCAGCCGATGGAGGTGCCGACCAGCCAGCGGGTGAAGGAGATCAGCGCGATCATCAGGATGATGAACGGCACCGAGCGGGCGATGTTCACCACGAAGGCGATCGACTTGTTGACGGCCCGGTTGGCCAGCAGCCCGCCCTTGTCGGTCAGCACCAGCAGGATGCCCAGCGGCAGGCCGAGCAGCACGGTGACGGCCGTGGAGACGCCGACCATCTGGAAGGTCTCCTGCGTGGCGGGCCCCATCAGGGCCCACATCTGGTCCCAGGTCATGCCACCGCTCCGTCCGCCGCGCCCAGTACGTCCACCTGTAGGCCCTGCTCGCGCAGGTAGCCGATCGGCACCACGTTGTCCTGGTGGCCGCCGGAGAGCTCGACCCGCATCCGGCCGACCATCCGGCCGGCGATGGTCTCCACCGCGGCGCCGAGGATGTTGATGTCGATCTGGTAGGTGCGGGCCAGCTGGGAGACGAAGGGCTGGGCCGAGGAGTCGCCCTGGAAGGTGATCTCCAGCACGGTCGAGCCGGGGTGGCCGGTGCCGAACTCGCTGAGCGGGAACAGCTCGCGGGCCAGCTCGGAGCCGGGCTCGGCCAGCAGGTCGGTCAGCCTGCCGGACTCGACCACCCGGCCGCCGCGCATCAGGGCCGCGGAGTCGCAGACGGACTTGATGACGTCCATCTCGTGGGTGATCAGCAGGACGGTGAGGCCGAGCTGCTGGTTGAGGTCGCGCAGCAGCTTGAGGATCGAACGGGTGGTCTCCGGGTCGAGCGCCGAGGTGGCCTCGTCGGAGAGCAGCACCTTGGGGTCGCCGGCCAGGGCCCGGGCGATGCCGACGCGCTGCTTCTGGCCGCCGGAGAGCTGGTTGGGGTAGCTGCGGGCCTTGTCACCGAGGCCGACCAGGTCGAGCAGTTCGGCGGCCTTGCGGCGGCGCTGGGTGCGGTCCAGCCCGATGATCTCCAGCGGGAGCTCGACGTTCTGCTGGACGGTCCGCGAGGAGAGCAGGTTGAAGTGCTGGAAGACCATGCCGATCCGGCGCCGCGCCTCCCGCAGCTCCCGGCCGGCCCGGTTCTCGCCGCCGGACAGAGCGGTCAGCTCGACCCCGTCCACCGTGACGGTGCCGGAGGTCGGACGCTCCAGCATGTTCACGCAGCGGATGAGCGTGGACTTGCCGGCGCCGCTGGTACCGACGACTCCGTAGACCTCGCCAGGGCGGACGTGCAGGTCGACGCCGGCGAGGGCGCTCACCTCGCGGCCTCGGGAGCGGTAGACCTTCGTGAGGTCCGTGGTGGTGATCACAGCTGCTTCCGTGGGTCGGGGGCGGGCGGCGGGCGGCCGCCCGACCGGGGTGCGGTCGGCGACGTGCACGGCGCTTCGCCAGGGGGATCCGGACCTGCCACCTCTTGATCGTGGCCGCTGAGCGGCCGGGCCGCGCGACGGCGTGGCCCTTACGAGTCATCGGGCACGAGTCACGGGCACGAGTCGTCGTGGACGACCACCCGCCCATGGGCGGGCAGGCGGGAGAAGGGGTGTGGCAGGCTGGGCGGGCTCGCACGGACGGGAACGACGCCGGGTCTCGCTTCGGGGCGCGAGGTGGGGGCACCCTCAACCGGGTGCCGGGGGCGGTGGCCCTCAGCGGTGACACATTCGACGGCACATGGCGCGCTCACCTGCCGGCAGGGTGCCGGTGGGGGTCCATTTCGTCGTCGCAGTCATGTGAGCCAGTAAATCAGATGGGTCGATTTGGACCCAATTACTTGGATGTGATGTCCGCAATGCGGACACCCGACGCCGCCACCAGCGACGATGTAGCTCGGCGCCGCCACCGGAGTGTCCGGATGGTGGCGGCGCCGTGCGGGCCGGAACGGGCGGAGGGCTCAGGCGGTCGCGGCGAGCGACACCACGACGGGCTTCTCCAGGTGTACCAGGCTGAGCCGGTCGGTGACCTGCTCGACCGCGGACTGCCGGTAGCCCAGGCGGGTGTACAGCCGCAGGTTGCCGAGGCTGCGGTGGCCGGTGAACAGGCGGTAGGAGGTCACCGGACGGCCGTCCTCGGCGAGGCGGCGCTCCAGCGCGTCCAGCAGCCGGCCGCCCAGGCCGTGCCGCTGCATCCTCGGGTGGACGACCAGGCGCCCTATCCGGCCGACGCCCTCGGCGTCGACGTGACCTCGGATGGTGCCGACCACCTCGTCGCCCAACCGGGCGACCAGGACGTACTGCCCGGACAGTTCGGCGCGCAGGCTCTCCAGGCTCTGCGTCAGGGGCTCGATCGCCCAGTCGCCGTACAGCTCCGCCTCGGGCTGGTAGCCGAGGTACTGGAGCTTGAGGATCTGCTCCGCGTCCTCGGCGTCCGCCGCCGAGATGATCACGCTCATGCCCATGTGCTGGGGCCTCCCCATCGTCGTGCCCGGCGCGCAAACGTGAGGGTGACGCACCGGATGCCCTGCCGGAGATGTCCCGGCCGGGGATCTGCCCTGACCGGGGGTGGCGCACGAACGTACCAGCCGCGCGGCCCGGAAGTGACCGGGTCGACGGCGACGCGCTCACGCTCAGTATCCGAGTGATCGCGGCACCGTCAAGAGCTACGTTCGCCAGCGCTCTACCCGTGTGTCAGCTGCTCTCAACCTTCGGGGCGTTCGACGTGGCGAGGGTCACGCGGTGGCGGGGCGGGCGGTGGGGCCGGTGGCGGGCGCCGCGCGCGGGGCGTGGCCGGGGGCGGCGACGGCTCGACGTGGCGAGGGTCACGCGGGGGGCGGCGGCCGACGGCAGCGGCCGGGCGGGCGGAACGTCACTCGGGCGGAGCCGCCTCCGGGGTGATCTGCGTGCGGAGCGTCACCGGCCGCTCGCGGGTACCCCTCACGGGTACCGCTCGGCGTGGAGGAGGATCCGCAGGCAGGCGAGGCAGCGGGAGCGGGTGGGCCCGATCGAGCCGCGCGGCATGCCGAGGCGTTCGGAGAGCTCCCGGTAGGTCGGCGGCGGATCCTCGGCGAGGGCGGCGACCAGCTCGGGGCAGCGGCCCGGCAGGCCGGCCACGGTCTCGCGGACCACGCGGCGGCGGCGTTCGGCGAGGAAGACGTCCTCGGCGGAGGGGACGGGCGGAAGGGTTGTGCACACACCGTGCATGACGGGCCGAGGCGGGCCGGGTTACGCCCGACCGGGGGTGCGGACGCCGGAGGGGCGCGACGGTCGGACCGTCACGCCCCTCCCCCGCAGACCGGTGGTCAGCCCTGGATCCACTCCTGCTGCCGCGCCAGGTCCGCCTTCACCTCGGCGAGCTGGACCGCCACCGCCGACGGCGCGGTGCCGCCGCGCCCGTTGCGGGAGGCGATGGCGCCGTGCACGCTGAGCACCGACCGCACCTCGGGCGTCAGGTGCACCGAGATCGCCGCGAACTGCTCGTCCGTCAGGTCGGACAGCTCGATGCCCTCGGCCTCGCAGACCTTGACGCAGGCGCCGGCCACCTCGTGCGCGACCCGGAACGGCACGCCCTGCTTGACCAGCCACTCGGCGATGTCGGTAGCGAGCGAGAAGCCGGCCGGGGCCAGCTCCTCCAGCCGCTCCCGGTGCACGGTGAGGGTGGCCATCATCCCGGTGAACGCGGGCAGCAGCACCTCCAGCGTGTCGCAGGAGTCGAACACCGGCTCCTTGTCCTCCTGGAGGTCCCGGTTGTAGGCGAGCGGCAGGGCCTTGAGGGTGGCCAGCAGGCCGGTCAGGTTGCCGATCAGCCGGCCGGACTTGCCCCGGGCGAGCTCGGCGATGTCCGGGTTCTTCTTCTGCGGCATGATCGAGGAACCGGTGGAGAAGGCGTCGTGCAGCGTGATGAAGCCGAACTCCTTGGTGTTCCAGATGATCACCTCCTCCGCGATCCGGGAGAGGTTGATGCCGATCATCGCGGTCACGAACGCGAACTCGGCGACGAAGTCGCGCGAGGCCGTGCCGTCGATGGAGTTGCCGACCGAGCCGCCCTCGAAGCCGAGGTCGGCGGCGACGGCCTGCGGGTCGAGGCCGAGCGAGGAGCCGGCCAGCGCCCCGGAGCCGTACGGGGAGACGGCGGTGCGGGCGTCCCACTGGCGCAGCCGCTCGGCGTCCCGGCCGAGGGCCTGCACGTGCGCGAGGACGTGGTGGGCGAAGAGGACGGGTTGGGCGTGCTGGAGGTGGGTGCGGCCCGGCATCGCGGTGTCCGGGTGCGCCTCGGCGAGGCCGACCAGGGCGTGCTGGAGGTCGAGCACCAGGGCGCCGATGGTCCTGGCGTGGTCCCGCAGGTACATCCGGAACAGGGTGGCGATCTGGTCGTTGCGCGAGCGCCCGGCCCGCAGCTTCCCGCCGAGGTCGGCGCCGAGGCGCTCCAGCAGGCCGCGCTCCAGGGCGGTGTGCACGTCCTCGTCGGCGACGGTCCCGGTGAAGGTGCCCGCCTGGACGTCGGCGAGCAGCTGGTCGAGGCCGGCCAGCATCGCGGCGAGCTCGTCGTCGGAGAGCAGGCCGGCCTTGTGCAGGACCCGGGCGTGGGCCTTGGAGCCGGCGATGTCGTACGGCGCGAGGCGCCAGTCGAAGTGGACCGAGGCGGAGAGCCTGGCCAGCGCCTCGGACGGGCCGTCGGCGAAGCGCGCGCCCCAGAGGCGGACGTCGGCGGTCTGGTCTGCGTGCTGGTCGGCGGACATCGCGTGGGCTCCTGACGGGGAAGGGGGTGGGGACGGGAGGGGATCAGGCGAGGTCGCGGCTGGCGGCGAGCTTCGAGGACATCCCGAAGATCTCGATGAAGCCCTTGGACATCGACTGGTCGAAGGTGTCGCCGGTGTCGTAGGTGGCGAGGTTGAAGTCGTACAGCGACTGGTCGGACCTACGGCCGTTGACCACGGCCCGGCCGCCGTGCAGGACCATCCGGATCTCGCCGGAGACGTGCTGGTTGGCCTCGTTCACGAAGCCGTCCAGCGCGCGCTTGAGCGGGGAGAACCAGAGGCCGTCGTAGACGAGTTCGGCCCAGCGCTGCTCCACCTGCCGCTTGTAGCGGGCGAGTTCGCGCTCGACGGTGACGTTCTCCAGGGCCTGGTGCGCGGTGATCAGGGCGATCGCGCCGGGGGCCTCGTAGATCTCCCGGGACTTGATGCCGACCAGCCGGTCCTCGACCATGTCCAGCCGGCCGACGCCCTGGGCGCCGGCCCGCTTGTTGAGCTCCTCGATGGCCTGGAGGACGGTGACCTTGCGGCCGTCGACGGCCACCGGGACGCCGGCGTCGAAGGTGATGACCACCTCGTCGGCCTCGCGCGGGGCGGCCGGGTCCTGGGTGTAGTCGTAGACGTCCTCGATCGGGGCGTTCCAGATGTCCTCCAGGAAGCCGGTCTCGACGGCCCGGCCGAAGACGTTCTGGTCGATCGAGTACGGGGACTTCTTGGTGGTGGCGATCGGCAGGCCCTTGGCCTCGGCGAAGGCGATCGCCTTGTCCCGGGTCATCGCGTAGTCGCGCACCGGGGCGATGCACTTCAGGCCGGGGGCCAGGGAGTTGATGCCGACCTCGAACCGGACCTGGTCGTTGCCCTTGCCGGTGCAGCCGTGCGCGACGGTGGTGGCGCCGTGCTTGCGGGCTGCGGCGGCCAGGTGCTTGACGATGACCGGCCGGGACAGCGCGGAGACCAGCGGGTACTGGCCCTGGTAGAGCGCGTTGGCCTTGATCGCCGGGAGGCAGTACTCGTCGGCGAACTCGTCGCGGGCGTCCGCGACCTCGGCCTCGACGGCGCCGCAGTCCAGCGCGCGCTGGCGGATCGCCTCCAGGTCCTCGCCGCCCTGGCCGACGTCGACGGCGACGGCGATGACCTCGGCGCCCGTCTCCTCGGCGATCCAGCCGATGCAGACGGAGGTGTCCAGTCCGCCCGAGTAGGCGAGTACGACGCGCTCGGCCACGGCTTTCTCCTTACAGCTCTACGTACAGGGTTTCCGTACAGGTTTACGGCGACAGGCATAAGTATGCACCAGTCCGTATGAAACACAAAACCCCGGCCGGGGAAGTCTCCACCGGTCGGGGTTTCGTGTCGTGGCGCGTCGTGGCGCGTCGTGGCGCCTCGGGGTCCCGCGTCGTCGCGCGCTACTGGGCCTTCGCCTGGGCGAGTTGCATGAGGTGGTCGGCGAGCGCCTGGCCGCCCGCCGGGTCCCGGCTGATCAGCAGGACGGTGTCGTCGCCGGCGATGGTGCCGATGATCTCGAACACCTCCGCCTGGTCGATCGCCGAGGCGAGGAACTGCGCGGCCCCCGGAGGGGTGCGCAGCACCACCAGGTTGCCGGAGGCCGTCGCGGAGACCATCAGCTCGCCGGCCAGCCGGGCCATCCGGCCCTCGCTGGCCGACTCCCCCATCGGCGCGCGCGGCGTGCGGTCGCCGCCCTCCGCCGGGACGGCGTAGATCAGCGCGCCGTCCCGGTTGCGGATCTTGACCGCGCCCAGCTCGTCCAGGTCCCGGGAGAGCGTCGCCTGGGTGACCACGAGTCCGTCGTCGGCGAGCAGCTTGGCGAGCTGGCTCTGCGAGCGCACGGGCTGGCGGGTGAGCAGGTCCACGATCCGCCGGTGCCGCGCGGTGCGGGTCTGCGGCACCTGCGGCGACGGGCCTGCGGCGGACGGGCCGGAGTGGGAAACGGTCATGTGGTTATTCTCCCGGACAACGGTCAGCTCGCATCGGCCGGGGCGCTCTCGCGCACCGCCCGCAGGACGCCCGGCAGAGCGGCGAGGAAGGCGTCCGCCTCCTGCTCGGTCAGTACCAGCGGCGGGGCCAGCCGGACGGCGTCCGGGACGGCCGCGTTGACCAGGAAGCCCGCCTCCTGCGCGGCGGCCTGCACCCGTGCCGACACCGGCTCGGTGAGCACGATGCCGAGCAGCAGTCCGGCGCCGCGCACGTGCGAGACCAGCGGGTCGCCGATCGCCTCGACGCCCTGGCGCAGCCGCTCGCCCAGCTTGCGGACGTGCTCCAACAGGCCCTCGGACTCGATGGTGTCCAGCACCGCGAGCCCGGCCGCCGCGGCCACCGGGTTGCCGCCGAAGGTGGTGCCGTGCTGGCCCGGGGTGAGCAGTTCGGCGGCCTCGCCGAAGGCCAGCACCGCGCCCATCGGCAGCCCGCCGCCGAGCGCCTTGGCGAGGGTGACGACGTCCGGCTCGACGCCCTCGACGGCCTGGTGGGCGTACCAGTACCCGGTGCGGCCGACGCCGGTCTGGATCTCGTCCAGGACCAGCAGGGTGCCCGTGGCCCGGGTGATCTCGCGGGCCGCCCTCAGGTAGCCCTCGGGCAGCGGGATGGCGCCGTTCTCGCCCTGGATCGGTTCCAGGAAGACCGCCGCGGTCTCGGTGGTGACGGCCGCGCGCAGCGCCTCGACGTCGCCGAACGGGACGTGCGTGACGTCGCCGGGCAGCGGGCGGAACGGCTCCTGCTTGGCCGGCTGGCCGGTGAGCGCGAGGGCGCCCATCGTCCGGCCGTGGAAGGCGCCCTGGAGGGCGACCAGGTGGGTGCGGCCGGTCCGGCGGCTGATCTTGAACGCGGCCTCGTTGGCCTCGGCGCCGGAGTTGCAGAAGAACACCCGGCCGCCCTCCCGGCCGTCCAGCCGCAGCAGCCGCTCGGCGAGGGCGATGGTCGGCTCGGCCATGAAGAGGTTGGAGACGTGGCCCAGGGTGGCGATCTGCCGGCTGACCGCCTCGACGACCGCCGGGTGGGCGGTGCCGAGCGCGTTGACGGCGATGCCGCCGAGCAGGTCGGTGTACTCCTTGCCGTCGGCGTCCCAGAGCTTGGCGCCCGCACCGCGCACCAGCGCGATCCGCGGGGTGCCGTAGTTGTCGGTGAAGGTGTGCTGCCACCGGCCGGTCAGTTGCTCGTTCGCGGTCATGCCAGTCCCCCGGTCACGGTCTGTTCGTCGTCCGGCACGACCATCGTGCCGATGCCCTCGTCGGTGAAGATCTCCAGCAGCAGGCTGTGCTGCACCCGGCCGTCCAGGACGCGGGCGGTGCCCACCCCGGAGCGGACGGCGCGCAGGCAGCCCTCCATCTTGGGGAGCATGCCGCTGGCCAGGCTCGGCAGCAGCTCCTCCAGCTCGCTCGCGGCGAGTTGGCTGATCACGTCGTCGGAGTTCGGCCAGTCCGCGTAGAGGCCCTCGACGTCGGTCAGGACCACCAGCATCTCGGCGCCCAGCGAGACCGCGAGGGCGGCCGCGGCGGTGTCGGCGTTGATGTTGTAGACGTGGCCGTCGGCGCCGCGCGCGATCGAGGAGATGACCGGGATCCGGCCGTCGGCGATCAGCGCCTTCACCGCGCCGGCCTCGATGTTGACGATGTCGCCGACCAGGCCGATATCGACCTGCTCGCCGTCCACCACCGCGTACCGCTTGACCGCCGTCATGGTGTGCGCGTCCTCGCCGGTCATGCCGACCGCGAACGGGCCGTGCTCGTTGAGCAGGCCGACGAGTTCGCGCTGCACCTGGCCGGCCAGCACCATCCGGACCACGTCCATGGTCTCGGGGGTGGTGACCCGCAGGCCGTTGGTGAAGCTGGACTCCAGGCCGAGGCGGTCCAGCTGGGCGCTGATCTGCGGGCCGCCGCCGTGCACCACGACGGGGTGCAGGCCGGCGTAGCGGAGGAAGACGACGTCCTGGGCGAAGGCCGACTTGAGGCTCTCGTCCACCATGGCGTTGCCGCCGAACTTGATCACGACGGTCTTGCCGTGGAAGCGCTCCAGCCACGGCAGCGCCTCGATCAGCGTCATCGCCTTGGGCAACGCGGTGTTGTTGCGGGCCTGTTCGCCCTTGGGTGCGATCTTCACGGGTGTCCCTCGTCCGAACGGGTGTCGCGCATCGGGTGTCGCGGATCAGGTGGCGCGCATCGGGTGGCGCGCGTCACCTGTCGGGCATCAGGTCGAGTAGGCGCTGTTCTCGTGGACGTAGTCGGCGGTGAGGTCGTTGGTCCACAACGAGGCGCTCTCCGTACCGGCGTTGAGGTTCGCGGTGATGACGACCTCGCGGCCGGCCATGTCCACCAGGGTGCGGTCCTCGCCGACGCTGCCGTCCTTGCAGACCCAGACGCCGTTGATGGCCACGTCCAGCCGGTCCGGGTCGAAGGTGGCGTCGGTGGTGCCGATCGCGGCCAGCACCCGGCCCCAGTTGGGGTCCTCGCCGTGGATGGCGCACTTGAGCAGGTTGTTGCGGCTGATCGTCCGGGCGACGTCGACGGCCTCCTGCTCGGTGGCGGCGCCGGTGACGTCGATCCGGATGTCCTTGCTGGCGCCCTCGGCGTCGGCGATCAGCCGGCGGGCCAGCTCGGCGCTGACGGTGCGGACCGCCTCGGCGAACTCGGCCTCGTCCGGGACGACGCCGGAGGCGGCCGAGGCCAGCAGCAGCACGGTGTCGTTGGTGGACATGCAGCCGTCGGAGTCGATCCGGTCGAAGGTGGTGCGGGTGGCGCCGCGCAGCGCGGTGTCCAGGGCGGCGGCGTCCAGGTCGGCGTCGGTGGTGATCACGACCAGCATGGTGGCCAGGCTCGGGGCGAGCATGCCCGCGCCCTTGGCCATGCCGCCGACCGTCCAGCCCGCCGGGCTGGTGACCTGGGCGGTCTTGTGCACGGTGTCGGTGGTCTTGATGGCGATCGCGGCGGCCTCGCCGCCGGTCGCGCTCAGCTCCCGGGCGGCCAGCGCGACGCCGGGCAGCAGGACGTCCATCGGGAGGCGCTCGCCGATCAGGCCGGTGGAGGCGACGGCGACCTCGCCGGCGTTGAGCTCCAGCTCCTCGGCGACCTTCTCCGCGGTGGCGTGGGTGTCCTGGAAGCCGAGCGGGCCGGTGCAGGCGTTGGCACCGCCGGAGTTGAGGACCACGGCGGACACCTGGCCGCCCTTGAGGACCTGCTCGGACCAGACGACCGGCGCGGCCTTGACGCGGTTGGCGGTGAAGACGCCGGCGGCGGCGAGCGCGGGGCCGTCGTTGACCACCAGGGCGAGGTCGGGGGTGCCGGAGGCCTTGATGCCGGCGGTCACGCCGGCGGCCCGGAAGCCCTTGGCGGCCGTCACGCCCACGTTCGTACTGTTGCTCACGGTGCGACTCCGTTCAAGGGAAGGCCCAGCTCCTCGGGCAGGCCCAGGGCGATGTTCATGCTCTGCACCGCGCCGCCCGCGGTGCCCTTCACGAGGTTGTCGATCGCGCTGATCGCGATGATCCGCCCGGCGGTGGCGTCCAGCGCGACCTGGACGAGGGCGGTGTTGGCGCCGTAGACGCTGCTGGTCTGCGGCCACTGCCCCTCGGGCAGCAGGTGGACGAACGGCTCGTCCGCGAACGCCCCGGCGTAGGCGGCGCGCAGGCTCTCGGCGGTCACGCCGGGCCGCGCCTTGGCGGAGCAGGTGGCGAGGATGCCGCGCGGCATCGGGACGAGGGTCGGCGTGAAGGAGACGGTGACGGGCTCGCCCGCGACCGGGGTGAGGTTCTGCACCATCTCCGGGGTGTGCCGGTGCACGCCGCCGACGCCGTACGGGCTGACGTTGCCCATGACCTCGCTGCCCAGCAGGTGGGTCTTGGCGGCCTTGCCCGCACCGGAGGTGCCGGAGGCGGCGACCACGACGGCCTCCGGCTCGGCGAGTCCGGCCGCGTACGCCGGGAACAGCGCCAGGGACACGGCCGTCGGGTAGCAGCCGGGCACGGCGATCCGGTTGCTGCTCTTCAACGCGGCCCGGTGGCCGGGGAGTTCGGGCAGGCCGTAGGGCCAGGTGCCGGCGTGCGCGGAGCCGTAGAACTGCTCCCAGTCGGTGGCGGCGCGGAGCCGGAAGTCGGCGCCGCAGTCGACCACCAGGACGTCGTCGCCGAGCGCCTCGGCGACGGTGGCGGACTGGCCGTGCGGCAGCGCCAGGAAGACCACGTCATGGCCGGCCAGCACCTCGGGGGTGGTGGGTTCGAGGACGCGGTCGGCGAGCGGGATCAGGTGCGGCTGGAGCGCGCCCAGCCGGGTGCCCGCGTTCGAGCCGCCGGTCAGCGCCCCGATCTCCACCTCCGGGTGGCCGAGCAGCAGACGCAGCACCTCGCCGCCCGCGTATCCGCTCGCGCCGGCGACGGCGACTCGCAATGCCATGGCGTTCCTCCTTTGTTGTGGCATGAATATACGCAGCACGGAACATCCATGCAAGAAGCTGCGGTCAGGACCCCGCAGAACGCCCGAAAACCGCCCTGCGTCCACCCGGCCGGGCCGCCACCGGCCCGCGGGCCGAACAGCCACCGACCGAGCCGACGCCGGACTACCGCTTGACCGCGCGCAGCACCACGAACTTGGGGTTGCCCGCCACCAGCTGGCAGTTCCCGAAGAGACGCCGCAGCTTGACGTGGTAGCCGAGATGGCGGTTGCCGACCACCCACAGCTCCCCGCCCGGGCGCAGCGCCCGCCGGGAACCGGTGAACATCCGCCAGGCGGTGGCGTCCGTGGTGGCCTGGTGCGAGTGGAACGGCGGATTGTTCAGGACGAGGTCCACCGAGCCCGGGGGCGCCACCTCCGGCGCCAGCGCGTCGGCGGTCAGGAACTCCGCCCGGGCGTCCGGGCCCAGATTGGCGCGGAAGGTCTCCTCCGCCGAGGCCACCGCCTGATGGGACTCGTCGACGAACACCAGCTCCGCACCCGGCCCGGCCAGCGCGGCGGCCGTGCCGACCACGCCGTTGCCGCAGCCCAGGTCGACCACCCGGGCCCCGGGCGCCGGGGTCGGCAGGTGGCCGAGGAAGAAGCGGGTGCCGATGTCGAGGCGCTCGGCGCAGAACGTGCCGGCGTGGTTGACCACCGTGCGCCCGGAGACCGCCCCGACGTCCGGCGGCAGCGCGTAGCGGTGCGGCCACGGGCTGGGGCCGGGGTCCAGCGCCGGATCCGGGGTGCAGAAGACCAGCCGGGCCTTGCGGGCGGCGAGCGAGGTGCGGGTCGGGCCGAGGATCCGCTCGAAGAGCTGGAGCGTGGAGGTGTGGATCTCGGCGACCATGCCGGCGCCGACCACCACCGTGCCCGGGTGGACGGCGGGGGCCAGCCGGTGCAGCTGGTCCTCCAGCAGGGCCAGGCTCTTGGGGACGCGCACCAGCAGGACGTCGATCCGCTCCGGCGGGGCGTCCCGGGTGGTCAGCAGCCGGGCCGGGTCGACGGTGGCGCCGGCCCGCGCCAGGTTGGCCAGGGTGGCCTGCCGGCCGAGGTGGGAGTCGACGATCTGCACCGGCTCGTGGGCGGCCAGCGCGGTGGTCAACGCGCCCCAGCGGTCGCCCAGGACGACGATCCGGCGGCCGGCCAGGTCGGTCGCGGTGCCGGCGGCGCTGTCCGCCTCGCCCGCGAGGTGGCGCAGCAGGTACTCGTCGGCCGCGTCCCAGGCCCGCAGCCGCTCACGCGGGTCCTCCGGGAAGCGGGTGAGGTCGAAGGCGCCCCACGGCGTACTGAACTGGGTCGCCGCGGCGGGCGTGATCTCGGGATTCATCGTGTTCTCAGGCTATCCGACGGCCCGACGGGGAACCGTTTCGACGGATACTGGAAGAGCCCGGCCGAGAGGGGTGAGGGCGATGGACTGGAAGCTCGAAGTCGTGGTGGTCCCGGTGTCGGACGTGGACCGCGCGAAGCTGTTCTACGAGGAGCTGGTCGGCTTCACGGTCGACCACGACACCCGGTTGCGCGACGGGGTCCGGGTCGTCCAGCTGACTCCCCCGGGCTCCACGTGCTCCATCGTGGTGGGCACCGGGGTCATCGGGGCGCCGCCCGGATCCGTGAAGGGACTGCAGTTGGTCGTACCGGACATCGACAAGGCGCACGCCGAACTCGCGGCCCGGGGCGTCGAGGTCAGCCCGGTCCAGCACTTCGAGGCGGGCAGCCGGGTGGACGGGCACGGCGAGGCCTGGAACTCCTTCGTGTTCTTCAACGACCCGGACGGCAACGGCTGGGCGGTCCAGGAGGCCCCGCAGGCGGCCCGGATGGTGCCGGAGGCGGCGTAGCGGGCGCCGCCGGCTCGGGTTCCGGGCTCGGGCCGGTTCGGGCGGCTTGGGTAGGCTCCAGGGATGGCTGAACACGAGGGAAGCGTGCGGGTGGACAGCTGGATCTGGTCGGTCCGGCTCACCAAGACGCGGGCGCTGGCGGCCGCCGCCTGCCGGGCCGGGCACGTGCGGGTGAACGGCGAACGGGTCAAGCCGGCCCAGGCACTGCGCCCCGGGGACGAGGTGCGGGTCCGCGAGGAGGGCTACGAGCGGGTCGTCGTGGTGCAGAAGCTCATCCGCAAGCGGGTCGGCGCGACGGTGGCGGCGGACTGCCTGGTCGACAACAGCCCGCCGCGGCCGCCGCGCGAACTCGTCGCGACGGCCGGCGAGCGGGACCGGGGCGCCGGGCGCCCGACCAAGCGGGAGCGGCGCGACCTCGACCAGCTGCGCGGGCACTGACCCCGCCGGCACGCGGTGTCCGCGCGTCCCGCTCAGTGCGCGGTGTCGGCGAGCACCTTGGCGAGGAAGGCCTCCAGGTTCCCCACCGTCCGGTCGATCTGCCGCTCCAGCGGCAGCGACTCGTCGGGCCTGGTCACCAGGGCGGACTTCTTCAGCCCGCGCACGTACAGCGAGCAGGCGAGGTCGGCGCAGATGTACGTGCCGACGGTGTTGCCCTCCCGCCCGGCCGCCCCGGCCCGGCGGGCCGCGAGCAGCGCGACGCCGGAGCCCGCGTGCGCGGTGATGCACAGCGAGCAGACGTTGGTCTTGGTGAGGCTGCGGCGGACCGTCGGCACCCGCAGCGTCACGCCGACCGGCTCGCCGCCGTACGAGGCCACCAGGTAGGCCCGGTCGGGCGCGCCCTGGTCCCGCCAGCCGAGGAAGTCCAGGTTCTCCCAGGGCAGTTCCGCCAGGCCCCGAGGGAGGTTGAGCCGACGGGCCTCGCCCTTGGAGCAGTTGACGAAGGACGCGCGGATCTCGTTCTCGCTCAGGGGTTCCATGCCGCGGAAGCTAGCACCGGCCCGCCCGCGCTGTCGTGCCAATTTCTCCCGGTGCGTACCGGAGCGGGCCGCTGACGGTCCGTCGCCCGCCAGGGTGCGCACCGGAGCGAGTGACGGGATGTCAGTGGCCGAGCCTAGTGTTCGTGGTGTGCGAGGCCGGTCCCGGCGCAGGAGGGAGGCGCCGGGGCCGGACCGCCTCGCGATCCGGGGCTACCGCTTGAACGCGACGCCCGCGTAGGCGGAGACGTCCTGCCAGCCTTCGGGGAGTTCGGTGGTGGGGACGTGGCCGGGGGTGGGGCGCCAGAGCGGGAGTTGGACCAGGCCGGGGCCGGCGAACTCGAAGTCGCCGAAGAAGGGTTCGACGCCGGCGCGCGGGCGCAGCACCAGGGGGGCGCTGGCGCTGCGGTAGATGCGGGTGCCTTCGGCGGCGCTCTCCCGGGAGGCGAAGTCGGGGCTGCCGTGGGAGAGGATCAGCGCGCTGCCGGGGGCGAGCGCGTCGCGCAGGGTGCGGACGATCTGCTGGGCGCCGTCCTCGTCGCGGATGAAGTGCAGCACGGCGACGAGCATCAGCGCGACCGGCCGGGACAGGTCGACGGCGGCGAGCAGGCCCGGGTGGCCGAGGATGGTGGCCGGCTCGCGCAGGTCGGCCTCGATGACCGAGGTGTGTCCGGCGGGGTGGCCGGCCAGCAGGGCGCGGGCGTGGGTGGCGACGATCGGGTCGTTGTCGACGTACACCACCCGGGCGTCCGGGGCGACCCGCTGGGCGACCTCGCTGGTGGAGCCGACGGCCGGGATGCCGGTGCCGATGTCGACGAACTGGCGGATGCCCCGGCCGGCGGCGAACTCCACCGCGTCGCCGAGGAACTGCCGGTTGGTGCGGGCCAGCAGCGGCAGCGCGGGGTAGGCCGCTATGGCGGCCTGGGCGGCCTTGCGGTCGGCCTCGAAGTTGTCCTTGCCGCCCAGGTAGTAGTCGTACATCCGGGCGGTGTGCGGGACGCCGGTGTCGAGCTCGCTCGGCGGCTGCCAGTCGTCCGTTCTGGCCCAGTCCCAGTCGGTGCCGGTGGCCTCGCCGACGGCCGCGCTGTCCTCGTGCATCCTGTTCCGCCCCCCTCTGCCGTGCTCACTGCCGGACATGGCACCGCCTCGGCGGCCGGCGGGGCCGCCCGGTACCACGGGGGTGACCCCGCGTCCGGCCCGGCCACCCTCCCGTGGCGTGCGGTGCGCCGTGATCGTATCCGACGACACGCCGGTGAAACACCGGCAGTTCAGGTTTACGCAACGCCCGGACGGTGGTGTGTGTGCACGTCAATGGCGGTACCGGGACGCTCCTCGGATCGCCGTGGGTGGCCACCGTCTCTATGCTGACTGCCGATGACTGCCGACCGCCGCACCGTACTGCGCACCGCCGTCCAGCTGGCCGCCCTGACCGCCGCCAGCGGGTTCCTCAGCGCGTGTGCCTCCGGCACCCCGCGCCGGGCCGACGCCGGGGTGCTCGCCGTACACCCGGGCACCCTCGACCCGCAGCACACCACCGACCCGGCCTGGAACGGCGGCGAGGGCCCGGCCTCCCCCGTGCCGTCCGCCCCGCCGGAGCCGCAGCCCATCGGGGCCGACCCGACCGCCGGTACCGACCCGGCCACCGGCGCGGAGCCGGCCGCCGGGGCCGCGACGCCGCCGACGCCCCCGCCGACGCCTCCGACGCCGCCGGTGCTGCCGCCGCTCGCCGCCGGCACCCCGGTCGAGGTGGTGAACGGGCCGCGCACCAGCAAGTTCGTGGCGCTGACCTGCCACGGCAGCGGCGATCCGAAGCAGGCCACCGCGCTGCTGGAGGCCGCCGAGCAGCGCGGCATCAAGCTGACCGTGATGGCGGTCGGCAGCTGGCTCGACCAGCAGCCGCAGATGGCCCGCCGGATCCTGGACGCCGGCCACGAACTGGGCAACCACACCCAGAACCACCTCGACCTCTCGACGATGACGGCCGCCCAGGTGCACGACGAGATCGCCCAGTGCGCCGAACGGCTGCAGCGGCTCACCGGCTCGATCGGCCGCTGGTTCCGCCCGTCCGCCGCGCAGTACGCCACCCGGACGGTGCGCGAGCAGGCGAAGGCGGTCGGCTACGAGCACGTGCTGTCCTTCGACGTCGACCCGCGCGACTACAACGACCCGTCGGCCGCCGAGTTGCAGCGCCGGGTGCTGAAGTCGGTGCGCGGCGGTTCGGTGGTCGCCCTGCACATGGGCCACCAGTGCACGGTGGACGCGCTGCCGGGCATCCTGGACGGTCTCGCCAAGGCGGGCCTGAAGCCGGTGACCGCCAGTCAGCTGTGCGTCTGACCGCTCTTCGCGGCAGGCCGTCCGACGGGCACGCCGGCCGAGGGGGCACGCCGGCCGGGGGCCCGTTCAGCCCATCGGGTCGTCCGCCTTGTACGGGCGCATCCGCAGCGTCCGGGCGTCCGCCGCGCGGATCTCCGCGGCCCGGTTGACCAGCTCCTCCAGGTCGTCCCGCCCGGCGTGGATGAACCGGCCGTGCAGGCCGTCGAAGCGGCCCCGGGCGGCGTCCACGGTGACCGCGACCATGTACGGGATGGAGCCCCAGGTCGTCGTGTCCTTGAACATCGGCATCGCGGCGGTCATGTCGGTTTCGACCGCGCCGGGGCTGATGTCGAGGATGACGATGCCGTGGCGGGCCAGCGAGTCCGCCATGTTGTCGGAGAGCTGGAGCAGCGCCCCCTTGGAGGTGGCGTACGCGGTGTAGTCGCCGTCCGGGCGCAGGGCGAAGCCGGAGTTGAGGTTGACCACCCGGCCGCGCTCCCGGGACACCATGCCGGGCAGGACGCAGCGCAGCAGGTTGTAGGGGCCGCGCAGGTTGGTCTCGATCACCTGCCACCACTGGTTCGCGTCGGTCTCCCAGAGCGGCACCTCCGCGCGGTCGACCAGGCCGGCGTTGTTGATCAGCAGGTCGATCGGGCCGAGGTCGCGTTCGACGACCCGGACGGCCTCGCGGACGGCGCCGGCACGGGTGACGTCGGCGGTGACGGCGACGCCGCGGGAGCCGTGCCGGGCGCACTCCTTGAGGGTGTCGGTCAGCGTCCCGTGGGTGCGGCCGACCAGGCCGACGGCCATGCCCTCGGCGGCCAGGCCGATGGCGATCTCCCGGCCGATTCCCCGGCCCGCGCCGGTGATCAGGCCGACCTGTCCTGCGAGCGATCCCGTCGGCACCGTGTGCTCCCTTCCCGTCCCCGGCCCCCGTCTGCGGCATTCTTCCGGCCGCCGGGCGGGGGTGGCCCCGGGCGCACGGGCGGCGGGCCCGGCCTCACCCGTTCGGACGACGTCTCGCACTGGCACCCGGCCGGGGAGGGGGTGACCTACTGGCCGGTACGGAGTAGTAACGTCGTCGGGACGGTGACCGGTGCACCCATTCCGGCACACCGGCCCGTTGACCAGCAGCTCGCTGGGCCACCAGTTCGCTGGGCGATCCCCAGCACCACCGAAGGGCAACTGAGTGAGTGACATCGCGCGCGTCGGAGTGATCGGCTGCGGCCTGATGGGGTCGGGCATCGCGGAGGTCTTCGCCCGGGCCGGGCTGGACGTCCTGGTGGCGGAGGCCAGCGGCGAGGCGCTGGAGTTCGGCCGCACCCGGCTGACCAACTCCCTGGACACGGCGGTCAAGCGCGGCAAGCTGAGCCCGGAGCTGCGGGACGAGGCGCTGGCCCGGCTGACCTTCACCGTGGACCTGTCCGACTTCGCCGACCGCGACCTGGTGGTCGAGGCGGTCGCCGAGCGCGAGGACATCAAGGTCAAGATCTTCCAGACCCTGGACCAGGTGGTCGAGCGCCGGGACGCGATCCTCGCCTCCAACACCTCGTCGATCCCGATCGTGAAGCTGGCCGCCGCCACCTCCCGCCCCGAGCAGGTGATCGGCCTGCACTTCTTCAACCCGGCGCCGGTGCAGAAGCTGGTCGAGGTCATCCCGACGCTGACCACCTCGGCGGTGACCACGGAGCGGGTCGAGGCCTTCGCCTCCCAGGAGCTCGGCAAGGAGCCGATCCGCGCCCGCGACCGGGCCGGCTTCGTGGTCAACGCGCTGCTGGTGCCCTACCTGCTGTCCGCGGTGCGGATGTTCGAGTCGGGTGTGGCCACCGCCTCCGACATCGACAAGGGCATGGAGGCCGGCTGCGCCCACCCGATGGGCCCGCTGCGGCTGTGCGACCTGATCGGCCTGGACACCATCGTCTCGATCGCCGAGTCGATGTACGACGAGTACAAGGAGCCGCTGTACGCGGCTCCCCCGCTGCTCTCCCGGATGGTCGACGCGGGCCTGCTGGGCCGCAAGTCCGGCCGCGGCTTCTACGACTACACCGCGAGCGCCTGAGCACCGGCCGGTGGACGGCGGCGGGGCCCGGGAGCGATGTGCCGCTCCCGGGCCCCGCTTGGCGTTCCGTCAGCTGTTGATGGCGTAACTGTCGCCGTAGACCTTCCACTTGAGCGGCGGGTTGAGGTCGAAGTTCTTCGCGTTGAGGAAGACCGACTGCTCGGTGTCGACCCGGCTGGTGTCGGAGTGGGCCTGCTCCTTCTTCATGACCACCTTGCGGGCGTCCAGGAAGGCCTTGAGGTAGGTGGCCTCGTCGCCACCCTGGGCGGGGGTCTTGGCCTTCTTCAGGGCGGCGGCGCGGATGCCGCCGAAGCTGTCCGAGCTGTTGCCGGGGCCGTGCATGACGATGGCGTCGTAGTAGGCGAACTGGCCGAGCGCGCGCAGGCCGTCGGACTTGGCCTGGTTGACGGCGGGGTTGAAGTACACCCGGTCGCGCTCGTCGTTCTGGGCCTGCTGGAAGACCGTGTCCTTGGCGGCGGCGGCCCAGTCGTTGACGAAGGGGGTGCCGAGGCCGGCGTGCGAGGCGCTGCCGTTGACCTTCTTCAGGGCCGGCAGGTACTTGGCGAGGACGTTGCCCGGCTTGAGGTCGGTGTAGTGCTGGACGAGGTCCAGCATGTCGCCGGTGCCGGAGCAGAAGCCGATGATGCCGCCGGTGTAGCCGCGCCCGTCGCCGATGTCCTCGATGTACTTGTACTGGGCCTTCCAGTCCAGCGAGGAGTTCTCCGCGCTGGACACCAGCTGCATCGCGATGTCCTTCTTGTGCGGGTCGTCCAGCCCGACTCCCTTGAGCTGGACGGACGTCGCGGACGGCGGCGCGGCGGTGGCGGCGCCGGCGGCCGCGACCGTGAGGGGGGCGGCCACCAGGGCGGCGGCGAGGGCGATGCGGAGGGCATGGTGGTGCTGGGGACGCATACGATGCTCCGTTTCCTCGGGGGGTTAGGAAACTTTCCTAACGAGAATTAAGGCCCTCCTTCCCTGTCCCCGCAAGGGTTTTGACAAAGTCTCTTCAAGGCTCTTCAAAGACGCAGGTCAGACCACAGGCCCAGGGGGCGGGCCCCGGGCAACGCGAAGGGCCCCGTCCGGACCGAGGTCCGGACGGGGCCCTGGGGCCTGACGGGATCAGGCGCCGCGCAGCACCGCGCCGGTGCGGGCGACGGCCTCGGCGACGGCCGCCTCGCGGGCGGCGGTCGCCTCGTCGGCGGTCAGCGTGCGGTCCGCGGCGCGGAAGCGCAGCGCGTACGCCAGCGACTTGCGGCCCTCGCCGACCTGCTCGCCGGTGAAGACGTCGAACAGCCGGATGGCCTCCAGCAGTTCGCCCGCGCCGGAGCGCAGCGCGGCCTCCACGTCGGCGGCCGGAACGGCGGCGTCGACGATCAGCGCGACGTCCTGGGTGGCCACCGGGAAGCCGGAGACCGCAGGGCCGTTGACCTTCTCGGCGCCGTCCGCGGTGAGCAGGTCGACGTCGATCTCCATCGCGCTGGTGCGGGCCGGCAGGCCGAGCGCCTTGACGACGCGCGGGTGCAGCTCACCGGCGTGGCCGACCACCCGGTCGGTGCCGGTGACGACCAGCTCGGCGCAGCGGCCCGGGTGCCACGGCGCCCGCTGCCCCTGCCGGACGGTCAGCTCGACGCCGGCCGCGCGGGCCACCGTACGGGCCGCCTCGACGGCGTCCGCCCAGGACGCCACGGCGCCCTGGCCCCACCAGCCGGACGGCAGCCGCTCACCCGCGAGGGCGACGGCGACCCGGCGCGGCTGGTCCGGCAGCGCGGCGTCCAGCGCGGCCAGCTCCTCGGCGCTGGGCCGGCGGTCGACGGCCGGACGCGGGGCCACGGACAGCTCGTCCTTGGGCAGGAAGACGGTGCCGGTCTCGTAGATCGCCAGGTCGGTGTTGCCGCGGCCGACGTTGCGGCGCAGCGAGCCGAGCAGGCCCGGCAGCAGCGTGGTGCGCAGCGCCGGCTCCTCGTCGTTGAGCGGGTTGACCAGCTTGACGGTGCGCCGGCGCCGGTCGTCCGGCTCCAGGCCGAGCGCCTCGAAGGCGCTCTCGCCGAGGAACGGGTAGTTGTTGACCTCGACGTAACCGGCCCCGGCCAGCGCGACGCCGATCCGGCGGTGGACGCGCTGGGCCTCGGTCAGGCCCTTGCCCGGGGGCACGTTGGGCATCCGGGCGGGGACGTTGTCGTAGCCCTCCAGCCGGATGACCTCCTCCGCGAGGTCGTACGGGTCGGTGAGGTCGGGGCGCCAGGTCGGCGGGGTGACCTCCAGGACGTCGGCGCCGGCGACCGAGCAGCCGATCTCCTGCAGGCGCCGGGTCACGGTCTCGCGGCCGTACGCGGTGCCGGCGACCCGGTCGGGCAGGTCGGCGGAGATGGTGATGGTGCGCACCGGGTGCGGGGCGGCGATGTCGGTGACCCCGGCCTCGGCGGTGCCGCCGGCGATCAGGACCAGCAGGTCGACGGCGCGCTGGGCGGCGGCGCGGGCGGCCTCCGGGTCGACGCCGCGCTCGAAGCGCTTGGACGCCTCGGAGGGCAGCTTGTGCCGCTTGGCGGCGCGGGCGACGGCGACCGGCTCGAAGTGCGCCGCCTCGATGATCACCTCGGTGGTGCCCGGGCCGGCGGCCGGGTCGAGGATCTCGGTGGAGGCACCGCCCATGACGCCGGCCAGGCCGATCGGGCCGCTGTTGTCGCAGATCAGCAGGTCCTCGGCGGAGAGCTTGCGCTGCACGCCGTCGAGGGTGGTGAGGCTCTCGCCCTGCTCCGCCCGGCGGACCGTGATCGGGCCGCTCACGCGCTGCTTGTCGTAGGCGTGCAGCGGCTGGCCGACCTCCAGCATCACGTAGTTGGTGATGTCGACGGTCAGCGAGATCGGGCGGATGCCGGCCTTCTGGAGGCGGCGCTGCAGCCAGATCGGGGACTTGGCGGTCGGGTCGATGCCGACGACCGTGCGGGCCACGAAACGGTCGCACCCGGCCGGGTCGTTGACCTTGACCAGGTAGCCGAAGGAGTTGGCCGGCGGCACGTCGAGCAGCGCCGGGTCGGCCAGCGGCAGCCCGTACGCGGCGGCGGCCTCGCGGGCGACGCCGCGCAGCGACAGGCAGTAGCCGCGGTCCGGGGTGACGGCGATGTCCAGCACCTCGTCGACCAGCTGGAGCAGCTCGATCGCGTCGGTGCCGGGCTCGAACTCCGGCGGGAGCACGATGATGCCGTCGTGGTCGTCGCCCATGCCGAGCTCGCGGGCCGAGCAGATCATGCCGGCCGAGGTGCGGCCGTAGGTCTGGCGGGCCGCGATCGGGAAGGGGCCGGGCAGCACGGCGCCCGGGAGCACCACGACGACCTTGTCGCCGACGGCGAAGTTGGTGGCGCCGCAGACGATCTCCTGCGGCTCGCCGGTGCCGTTGGCGTCGCCGACGTTGACGAGGCAGTGCCGGATCGGCTTCTTGAAGCCGGTCAGCTGCTCGATGGAGAGCACCTCGCCGACGACCAGCGGGCCCTTGAGGTCGCCGCCGAGCTGCTCGACGGTCTCGACCTCCAGGCCGGCCCGGACCAGGCGCTCCGCCACGTCACGGCCGGTCTCGCCGGCCGGCAGGTCGACGTACTCACGCAGCCAGGAAAGCGGGACGCGCATCAGATCTCCATCCCGAACGGGAGGGTGAAGCGCACGTCACCCTCGACCATGTCGCGCATGTCGGCGACGTTGTGACGATTCATCAGGATCCGCTCCAGGCCCAGGCCGAAGGCGAACCCGCTGTAGCGGTTGGGGTCGACGCCGCAGGCGACCAGCACGCGCGGGTTGACCACGCCGCAGCCGCCGAGCTCGATCCAGCCCTCGGAGGAGCAGGTCCGGCAGGGGCGGTCCGGGTTGCCGACGCTCTCGCCGCGGCACACGAAGCACTGCAGGTCGATCTCGGCGCTCGGCTCGGTGAACGGGAAGTACGAGGGGCGCCAGCGCAGCTCCAGGCCGCCGCCGATCAGCTTCTCGACCAGCACCTCGATGGTGCCCTTGAGGTCGGCGAAGGTGATGCCCTCGTCCACCGCGAGGCCCTCGACCTGGCGGAACACCGGGGTGTGCGTGGCGTCCAGCTCGTCGGTGCGGTAGACGCGGCCGGGGCAGACCACGTAGACCGGGGGCTCGCGGTCGAGCAGGGTGCGGGCCTGGACCGGGGAGGTCTGGGTGCGCATCACCACGCCGGAGTCGGCGGAGCCGTCCGGGGCCTGTACGAAGAAGGTGTCCTGCATCGAGCGGGCCGGGTGGTCCGGGCCCAGGTTGAGGGCGTCGAAGTTCAGCCACTCGGCCTCGGCCTCGGGGCCCTCGGCGACCTGGTAGCCCATCGCGACGAAGGTGTCCTCGATGCGCTCGGCCAGGGTGGTCAGCGGGTGCCGGGCGCCGCGCGGGGCACGGTCGTACGGCAGCGTGACGTCCACCGCCTCCTCGACCAGCACGCGGGCGTCGCGCTCCGCCTCCAGCTCGGCCTGCCGCTTGGCGAGGGCCTTGTTGACGGCGCCGCGGGCCTGGCCGATCAGCTTGCCGGCGGCGGCCTTGGCGTGCGGGGGCAGGGCGCCGATCTCGCGGTTGGCGAGGGAGAGCGCGGAACGGTCGCCGGTGTGGGCGACCTTGGCCTCCTTCAGCTCGTCGAGCGTGCTGGCGGCGGCGAAGGCGGCGACGGCCTCGTCCCGCGCCTGCTCCACCACCTCGGGCTTGAGGGCCTCGACCTCGACCGGGTCGTACGACTTGTTGGGTGCCGACATCTCTATCTTCCCGTGCTCCTGCTCGTCCGTGCTCAGGTAAGGGTGGCTCTCCCCTGCGGTACGCCCGGCGTGGCCGGGGCACGGGCAGCCGTTCTCCGTACGACGGGGAAGAGGGGTGTCCGCGGCTCAGCCGCACAGGGCGTCCCACAACGCCAAAGGTCGAGTGTAGTCGCAGCGCGTAGCGCGGCTGCCTGGAAGCCCGTCCAGCGGGACCGCGGAGCATGCGTTCATGCTCCTTCAGAGCATGCCCCGCTCGTCGTCATGCTCCTTCAGAGCATGCTCTGCTTGTCGTTCATGCTCCTTCAGAGCATGCTCTGCTTGTCGTTCATGCTCCTTCAGAGCATGAAGTCCGGAACGCTGGCGGGCAGGATAAATCGGAACCGGGCGCCGCCGCAGGGCGCCCGGTCGACCCGGATCGAGCCGCCGTGGGCCTCCACGATGCCCTTGACGATGTACAGGCCCAGGCCGGTGCCGCCGCGCTTGGAACCGCGCCAGAAGCGGGTGAAGACGCGCGGCATCGACTCCTCGGGGATGCCGCTTCCTTCGTCGCTCACGGTGACCGCGGTTCCTTCCACGATGCGGGGAGGGGTGCCCGAGCGCTCCCAGAGGGGCGCCTCGACGACCTCCTTGGCCGGTGCCACCTCGATCGTGACAGTTCCCTCGCCGTGGCGCACCGCGTTTTCCAGCAGGTTGGCCAGCACCTGGTCGACCTTGTCCGGGTCGGCCCACAGGACGGTCAGCGGCTCGCTGATCCGGACGTCGAAGCGCTCCTCGGGGATGCCGGTGGCGACCTTGCGCTCGACGTGCCGGCGCACCGCGGCGGCCAGGTCGACCACCTGCTTGCGCAGTTCCAGCCGGCCGGCGTCGATCCGGGAGATGTCCAGCAGTTCGGCGATCAGCCGGGTGACCCGGTCGGCGTCGGCGTCCACCGTCTCCAGCATCAGCCGCTTCTGCCCGTCGGTGAAGCGCTCCCACTTGGCCAGCAGCGTCGCCGTGAAGCCCTTGACGCTGGTGAGCGGCGAGCGCAGCTCGTGGGCGACGGTGGCGATCAGCTCGGCGTGGCTGCGCTCGGTGCGGCGCCGGGCCTCGGTGCCGCGCAGCGCGATCACCACCCGCTGCGGCGGCCCCAGCGGCACGTCCCGGACGTACCGGGCGGAGACCAGCACCTCGCGGCCGCCGGGCAGCAGCAGGTTGCGCTCCGGCTGGCCGGTGCGGGTGGCCAGGCCGCCGTACGGGTCGGTCAGCTGCCACCAGCGGCGGCCGTCCAGGTCCTCCAGCGGGAGGACGTCCTCCAGCCCGCTGCCGAGCGCGGCCTCCGGGGGCAGGCCGGTGAGCCGGGCCGCGGCCCGGTTGAAGCAGACCACCCGGCCCAGCGCATCGGCGACCACCAGGCCGTCCGGTAGGTCGTCCGGGTCGAGCTCTGGCCCGCTGCCGACCATGGGTGTCCTCCCCGATTACCCACCGTGCCGTTCCCCCCACAGAGGCAGACCCTAGCGCCTCGCAGCCCCCTGTAGTAGGCCCTCGGCCGGTGGCGCCGGGAGCGTGCGGGTCAGGCGTTCGAGCGGCAGCCGCCGGGCGAGCGCTGCGCCCGGGCCGAGGCGTACAGGCAGACGGCCGCGGCGGTGGCCAGGTTGAGGCTCTCGGCGTGCCCGTGGATCGGGACGCGCACGACCTCGTCCGCCAGCGCGCGGGTCTCCTCCGGAAGCCCCCAGGCCTCGTTGCCGAACACCCACGCGCCGGGCGCGCCCAGGGTGCCCTCGTCGAGCTCCTGGTCCAGGTCGCGCTCCCCCGCGCCGTCCGCGGCGAGCACCCGGACCCCGGCCGCGCGCAGCTGCGCGACGGCCTCCTCGACCGGTACGCCGACCGCCACCGGCAGGTGGAACAGGCTGCCGACGGAGGCCCGGACGGCCTTCGGGTTGTACAGGTCCACCGAGGCGTCGGTGAGCACCACGGCGTCCGCGCCGGCCGCGTCGGCGGTGCGCAGCACGGTGCCGGCGTTGCCGGGGTCGCGGACGTGGGCGAGGACCGCGACGAGCTTGGGGCGAGCCTTGAGCACCTCGGCGAACGGGGTGTCGATGAAGCGGCAGAGCGCCACGATGCCCTGCGGGGTCACCGTGTCGCAGATGTCGGCGATCACCTCGTCGGTGGCGGTCAGCACCGGCAGCCCCTCGGCCAGCGTCGCCTCGACGATGGCGGCGTGCCGCTCGGCGGCCTCCGGGGTCACGTACACCTCGACCACGGCGTGCTCGGCCGAGCCCGGCAGCTGGCCGAAGGCAACGGCCTCCCGGACGGCCTGCGGGCCCTCGACCAGGAAGCGGCGCTCCTTGGTGCGCTGGTTCCGCTTGGCGAGCCGGCGGGCGGCGACGACGCGCGGCGAGCGCAGGGAGGTGAGCAGGGGGGTGTCGGTGCTCGGCATGGTCTCGTTCTCTGTGGCGGGCGGCGCTGAAGATCCGGGGAAACGCAGAACCGGACCCGCAGGGAGCCTGCGGGTCCGGTCGGAGCTCGACTGATCTCGGAAGATCAGGCGGCGTCGGCGGCAGCCTTGGGGGCGTTCACGTCGGCCGGCAGCGCCTTCTGGGCGACCTCGACCAGCGACGCGAACGCGCCCGGGTCGTTGACGGCCAGGTCGGCCAGCATCTTGCGGTCGATCTCGACGCTGGCGGCCTTCAGGCCCTGCACGAAGCGGTTGTAGGTGATGCCGTTGGCACGGGCCGCAGCGTTGATGCGCTGGATCCACAGCTGACGGAAGTCGCCCTTGCGCTTCTTGCGGTCGTTGAAGTTGTAGACCAGCGAGTGGGTGACCTGCTCCTTGGCCTTGCGGTACAGGCGCGAGCGCTGGCCACGGTAGCCGCTGGCGCGCTCCAGGATGACCCGGCGCTTCTTGTGGGCGTTGACTGCCCGCTTGACGCGTGCCACTTGATTACTCCTTGGGTTGGACCACGGACTACTTCACGTGGTCCGTCATTCGAATGGGTCGGGAAGGATCAGCTGACCCGCTCACGGCTCGCACCGGGCGGGAGGGCGATCACTTGCCGAGAAGCTTCTTGATCTTCTTGGCGTCAGCGGGGGCCAGCTCGACGGTCCCGGCCAGCTTGCGGGTCAGCGTCGAGGGCTTGTGCTCCAGGAGGTGGCGGCGGCCGGCGCGCTCGCGGAGCACCTTGCCAGAGCCACTGATCTTGAAGCGCTTGCTGGCGCCACTGTGCGTCTTCTGCTTCGGCATTTCGCCGTATCTCCTCGTCGGTCCCGTCCGCGCCCGCGCGGCCTGCGCCACGCGGGCGTGAACTGGATGGATCTGTGTGACCGGGCGGGGCGCCCCGTCACCTTGGGGCCGGTCTCCCGGGCCGCCCTGGCCGGTGAAGGCTCAGGCGCCCTGGGAGGCGGCCGGCTGCTCGACCGGAGCGTCGGCCTCGACGGCCGGTGCCTCGGCCGGGGCGTCCTGTGCCTCGGTCGCCTCATCGTCGGCGACCTCGTCGTCGACCAGCAGGTCGTCGTCCACCAGGTCGTCGTCCGCGGCGGCGTCGGAGCCGGGGGTACGGCCCTGACGCTCGGCCTTGCGGGCGTCGGCGAGGGCGCGGGCCTCGGCCATCGCCTCGGTCTTCTTCTTGTGCGGGCCAAGAACCATGATCATGTTTCGGCCGTCCTGCTTCGGCGACGACTCGATGAAGCCCAGGTCCTGGACGTCGTCGGCGAGCCGCTGCAGCAGGCGGAAGCCCAGCTCGGGGCGGGACTGCTCACGACCACGGAACATGATCGTGATCTTGACCTTGTCGCCCTGCTTGAGGAACCGGACGACGTGACCCTTCTTGGTGTCATAGTCGTGCGGGTCGATCTTCGGCCGGAGCTTCATCTCCTTGATGACCGTGTGCGCCTGGTTCTTGCGCGCCTCACGGGCCTTCATGGCCGACTCGTACTTGAACTTGCCGTAGTCCATGAGCTTGCACACCGGCGGCCGGGCGGTCGCCGCGACCTCGACCAGGTCGAGGTCGTACTCCTGCGCGAGCTCCAGCGCCTTGGCAAGCGGCACGATGCCGACCTGCTCGCCGCTGGGACCGACGAGTCGCACCTCCGGGACGCGAATCCGGTCGTTGATGCGGGGCTCGGTGCTGATGGGGCCTCCTCGGTTGCACCTTCTGCGATGCGGCCGTCGGACGGCGGACGCACGTAGTGGACTCGACCACTGGGCGGGGCTTCATTCGTGCTGCGCTGCCCGGCACCTGTTCGGCACCGTGTGCACCGCGACACGAAAAAAGCCCCGCTCGGTACAAGCGGGGCTCCACACAATCCGGGGGCAACACCCTGGTGAGGAGCGCTGCTGCGACTCGGCGCCGTGGCGCCCGTCGCGGACCGGGACCCGTCGACCCTGAGGTCGACCAGGTGGGAGACTTTCGCGGTTGCCCTCTCGGGCCTCCTGGGTGGAGCCTCCTCTTGCTGGCCAGGTGCCCATACGGGATCCCGGCCGGTCAGTCTCGAAGCATACAGCGCTGCGGAGTCGAACGCTATTCCGCCCCACCTCACCACCTTTGTCCGCCTCCGGAAGGGCCCTTGTACGCTCCAGGGGTACGGACACCGGCACGACGGAACGAGCCCCCCTTGAGCAGCGAGCCCACCAAGACCCCCGGCGCGGACGACGACGCGATCGGCTTCGACGACCTCACCCGGGACATCGCCGAGGTCCCGGCCGTCGAGGTGATCACCACCGTCGCGGTGCACCTGATGAGCGCCGCCGCGGTCAAGTGCGGCCTGGCCGAGGGCGGGGACAAGGACAAGGACCTCGACGAGGCCCGCAAGCTGATCACCGCGCTGGCCGGACTGGTCACCGCCGGCGCCCCGGAGATCAGCAACTTCCACGCGGCGCCCCTGCGGGACGGCCTGCGCTCGCTGCAGCTGGCCTTCCGCGAGGCCTCCATCGTCCCGGACGCGCCGGGCACGGGCCCGGGCGAGAAGTTCACCGGGCCGGTCTACTCCTGACCCGGACGCGACCCGGGGGCGGTGCGTCACGCGACGCACCGCCCCCGACGCACTTCCTACGGCTCCCCACCGCTCCCTACCGCCTGTAGAGCGGTTCCCCCGGCAGCTCCGCGCTCGCCGGCAGCACCGCGAGGTCCAGCCCCCGGTCCAGCCGCACCCGCAGCACCGGGTCTGCGGCCACCGCCCGCCCGACCCGCTGCACGGCAGCCTGCAGCCCGTCCTGGTCCAGCGCCGGGTCGAACACCACCGCGAGCACCCCGTCCGAGCCCTCCGAGGCCGCCAGCAGCCCGGTGAGCACCTGCGGCTCGGCCGCCAGCAGCCCGCGGACCGCCTCGCGCACCTCCGGGTCCCGGACCGGCGGCAGGAACGGGCGGTTCTCCGCGAGCGCCCGCAGCCGGGCGCCGCTCAGCTGGAAGGGCACCGGCCCGGCCGGGTCGACCAGCAGGGTGTCGGCGCGCTCGGAGAAGGCCACCATCGCGGCCTGCGGGGCCGCCGTCGGCGCCGGGCGGGCGTCGGCACGCCAACGGGCGAGCGAGTCGAGCGAGGTGAAGGCCGGCAGCGCGCGGCGCCCGTCCGGGGCCTCCAGCACCGGGACGGCCATGTCGCTGGTCTTCTCGTGCTTATGCCCGTGCTCGTCCACCTCGACCTCGCCGAGGATCGCGACGATCGGGACCATCAGCCGGGTGGGGGCCAGCGCCGCCAGCACCTCCGGCTCGGCCGCGCGGTCCTGCGACCAGCGGGCGAGGGCCTCGGCGAGCGCCGGGTCTGCGGTGCCGTCGTCGTCGGAGAAGCCGGGGTTCGGGATGCCCTTGCCGACGAACGCCGGGTTGGAGAAGTCTTTGCGGTCCACCCGCCCGACCCTATGCCACCGCGCGCGAGCCGCCCCATTTCCCCGCACGCGGGGCCTACCCACCGGTAGTGCGGTGTGGCACCCTGCGCCCATGGTGATCCTCGACGCACCCGCGACCGCTCCCGCTCCGGTCTCCGACCGCCTCCGGTACGACCGGGCCACCGCGCACCTGGACGGTCCGGTGGCCGTCGTCGACCTCGCCGCCTTCGACGCCAACGCCGCCGACCTGGTGCGCCGGGCCGCCGGCAAGCCGATCCGGGTGGCCAGCAAGTCGGTGCGCTGCCGGGCGCTGCTGGAACGCGCGCTGGCCGTGGACGGCTTCGCCGGGGTGATGAGCTACACCCTCGACGAGTCGCTCTGGCTGGCCCGCACCGGCGTGCGCGACGTCCTGCTCGCCTACCCCTCCGCCGACCGGGCCGGGTACACCGAGCTGACCGCCGATCCGGCGCTCGCCCGCGAGGTCACCGTCGTCCTCGACGACCCCGCCCAGCTGGACCTGATCGACAAGGCCCGCGGCGGCGACGCCGAGGTGCGGGTCTGCCTGGAGCTGGACACCGCGCTGCACCTGCTCGGCGGGCGGGTCCGGGTGGGCGCCCGGCGCTCCCCGCTGCGCACCCCCGAGGACCTCGGCGCCTTCGCCGAACTCGTCCAGCACCGCCGGGGCTTCCGGGTGGTCGGCCTGATGGCCTACGAGGGGCACGTCGCCGGGGTGGGCGACCAGGTGCCCGGCCGGCCGCTGCGCTCGCAGCTGATCCGGCTGATGCAGGCCAGGGCCAGGACCGAACTGGCCGAGCGGCGGGCGGCCGCGGTCCGGCGGCTGCGGCGGGTGGCCGAGCTGGAGTTCGTCAACGGCGGCGGCACCGGCAGCGTGGAGTCCACCGTGGCCGAGCGCGCGGTCACCGAGGTCGCGGCCGGCTCCGGGCTCTACCTGCCCCGGCTGTTCGACAACTACCGCTCGTTCCACGGCCGTCCGGCCGCGCTGTTCGGCCAGCCGGTGGTGCGCCGCCCCGGCGTCGGCGTGGTGACGGTGCTCGGCGGCGGCTACCCCGCCTCCGGCGCGGCCGGCCCGGACCGCTCGCCGGTGCCGTACCTGCCGCAGGGGCTGCGCTACGACCCGATGGAGGGCGCCGGGGAGGTGCAGACCCCGCTGCTCGGCGCGGCCGCGGACGACCTGCTGATCGGCGACCGGGTCTGGTTCCGGCACGCCAAGGCGGGCGAACTGTGCGAGCGCTTCGCCGAACTGCACCTGATCGAGGGCGATCGGATCGTCCGGACCGTCCCGACGTACCGGGGCGAGGGGAAGGCGTTCCTGTGACCGGTCGGCGGCCGGCGGCGGCCTGACCGTCCGAACGGCCGTCCGACGACCTTTCCGGAGCCTTAAGCGGGCCCGATGGAACGCCTAACCCGGCCGCTCCGTCGGGCCTTTGCCCTGTTCGGGGGCCTACAGTCCGTCAGAAAGCGTGGCACGCGCGACTATTGCCAGCTGGTCCAGACCAATCATACGCTCTGGCCAGGGGTCCGCGGTCCGGGCCGGCGGCCCCCGAACGGGCAGGCGTGTCCGCTCCCCCCACACCCGCCCGGAACGACGGTCAAGGAGTCCCCACCCCATGTCCATCAAGCGAAGTGCCCTGTCCGTCGGCGCGGTCGGCGCCGCGGCCCTCGCGGTGGCCGTTTCCACCGCAGGCACCGCCAGCGCCCACGGCACCATGACCAACCCGGTCAGCCGGGTCGCCGCCTGCTACGCCGAGGGCCCCGAGCACCCGGTGTCCCAGGTCTGCAAGGACCTCGTCGCCGCGAGCGGCACCCAGCCGCTGTACGACTGGAACGAGGTGAACATCGCCAACGCGGCCGGCAACCACCAGGCGCTGATCCCGGACGGCAAGCTCTGCTCGGCCAACCGCGACAAGTACCAGGCCCTGGACTGGCCGCGCACCGACTGGCCGGCCACCGCGGTCAAGGCGGGCGCCTTCACCTTCCAGTTCCGCACCACCGCGCCGCACGTGGGCACCCAGACCGTCTACATCACCAAGCCGGGCTACGACGCCACCAAGCCGCTGAAGTGGTCGGACCTCGACCCGACGCCGGTCGCCCAGGTGCAGGTCGACCGCACCGCCACCAACGGCTTCTACACCTACGCCGGCACCCTGCCGCAGCGCACCGGCCGCCAGCTGCTGTACACGGTCTGGCAGCGCAGCGACAGCCCGGAGGCGTTCTACAGCTGCTCCGACGTCGACTTCGGCGCGGCCACCGCGGCCGGTGCCCCGGCGGTTCCGGCGCTCGCCGCGCAGGCCCCGGCCGCGCCCAGCGACGCGCAGATCGCGGCCGACGCGCCCAAGTCCACGGTCGCCCACCACGGCCACGGCGGCGACCCCAACTCCCCGGCCGGCGCCGTGATCCCGACCGCCACCGCGGCCGTCGGCACGTCGGCCACCGGCCCGCTGCTGCTGGCCGGCGCCGCCGCGATCAGCGTCGGCTGGGCCGGCATGGTGCTCCGGCGCCGTCGCATCGAGGCTGTTCGACGCGACTCCTGACGCCGGACGCGGGGCCGGGGCGGCCAAACCCCCGTCCGGCCCGGTTCCGCGGCTCCACCCCGTCCGGTACGAACGGCGGCGGCCCACCCGGAGAGTGCTCTCCGGGTGGGCCGCCGCCGCGTGAGGAGCGGGTGGCCCAGGTGCTGGTGCCGCTCAGGTGCTGGTGCCGCCGGTGCCACCGGTGGCGCCGCCGGGAAGCCCGCCGCCCGGGATGGACGGCAGCTTGCCCTTGAAGTCGGCGATGCCGTTGACGATGGTGTCCATCAGGCCGAGGTCCGGCGCCTTGTCGGCGATGTCGAAGCCGAAGTGCACGGAGACCAGCGTCTTGCCGTCGGTGGACGGGAAGACCACCGTCTGCACGTAGCCGTTGTTGCCCTTGGGAGCGTCGACCTTCCAGCGGACCAGGTAGCCGTCCTGGCCGTTGACCTTGACCGCCTCGGACTTCAGCTCCTGGTGCCCGGTGATGGCGCCGTACGAGTCCTTGGCCGCCTTCTCGATGTCGGCCTTGGCGGCGGCCTGGGCGTCGGTGCCGCCGCCGCCGATCCGGCCGGTGGTCACCCCGCCGAGGGTGCACGATTCGCTGCCGTCCGGGCAGGTGTAGGCGCCGACCGTGAGCGCGGCGTAGCCGTCGCTGGTGTAGCCGCCCTGCCAGCCGGAGGGGACGGGCAGGGTGAGCCCGTTCACCAGGTCGATCGCGTTCCCGCCGCCGGGCCTGGTCTTGCCGCTGCCGCCGTTCCCGTTCCCGCCGGGCCCGCCGTTGCCACCGGTCCCGTTGCTGCCGTCGCCGCTGCCGCCGTTGTTGCCGTTGTTGCCGTTGCCGTTCCCGTTGTTGCCGTTGCCGTTCCCGCCGTTCCCGTTGCCGCCGAGGCCCGGGAAGCCGTTCCAGGGGCCGTTCTCGCCGTTCGGCACGGCCTGCCGGGCACTGCGCTGCGGGCGGTTGTCGCTGTGGCCGTCCATCGCCAGGTAGGTGATCCCGGAGCCGGTGCCCAGGCCGAGCAGCGCCGCGACGGTGGCGGCGATCACCATCGGGGACGGCCGGCGCCGGGGCTTGCGCGGCGGCGGTGCCTCGGAGCCGTAGGCGGTGCCGAAGGGCGGCGGCTCCGGGTAGCGGACGGTCGGCCCGCTGTCCAGCACCTCGCCCTGCAGCACCGTGGGCTCGTCGGCCGACCCCGGCCCCGGAGCCCCGGCCGCCGGGGGCACCGGCTCCGGGGCGTCCGAGGGTGCGGGCCGGGTGCTGGCCGTCCAACCCCTGCCGTCCCACCAGCGCTGCGGCCTCGGGTCGCCGCCGGTGTCCTTCGGGTCCGGGTACCACCCGGCGGGAATCTGCTCGCTCACAACAGAGAATCTAAAGGCACGCGGATAAACGCGAAATCAGCGCGACCTCGAATTCCGGTGGTTTTCGATGAGATTACGGTGAGAAGGGGCACGTCGGGCACGCTCAGGACTGTCGCGCCCGCCCGGGGCTACAGCGGGGTCACGTAGGCGCCCGAGATGCCGCCGTCCACCAGGAACTCGCTCGCCGTGATGAAGGACGAGTCGTCGCTCGCCAGGAAGGCCACCGCGGCGGCGATCTCCTCGGCCCGGGCGAACCGGCCCAACGGGATGTGCACCAGCCGGCGGGCCGCCCGCTCCGGGTCCGTGGCGAACAGCTCCCGCAGCAGCGGGGTGTCCACCGGCCCCGGTGACAGCGCGTTCACCCGGATCCCCTCCCGGGCGAACTGCACGCCCAGTTCCCGGGACATCGCCAGCACCCCGCCCTTGGAGGCGGTGTACGAGATCTGCGAGGTGGCCGCGCCCATCCGGGCCACGAAGCTGGCCGTGTTGATGATCGAGCCCCGCCCGTGCCGCCGCATGTACGGCAGCGCGGCCTTGCAGCACAGGAACACCGAGGTCAGGTTGACCTCCTGGACCTTGCGCCAGGCGTCCAGGCCGGTGGTCAGGATCGAGTCGTCCTCCGGCGGCGAGATGCCCGCGTTGTTGAACGCGACGTCCACGCTCCCGTACGTCTCGTACGCCTCGTCGAACAGCGCCTCGACCATGTACGGGTCGGTGACGTCGGTGTGCACGAACAGGCCGCCGACCTCCTTCGCGGCCGCCCGCCCGGACTGCTCGTCCACGTCCGCGCAGACCACCTTCGCGCCCTCCGAGGCGAGCCGGCGGGCCGCCGCCAGGCCGATCCCGCTGCCGGCGCCGGTGATCACGGCGGTGCGGCCGACCAGGCGGCGGCACACCGGTGCGTCGTTCTCCGTCATCGGCTGCTACTCCTCGCTGTGGATGAAGACGTTCTTGGTCTCGGTGAAGTGGCGCAGCGCGTCCGGCCCCAGCTCCCGGCCGACCCCGGACTCGCCGTAACCGCCGAACGGCGTCCAGTACCGCACCGAGGAGTGCGAGTTGACCGACAGGTTGCCCGCCGCGACGCCGCGGGCCAGCCGCAGCGCCCGGCCGAGGTCCCTGGTCCAGATCGAGCCGGACAGGCCGTAGCGGGTGGCGTTGGCCAGCCGCAGCGCGTCCGCCTCGTCGGTGAACGGCAGCACGGCGGCGACCGGGCCGAAGATCTCCTCGGTGACCGCCGGCACCTCCGGGTCGGTCGGCGCGATCACCGTCGGCGGGTACCAGTAGCCGGGCCCGTCCGGCACCGCGCCGCGGGCCAGCACCGGCAGGTCCGGGGTGACGTAGGAGGCGACCCGGCGCACCTGGGCGGCCGAGATCAGCGGGCCCAGCCGGGTCTCCGGGTCCGCCGGGTCGCCGGTGCGCAGCGCCTCGACGGCGGGCAGCAGCAGCGCCAGGAAGTCGTCGTACGCCTCCCGCTGGACCAGGATCCGGCTGCGCGCGCAGCAGTCCTGGCCGCTGTTGTCGGCGAAGGACATCGGGTCCGCGGCGCGGGCCAGGTCGGCGTCGGCGAAGACGATGCTGGGGCTCTTGCCGCCCAGCTCCAGGGTGACCCGCTTGGCCCGGGCCGCGCAGCGGGCGGCCACCTCCTTGCCGACCACGGTCGAGCCGGTGAAGACGATCTTGCGGACCGCCGGGTGGTCCACCAGGGCCCGGCCGGTCGTCCCGCCCGGGCCCGGCAGCACCTGGAACAGGCCCTCCGGCAGCCCTGCCGCCAGGGCGAGTTCGGCCAGCCGCAGTGCGGTGAGCGGGGTCGCCTCGGCGGGCTTGAGCAGGACGGCGTTGCCCGCCGCCAGGGCGGGCGCGAAGCCCCAGGCGGCGATCGGCATCGGGAAGTTCCACGGCGCGATCACCCCGACCACGCCGACCGGCTCGTGGAAGGTCACGTCCAGGCCGCCGGCCACCGGGATCTGGCGGCCGGTCAGGCGTTCCACTCCCCCGGCCGCGTACTCCAGCAGGTCCCGGACGTTGCCGGCCTCCCAGCGGGCGTTGCCCACGGTGTGGCCGGCCTCGCGCACCTCCAGTGCGGCCAGTTCCGGCACGTGCACCTCGACCTGGTCGGCGAACCGGCGCAGCAGCCGGGCCCGTTCGCCCGGTGCCAGCGCCGCCCAGGCCGGCTGGGCCTTCGACGCGCGCTGGACCGCCGCGTCCACCTGCCCCGCGGTGGTGTCCGGGACGGTGGCGAGCACCTCTCCGGTGGCGGGATTGCGGACGGTGCTGACGGTGGGGTCGGTCATCGGCCTCACATCCGTTCGAAGGATCGGTAGCGCTCCCAGTCGGTGACGGTGCCGTCGAAGGCGCACTGCTCCACCCGGGCCATGTTCAGGTAGTGCTCGACCACGTCGTCGCCGAAGGCCACCCGGGCCAGCTCGCTGTCGGCCCACAACTCCGCGGCCTCGCGCAGCGAACCGGGCACCCGGGCGTACTCCTCGACGGCGTAGGCGTTGCCCAGGCACGGCGCCGGCAGCTCCAGCTTCCGCTGCAGCCCGTGCAGGCCGGCCGCGATCATCCCGGCCACCGCCAGGTACGGGTTGACGTCCCCGCCCGGCACCCGGTTCTCCATCCGCAGGCCCGGGCCGTGGCCGACCACCCGGTAGGCGCAGGTCCGGTTGTCCCGGCCCCAGGCCACCGCCGTCGGGGCGAACGAGCCCTGGCGGTAGCGCTTGTAGGAGTTGATGTTCGGCGCGTACAGCAGGCTGAACTCGCGCAGCGCCGTCAGCTGGCCGGCCAGGAAGTGCCGCATGGTGTCGGTCATCCGGCCGTCCCGGTCGGCGAAGGCCGGCGCGCCCACCGCGTCGCGCAGCGACAGGTGGATGTGGCAGCTGTTGCCCTCGCGCTCGTTGTACTTGGCCATGAAGGTCAGCGCGCACCCCTGCTGCGCGGCGATCTCCTTCGCGCCCGTCTTGTAGACGCTGTGCTGGTCGCAGGTGGTCAGCGCGTCCGCGTAGCGGAAGGCGATCTCGTGCTGGCCGAGGTTGCACTCGCCCTTGGCCGACTCCACCACCAGCCCGGCGCCCGCCATCTCGTTGCGGATCCGGGACAGCAGCGGCTCGACCCGGGCGGTGCCCAGCATCGAGTAGTCCACGTTGTACAGGTTCGCCGGCGTCAGGCCGCGGTAACCGCCCAGCCAGGCCTGCTCGTAGGTGTCCCGGAACACCAGGAACTCCAGCTCGGTCCCGATGTCGGCGGCCAGCCCGTACTCCGCCAGGCGCGCGATCTGGTGGCGCAGCAGCTGGCGGGGGGCCGCGTCCACCGGGTGGCCGCCGTGCCGGGCCAGGTCCGCGGTCACCTGCGCGGTGCCCGGCTGCCAGGGGGTCAGCCGCAGGGTGCCGAGGTCGGGGCGCATCGCGAAGTCGCCGTAGCCGGTGGCCCAGGAGGAGAAGGCGTAGCCGTCGACGGTGTTCAGGTCGACGTCCACGGCGAGCAGGTAGTCGCAGGCCTCGGCGCCGTGCTCGACCACCTCGTCCAGGAAGAAGCGGGCGGCGAAGCGCTTGCCCTGCAAGCGCCCCTGCATGTCCGTGAACGCCAGCGCCACGGTGTGGACCTCGCCGGTGTCCACCAGCATGCGCAGTTCGTCCAGGGTCAGCGGCGCCCGGGGCGGCACGCCCGCGGCGGCGTTCTCGGGCATGACGGAACCCTCCACGATCACTCTTCGAGTTCAAGCGGTCACAGCGAACCGTACGGCCTGCGGCGGACGGCGCGGAAGAGGGCGGGCAGGTGTGGCGCGCCGACATGCGTGGTTGACGGGGGATCAGGCGGTGCGGGTGGAGAATGCCCGCCATGGATCGCAGGCCTTTCATCGGCGTCAGCACCTACCTGGTCGACGCGAGTTGGAGCAACTGGCAGGGCCGCCGGGTGGCCCTGGTGCCCGAGCGGTACACCGCGTACGTCCAGGAGTCCGGCGGGATCGCGGTGCTGCTCCCGCCCGACTCCCCCGACCGCGCACCCGAGGTGCTCGCCCGGCTCGACGCCCTCGTCATCGCGGGCGGGCCCGACATCGACCCCGCCTACTACGGCCAGCCCGCCCACCCCCGCACCGAGGTCGACTCCCCCGAACGGGACCGGTGGGAGTCGGCCCTGCTGCGGGCGGCCCTGGCGGCCGGGATGCCGCTGCTGGGGATCTGCCGGGGCATGCAGGTGCTCAACGTCGTCTGCGGCGGGACCCTCGTCCAGCACCTGCCGGACGTCGTGCCGGTGGACGTCCACGGCGGCGCGGACGGCGGCTACGGAACGCACCTGGTGCGGCCGGTGCCGGGGACGCTGCTCGGCGGGCTGCTGCCGGAGAGCGAGGTGGAGGTGCCGACCTTCCACCACCAGGCCGTCGACCGGGTCGGGGCGGGCCTGCGGGTCTCGGCCCACGCGCCGGACGGGACGGTCGAGGCGGTCGAGGGCCCGGGCTTCACCCTGGGCGTGCAGTGGCACCCGGAACAGGGGGACGACCTGCGGGTGATGCGGGCCCTGGTGCGGGCGGCCACCGCGGCGCAGTTGGACACCGCGCTGATCGGGTAGCCGAGGCGCGCCCGCCCCCTCGGAACGACCGCTCAACGGCAACGACAACGGTCACCAGTACAGCCTTTGGATCTTTGTCCGTTCTGCGGTTCACTTCGGGTGCAGGGCGATCGCGCCCCTCCCCTCCCCACCCGTGCGTCCAGAGAGGACTTCGATGGCCGGGCACGAGCATTCCCACACTGATCATGCGCATGACCACAAGCACGCGCACGACCACGGCGGACACCGGCACGGCGGACACGGCGGCCACTCGCACGGTGTCGCCGCCGACGCCGACCGCCGCTGGCTGCTCGGCGCCCTCACGCTCATCGTCGTCTTCATGGCCGGCGAGGTCGTGGTCGGCTTCGCCGCGAAGTCCCTGGCCCTGATCTCCGACGCGGCGCACATGCTCACCGACGCCGCCTCGATCGTCCTCGCGCTGGTCGCGATGCGCCTCGCCGCCCGCCCGGCCCGCGGCGGCTACACGTACGGCCTCAAGCGCGCCGAGATCCTGTCCGCCCAGGCCAACGGCGTCACCCTGCTGGTGCTGTCCGCCTGGCTGGGCTACGAGGCCGTCACCCGGCTGTTCGAGCCGCCGGAGGTCGCCGGCTCGCTGGTGCTGGTCACCGCGCTGATCGGGATCGTGGTCAACCTGGCCGCCGCCTGGTGCATGTCGAAGGCCAACCGCAGCTCGCTGAACGTCGAGGGCGCCTTCCAGCACGTGCTCACCGACCTGTACGCGTTCATCGCCACCGCCGTCGCCGGCGCCGTCATGCTGACCACCGGCTTCGTCCGGGCCGACGCGATCGCCTCGCTGATCGTGGTCGCGCTGATGCTCAAGGCCGGCATCGGCCTGGTCCGCGACTCCGGGCGGATCTTCCTGGAGGCCGCCCCGGCCGGCATCGACCCGGACGCGGTGGCCGACCGGATGGTCGCCCAGCCGCTGGTCGAGGAGATCCACGACCTGCACATCTGGGAGATCACCTCCAACCAGCCGGCCCTGTCCGCGCACATCCTGGTCACCCCCGGCGGCGACTGCCACGCCGTCCGGCGCGAGCTCCAGCGCGGACTGGCCGACGAGTACGGCATCACCCACAGCACGCTCCAGGTCGACCACGTCGGCGAGGACGCGGCCGGCGCCCTGCTCCAGATCGCCGCCCCGGGCGAGCAGCCCGCCGAACACTGCGCCGACGCGCACGGCCCGGTCCACCGCGCCGGCCCGCACGAACACTGAAGCCGCCCTCCTGTCGTCGCGGTGCGGCATGATCTGACACGTGACCGCACCGCGACTGATGCTCCTCGACTCCGCCAGCCTGTACTTCCGGGCCTACTACGGCGTGCCGGACACCCTGCGCTCCCCGCAGGGCGAACCGGTCAACGCCGTCCGCGGCCTGCTGGACTTCATCGCCCGGCTGGTCCACGACCACCACCCCGACCAGCTCGTCGCCTGCATGGACGCCGACTGGCGCCCGCAGTGGCGGGTGGACCTCCTCCCCTCGTACAAGACCCACCGCGTCGCCGAGGCCGCCGAGGACGGCGAGGAGGAGGTGCCGGACACGCTCGCCCCGCAGGTCCCGGTGATCGAACAGGTGCTGGACGCGCTCGGCATCGCCCGGGTCGGCTCCCCCGGCTACGAGGCCGACGACGTCATCGGAACCCTGACCGCCCGCGCCAAGGGCCCGGTGCAGATCGTCACCGGCGACCGCGACCTGTTCCAACTGGTCGACGACGCCCGCGGGATCACCGTGCTCTACCCGGTCAAGGGCATGGGCAACCTCCAGGTCACCGACGACGCGCTGCTCCTGGAGAAGTACGGCGTGCGCGGCGCCCAGTACGCCGACATGGCCGCCCTGCGCGGGGACCCGAGCGACGGCCTGCCCGGGGTCAAGGGCATCGGCGAGAAGACCGCCGCCCAGCTCATCAACGAGTACGGCGACCTCACCACCATCCGCGCCGCCGCCCTCGACCTCTCCTCCAAGCTCACCCCGGCCCGCCGCCGCAACCTCGTCGAAGGCGCCCCCTACCTCGACGTCGCCCCGACCGTCGTCCGGGTCGCCCTCGACGCCCCGCTCCCCGCCTTCGACCCGGCCCTCCCCCACGAACCGCTCGACCCGATGACCCTGGAGGAGCTCTCCACCCGCTGGGGCCTCGGCAGTTCCCTCGACCGCCTCCTGGAGTCCCTCTCCGCCCGCTGAGCCCCCGGCAGAGGGGCCTCTTTCCGCCGCCCCAGGCGAAACAACGCCGTCGGCGAGGACACCCGGTACCTCTGGCGGGCCGACGCCGAACGCCTGGACCTTCCGCAGGAGGAGGCCTGACGCCCACCGCATCATCACGCGGTGCCGCAGGGCACTCGGTTCTGCCCGAGAATTCCCACGAACCCCAGCCGCCAGAGCCGGAACATACGAGAATCACGATCCCGCCGGCGAATCTCGACCGCTTAACGTCCTGCCGATGGCTTCGATCGGCAGGGGAGTTGAGTGATGATCACGAGGCCGCAGTGGTTGACGGATGGCGTCCCGACGAGTGGTGTAGCAGGGATCTTGGTGTAACCCCTGGCCATAAGGGAGCCATCGCGCAACTCTCCGAGTAGGCATGCTCGTTGAGTGAGAGGTGCGCGATGGCCGCGGCTGGGCCGGCTCATCCGGGAAACAGGCCGACCGAACGAAGCCCTCGCCCGGGCCTTGTGCGCCGTTGCGGCCAGTCACAACGATCCGGCACGACCGAGCCGGGCATCCGTCACTCAGTGGGTCCGCCAAGGCGTCATGCCCTCCGGGAACATCCCCCAGCACTACTACACCGTCGCCGTGAAGCTGGCGGCCGAGGCTGACGACCCCGCGATGGCCGGCCACGTCCTGCGCGCCATGGCCCACCAGGCGGTCGACCTCCGGAAGCCGCACCATGCTGTCAGGGTCGCCTAGGCATCGATGGTCGGCGACCGATTCCGGCTCGCCAGCCCTCGCGAACGGTCTCTGCTCGGCGTCGTCCACGCACGCGCTCTCGCCGCTGCGGGGCGCGCCGCGGAGGCGAACGCCGCACTCCTTCGGGCACGCCGGTCATCGAAGTGAAGCCCTGGTTCGAGGAGTTCGGCGCGCGCGGAGAAGTGCGCCAACCCGCATGGACCACGGAGATGCTCCGCGACTACTTCGCCCCGGCGCCTCCCACACCCTGACCATCGGCGTCGCCTCGCTCGTTTCGGCTGCCTCTTCTCCACGGGAAGTCGACCTGATCGACTTCCCGTGCAACCGCTCACAATTCCGGTGCCGCTTCGGCCCCGCCGAAGCGGCACCGGCTTGGAATCTCGCTTCTGTCATCAGAATGCCTCTGCCCCTGTCATCGGCGGGGGCAGAGGCATTTCCTCTGCGCAGGAAGCCCCAGCGGCGAGGCGAAGCCAAAGCCGCACGGGGGTGGGGGACGGAAGCCGCCGGGCACGCCAGGGGCCCGCACGTTCACCCCGAACGTGCGGGCCCCTGGCGTTCGGCGGTCAGCCCACCGAGGAGTAGGCGATGATGCCGCGGCGCAGGCCGTCGACGGCCTTGCGGGCCGTCCGGCGCAGTTCGGCGTCCTCGCCGGCCGCGTCCTGGATCTGGCCGAGGACGTCGATCAGTTGCTTGGTCCAGCGGACGAAGTCGCCGGCCGGCATGTCGGCGTCGCGCAGCACCTGGTCCAGGCTGTGGCCGAGGGCCCAGCGGTGGGCGGCCCAGGCGAAGCCGAGGTCGGGCTCGCGCTGGCCGACGCCCTCGGCGGTGTTGATCCGGTGCTGCTCCTCCAGGGCGTCCAGGTGGCCCCAGATCCGGACCATCTGGCCGAGCGCCTCCTTGGCCGCGCCCTCCGGCACCCGGGGGGCGGTGGCGTCGTCGGACTGGCGCGCCTCGTAGACCAACGCCGAGGCGCAGGCGGCGAGTTCGGCGGCGTCCAGGCCGCTCCAGACGCCTTCGCGGATGCACTCGGAGGCGAGCAGGTCGAGTTCGCCGTAGAGCCGGCCGAGGCGCTTGCCGTCGTCGGTGACGGTGTCGCCGCTGAGGTAGCCGAGGTCGGTGAGCAGCCCGCAGACCCGGTCGAAGGTGCGGGCGATGGTGTGGGTGCGGGAGCGCATCCGGCGTTCCAGTACCTCGGTGTCGCGGTGCAGGCGGTGGTAGCGCTCGGCCCAGCGGGCGTGGTCCTCGCGCTCGTCGCAGCCGTGGCAGGGGTGCTGGCGCAGTTCGGTGCGCAGCCGGGTGATCTCCTGGTCGTCGGCGGCGGCCGCGCGGCCCCGGCGGAACCGCTCGGGTTCGAGGTGGCCGGCCTTGGTGCGCAGCGCGGAGGCGAGGTCCCGGCGGGACTGCGGGCTGCGCGGGTTGAAGGACTTGGGGATGCGCACCCGCTCGACGGCGGCGACCGGGTACGGGAAGTCGATCATGGCGAGCCGCTTGACCTGCCGCTCGGCGGTGAGCACCACCGGGCGGGGCCCGTCCTGGAAGTCGGGGTGGCGGCCGACCCGGCCGTTGCGGCTGACCGGCGGCAGGCCCGGGTCGAGGACGAGGGCGAGGCCGGCGAACTTGCCGGTGGGGACGTGGATGACGTCGCCCGGCTTGAGGTGCTCGATCGACTCGACGGCGGCCGCGCGGCGCTGGCTGCTGCCCTCGCGGGCGAGTTCGTTCTCCCGGTCCTTGAGCCGGCGACGCAGGTCCATGTACGCGTCGAAGTCGCCGAGGTGGCAGGTCATCGACTCGCGGTAGCCCTCCAGCCCCTCCTCGTTGCGCTGGACCTGGCGGGCGATGCCGACCACCGAACGGTCGGCCTGGAACTGGGCGAAGGAGGTTTCCAGCAGTTCGCGCGAGCGGTGCCGGCCGAACTGGGAGACCAGGTTGACGGCCATGTTGTAGGACGGCCGGAACGAGGACTTGAGCGGGTAGGTGCGGGTGCCGGCCAGGCCGGCCAGCGCCTCCGGGTCGAGGCCGCGCTGCCAGAGCACCACGGCGTGGCCCTCGACGTCGATGCCTCGGCGCCCGGCCCGGCCGGTGAGCTGGGTGTACTCGCCGGGGGTGATGTCGGCGTGGGTCTCGCCGTTCCACTTGACCAGCTTCTCCATGACCACCGAGCGGGCGGGCATGTTGATGCCGAGCGCGAGGGTCTCGGTCGCGAAGACGGCCTTGACCAGGCCCTTCACGAACAGCTCCTCGACCACCTCCTTGAACCGCGGCAGCATCCCGGCGTGGTGGGCGGCGATGCCGCGCTCCAGCCCGTCCAGCCACTCGAAGTAGCCGAGGACGTGCAGGTCCTCGTCGGGGATGTCGGCGCAGCGCTCCTCGACGAAGGCCCGGACGAGGGCGCGGTCGGCGTCCTTGTTGAGCCGCAGGCCGGAGCTGAGGCACTGCTGGACGGCGGCCTCGCAGCCGGCCCGGCTGAAGATGAAGGTGATCGCGGGCAGCAGCCCCTCGGCGTCGAGCCGGTCGATGACGTCCACCCGGCCCGGCGTCCAGACCCGGCCGGGGCGCCCGTTGGGCATGCTGCGGCCCCGGCCGCGGCCGAACCGGTCGCGCGGGTTGCGGTCCAGCTCGGAGCGGGCGAGCCGGACCAGCTCGGGGTTGACGGCCTTGCCGGGGTTGCGCGGGCCGTCCTTGGGGCGGCCGTCCCGGTCGGGGTTGGCGAACAGGTCGTACATCCGGTTGCCGGCCATCACGTGCTGCCACAGCGGCACGGGCCTGGTCTCGGAGACGATCACCCGGGTGCCGCCGCGCACGGTGTCCAGCCAGTCGCCGAACTCCTCGGCGTTGGAGACGGTCGCGGAGAGCGAGACGAGGGTGACCGACTCGGGGAGGTGGATGATGACCTCCTCCCAGACGGCGCCGCGGAAGCGGTCGGCGAGGTAGTGCACCTCGTCCATGACGACGTAGCCGAGGCCGTCGAGGGTGCTGGAGCCCGCGTAGAGCATGTTGCGCAGCACCTCGGTGGTCATGACCACCACGGGGGCGTCGCCGTTGACGGTGTTGTCGCCGGTGAGCAGGCCGACCTTGGCGGCGCCGTAGCGCTTGACCAGGTCGCCGTACTTCTGGTTGGACAGCGCCTTGATGGGCGTGGTGTAGAAGCACTTGCGGCCGCCCAGGAGGGCCAGGTGCACGGCGAACTCGCCGACGATGGTCTTGCCCGAGCCGGTGGGCGCGGCGACCAGGACACCCGAGCCGGCCTCCAGCGCCTCGCAGGCCTCCAGTTGGAAGTCGTCCAGCGGGAAGTCGTACAGCTGCTGGAAGCCGTGGAGCGCGGTCGCCTGTTCCTTGGCCCGGCGGCGGCTGGCCGCGTACGCCTCGGCGGGGCTGAGCTCCTGGTCGTCGTGGGGCTGGGGCTCAGGGGTGTTCATCGCCGTCCGGGTGTGGTTGGTGTGATCTCGCATCTCAGCGAGAGGTTACCCGGCGGCACTGACATCGATAGCACCGTTTTTCCGTGCGACTTTCCGTGCGGCTTCCGTACGGCTTTCCCCGCGGCTTCCGTGCGGCTTCCACAGGGCTTCCGCACGGCGGGATCGGCCGCGGGATCATTCCGGGATCGCTTCCCTCTCACATCCATAGTTGCAAACATCTTCAAGTGATCGGAGTCCGACCAGCTTCGGACGTCTCCGGTCATCCCCGGTGGACCGCCGCCGGCCTCCCTACCGTCGTTGCCACGGCGGAGCGACCGCCACCAACTCACGGGAGGACACCGACGATGGCGAACCTGGAGACGTCCCTCAAAGAGGCCATGGGGATCGACGGCGCGATCGGCGTCGCCCTGGTCGACTACGGCAGCGGCATGGCGCTCGGCAGCCTCGGCGACGGCGGCGAACTGGACCTCAACGTCGCCGCCGCCGGGAACACCGACGTGGTCCGCGCCAAGATGCGGGCGATGGAGATGCTCAACCTGCACGACAACGAGATCGAGGACATCCTGATCAGCCTCACCAACCAGTACCACATGGTCCGACCGATCACCACGCCCACCGGACGCGGCCTCTTCCTCTTCCTGGCGCTCAACCGCGGCCGCTCCAACCTCGCGATGGCCCGCCACCAGCTCAAGCGGATCGAACTCTCGCTGGAGATCTGAGCGGACCGACACCAGGGAAGGGGGGACTCGTGGCGGTAGCGCTCTACCAGGCCAAGGCCGAGTTCTTCCGGATGCTCGGCCATCCCGTCCGGATCCGGGTGCTGGAACTGCTCCAGGCCGGACCGACTCCCGTCCGCGGGCTGCTCGCCGAGCTGGAGGTCGAACCCTCCAGCCTCTCCCAGCAGCTCGCGGTGCTGCGCCGGTCCGGCATCGTCACCGCCACCCGGGAGGGCAGCACGGTGGTGTACGCGCTGGCCGGCGGCGATGTCGCCGACCTGCTGCGAGCGGCCCGGCGGATCCTCACCGGGCTGCTCGCCGACCAGAACCTGCTGCTCGCCGAGCTGCGGGCCAGCTCCGACCGGGCCGGCTCCGAGCGGGCCGGCCCCGACCGAGGCAGCTCCGAGCGGGCCGGCCCGGAGTAGCCGTGTGCGGACCGGGGCCGGACCAGCCGCGCGCGCAGGCCGGCCCCCGCGAGCCGGTCAGCCCTTCAGCAGGTCGGCCAGCCCGTCCGCCAGCCGCTCGTACTCCCGCGGCCGGTTGTACAGCTGCGCGCTGACCCGCAGCACCCCGCCGCCGGCCCACGGGCGGATCGCGATCCGGGTGCCGAGCCGCTGCCACACCTCGTCCCGCAGCGGTCTCACGTCCTGCTCCGCCTCGACGCACCCGGCCGGCAGCCGGACGGAGCGCATCGAGACCCCGGGCGTCGCGGGCAGCGGGGACAGGCCGGCCCGCTCGGCGAGCACCCGCTGGCCGTACCCGGCGAGCGCGGCGTTGTGCGCGGCCACCGCCTCGGGGCCGAGCTCGCGCAGCAGCTCGAACCCGGCCGGGGCGGCCAGCCAGCCCGTGTAGTCGCAGGTGCCGCGCCACTCGACGTTCCACGGGAAGCCCCGGTCGTGCTCCCAGGAGAAGGTGAGCGGGCGCACCCGGTCCACCCACTCCGGGCGGACGGCGAACACGCCGGTGCCGCGCGGGGCGAAGGCCCACTTGTGCAGGTTGCCGAACCAGAAGTCGGCGTTCGGGTCGACCGGGGCGGGCAGCATGCCGGGGGCGTGGGCGCCGTCCACGACGGTGGTCACGCCGCGCTCGCGCAGGTCGGCGAGCAGGCCCGCTCCGGCGATCAGGCGGGCGGTGGGCGAGGTGATCTGGTCCAGCACCGCGACGGTGACGCGCTCGTCGACGGCGGCGAGCACCGCCTCCCGGACGGCCTGCTCGTCGGGGGTGTCCAGCGGCAGTTCGACCTCGACCACCTCGGCGCCGGTCTCGGCGGCCCGGCGGGCGGCGGCCCGGGTGACCACCCCGTAGCCGTGGTCGGTGACCAGGATCCGGTCGCCGGGCGCGAACGGGATGGTGTCCAGGGCTATCGCGACCGCCTCGGTGACGTTGGAGACCAGGGCGAGCCGGCCCGGGTCGACGGCCAGGTCTGCGGCGATCCTGGTCCGCGCCGCGCCGACCCGGACCGGCAGGTCGGCGAAGAAGCCGTCCGGGTCCAGCTCGTGTTCGGCGCGCAGCCGCTGCTGCGCCCGCTGCACGGGGACGGGCACCGCGCCGAACGAACCGTGGTTCAGGTGCGCCGCGTCCGGTGAGACGCCGAACAGCCCGTCGGCCGCGGGCAGCGGGGCCGGGGGTTCGGCGGTCCACAGGTCCTCGATCACGGCATCCTCCGCATTGTGATGTGTGACATTTCACATGACAGGGTACTGGTCGGGTGGCGTGTCCCGAGACGACGATCGGGCCGTGACCATCACCGACCCCTTCCTGTCGCTCAGCGCCCGCACCGGCCGGTTCACCTTCGGTGCGCCGCGCGCGTTCACCCTCGCCGAGGACGGTACCCGGCTGCTGCTGCTCCGCTCGACCGGTTCCGAGGATCCGGTCGACCGCCTGCACCTGCTCGACACCGCCACCGGCGAGGAACGACTCATGGCCGACCCGGCCGTCCTCGCCCCCGGGCGCGCCGGCCGCCGCGACGACCTGCCCGCCGTCGAACGACGGCTGCGCGAACGCACCCGCCTGGTCGCCGCCGGCATCGGCACGTACGCGGCCACCGCCGACCTCGCGACCGCCGTCCTCGTCCTCGACGGCCGGCTGTTCCGGATCGACACCGCCACCGCCACCGGCACCGAACTGCCCGTTGCCGGGCCCGCGTTCGACCCCCGGCCGGACGCCGCCGGCGAACGCGTCGCCTACGTCGCCGACGACGCCCTGTACGTCACCCCCGACCTCGAACCGCTCTCCCCCGCCGACGGCGCCCGCTGGGGCGTCGCCGAGTTCGCCGCCGCCGAGGAGCTCGGCCGCTCCCGCGGCCACTGGTGGCGCCCCGACGGCGGCGCGCTGCTGGCCGCCCGGGTGGACGAATCCGCCCTCCCCCGGCGCTACTTCGCCGACCCCGCCCACCCCGGCGAGCCCGCCGAGGACTTCGCCTACCCGCAGGCCGGCGGCCCCAACGCGGACGTCCAGCTCTGGGTGCTCGGCCTCGACCGCAGCCGGGTACGGCTCCGCTGGGACGCCGCCGCGTTCCCCTACCTCTGCGCCGCCACCTGGGCCTCCGACCAGGAGCTGCTGCTCACCGTCGCCGACCGGCTCCAGCAGCACGTCCTGCTGCTGACCGCCGACCCGGCCACCGGCGAGACCCGCGAACTCTCCCGCACCACCGACGAGTTCTGGGTCGACGACCTGCCCGGCACCCCCGCCCGGCTGACCGACGGCCGACTGCTCACCGCCCACGACACCCCGCAGGCCCGCGGCCTCGCCCTGGACGGCAAGCCGCTGGACACCACCGGGCTCCAGATCCGCCGGGTGGTCGGGCACCTGGACGGCCGGCTGCTCTGCGAGACCGGCCAGGGCGACCCGGCCGACCAGTACGTCCACCTGGTCGACCCGGACGGCGGTGCACCCGAACCCGTCACCACCGGCCCCGGCGTGCACTCCGCACTCGCCGCCGGCCGCACCCTGCTGCTCACCACCGCCGACGCCGACGGCATCCGGCGCCGGCTGCTGCGCGACGGCTCGCTCGACGCCTCGCCCGACGGCCCCGCGCTGCCGCTCACCGACCTGAGCGCCACCCTGCCCTACCGGGTGCGGCCACGGCTCGCCCGGGTCACCGAACTCGGCCTGCCCACCGCCGTGGTGTACCCGCGCGACCACGTCCCCGGCCGCCTGCTGCCGGTGCTGCTGGACGTCTACGGCGGGCCCGGCTTCCAGGCCGTGGCGGCCGAGCCGCGCCGCTGGCAGCTCCGCCAGTGGTGGGCCGACCAGGGTTTCGCCGTCGTCACCACCGACAACCGCGGCACCCCGTTCGTCTCGCCGGAGTTCACCCGGGCGATCTTCCGCCGCTTCTCCCAGGTGGCGCTGGACGACCAGGTGAACGCCCTGCGGGCACTCGCCGGGCAGCACCCCGACCTCGACCTCGGCCGGGTCGGCGTGCGCGGCTGGTCGTACGGCGGGTACTTCGCGGCGCTCGCCGTGCTGCGCCGCCCGGACGTCTTCCACGCCGCCTGCGCGGGCGCCCCGCCCACCGACTTCCGGCACTACGACACCGCGTACACCGAGCGCTACCTCGCGCTGCCGCAGGACAACCCGGAGGGCTACGCCGACGACTGCCTGGTCACCGACGCGCCCGGGCTGACCCGGCCGCTGCTGCTGATCCACGGGCTGGCCGACGACAACGTCCACCCCTCGCACACCCTGCTGCTCTCCGAGGCGCTCACCAAGGCCGGCCGCCCGCACAGCGTGCTGCCGCTGCCGGGCGTCACCCACATGACCCCGGGTGGAGTGAACGAGCAGGTCACCCAGGCCGAACTCGCCTTCCTGCGGGCGTCCTTGGGCTGAGCCTCCGGATTCACGGACAGGGGCGTCGCACCGGTGGTGCGGCGCCCTTCGCCTTGCCCTTACCTCTTCCACGTGACCCGTGACATGTGAAATATTACCTGCGCTTCACCGAACGATTACTCCCACCCGGACCACCCGGGGCGCCCGGAAGCCCGGACCGCCCGGAAGCCCGGGACCCTCATCCCCCGGAAAGGACCGGTCAGTTGCGCAGACTGTCCGCCGCACTCGCGGCCGCGCTCACCACGAGCGCGATAGCCGCCACCCTGCTGGGCACCCCCGCCCAGGCCGCTCCCCTCACCGCCGCGACCGCCCCCGCCACGATCGCCGCCGCCCCGGCGGAGCAGGGCGCCGAAGCCCCGCCCGCGCCGCTCGCCCCCCAGGAGCGCGAGCGGCAGGCGCTCCGCACCAAGGCCCTGGAGCAGCTCAACCAGGGCACCGTCGCCAAGACCGCCGGCAAGCGGGCCCCCGCCAAGGTGAAGGTCGGCAACGACTACGTCCAACTGGCGCACCAGCGCACCGACAAGGTCTTCGTGATCCTCGCCCAGTTCGGCGACGAGGTCGACAACACCACCCAGTACAACGGCCAGCCCCGCTACGGCGGCACCCCCGGCCCGCGCCACGACCAGATCCCCAAGCCGGGCAAGGGCGACAACCACACGCTGTGGGAGCCGGACTTCGACCGCGGCTACTACCAGAAGATGTTCTTCGACGACACGCCCGGCGCCGTGTCCATGCGCAACTACTACCGCACCCAGTCCTCCGGCCGCTACGACGTCCAGGGCACCGTCAGCGACTGGGTCACCGTCCCGTACAACGAGGCCCGCTACGGCAGCAACAAGGGCCCGCAGGGCTCCGGCGCCTGGACACAGGGGCAAGAGTTCATCCGGGACGCCGTCAAGGCCTGGTACGACGGCGAGATCGCCAAGGGCCGCAGCGTGGCCGACATCAAGGCGCAGCTCGCCCAGTACGACGTCTACGACCGCTACGACCACACCAAGACCGGCGAGTTCAACCAGCCCGACGGCTACCTCGACAACGTCATCGTGGTGCACGCCGGCGTCGACGAGACCTGGGGCGGCGGCGCCCAGGGGGCCGACGCGCTGTGGGCGCACCGCAGTTGGACCTTCCCCGACGCGACCGGCCGGACCGGCCCGGAGGGCAACAAGATCGGCGGCGCGCCGGTCGGCGACACCGGCCTCTACGTCTACGACTACGTCCAGGCCGGCGAGAACAGCGGCGTCGGCCTGTTCGCCCACGAGTACGGCCACAACCTCGGCCTGCCCGACCTGTACAGCACCAACGGCGGCGACAACAGCGTCAACTTCTGGTCGCTGATGTCCTCCGGCTCCTACCTCGGCAAGGGGCCGAACACCACCGGCGGCTACCCCGGCGACCTCGACGCCTGGAGCAAGCTCCAGTTCGGCTGGCTCGACTACGACGAGGCGCAGGCCGCCACCCGGTCCAGCCACGCCCTCGGGGTGAGCGGCTACAACACCGACCAGGCCCAGGCGCTGCTCGTCCACCTGCCGGACAGCACCACCAGCACCGACCTCGCCGACCCGTACGAGGGCGCCAGGCAGTGGTGGAGCGACACCGGCGACAACCTCGACAACTCGCTCAGCCGGGACGTCGACCTGCGCACCGCCACCGGCCCGGCCGCCCTGGACGCCGCCGCCTGGTACGACACCGAGCAGGACTACGACTTCCTCACCGTCGAGGCCTCCACCGACCAGGGCAAGCACTGGACGGCCCTGGGCGGCACCGTCGACGGCGCACCGATCGGCAACACCAACGCCAACACCCCCGGGCTCAGCGGCAGTTCGGGCACCTACCGGAAGCTGCACCTCCCGCTGGACGGCTATCTCGGCCAGCAGGTCCGGCTGCGTTTCCACGCCACCTCGGACGGCAACACCCACGGCCGGGGCGTGCTCGTCGACGCCGTGAGGATCACCGCCGGCGGCACCGAGCTCTTCGCCGACGGCGCCGAGAACGGCGCCAACGGCTGGACCGCCACCGGCTTCACCGTCATCACCGGCCGCACCGCCGTCAAGCAGCACCCGCGCGCCTACCTCGCCGAGAACCGCCGCTACACCGGCTACGGCGCGTTCCTGAAGACCGGCCCGTACAACTTCGGGTACACCGGCGTCGCGGGCAAGGCCGACGTCGTCGACACCTACCCGTACCAGGAGGGCGTCCTGCTCTGGCTGTGGGACACCGCGTACGGCGACAACAACACCAAGGACCACCCCGGCGGCGGGCTGATCCTGCCGATCGACGCCCACCCGGCGGCGGTCCGCTTCGCCGACGGCACCCTGGTCAACGGGCGGGCGCAGACCTACGACGCGCCGTTCTCGCTCAGGCCGACCACGGCGTTCACCCTGCACAAGGGCGGCGTCGCGGTGCGGATCCCGTCCGAGCCGGCCGTCCCGGTCTTCAACGACCACACCGGCACGTACACCGACCCGGCCCTCCCGCAGCTCGCGGTGAAGGTCCCGGACACCAACACCAGGATCGAGGTCGTCCGGGAGTCCCAGGGCGGGCGGATCACCACCGTCCGGGTCGGCCCGGCCTCGTAGGAACCCACAGCGAAGGCCCCGGGTCCCCCCGACGAAAAGGGACCCGGGGCCGGCTCGTGGGTCTCACCGCGCCCGGCGAACGGTTCACGCCGGCCTCGGGCGGGGCCGTTCGGCGCCGACTCCAGGGGACAACTGTCCTGCTCGGCAACGGCAGTAATGCTCTGCGCAGCGAACGATCCGACCACGTCCGGTACGCTAGATCTTCAACAGGACTTGAAGTCAAGGAGTCGAGGAGCAGGCATGGACACCGCACCGGTCGACCTGCTGAGCGTCGGCGAGGTGGCCCGGCGGGCCGGGATCGCCACCTCGGCGGTGCGCTTCTACGAGGACCAGGGGCTGATCTCCTCCGAGCGGTCGCCGGGCAACCAGCGCCGCTACCGGCGGCACGTGCTGCGCCGGATCTCGCTCATCCTGGTCGCCAAACGGCTCGGCATCCCGCTCTCCGAGGTGGCCGAGGTGTTCACCGGGCTCCCCGAGGACCGGATGCCGGGCAAGCACGACTGGGACCGCATCTCGCGGCGCTGGGCCGAACAACTGCGCTCCCGGCGGGCCGAGTTGGAGCGGCTGGAGGAGGAGCTGACCGGCTGCATCGGCTGCGGCTGCGTGTCGCTGCGCCGCTGCCGGGTGCTCAACCCCGGGGACGAACTGGCCGCCGAGGGGCCCGGCCCGCGCCGGCTGCTGCCGGGCACGGCGGGCGAGGCCAGCGGGCCGTCCGGAGCGTGAGAAAGGCCGGACCATGAGAACGGCCGGACCATGAACCGGACCGTGAAAACGGTGGAACCCGGTCGGACGCGGCCCTCGTGAGGTTCCCCGCCGCGCCCGACCGGGCGTCTGCGGCGAGGGATCGCGTCCCTCGCCCGTTGGGTGCCGTACCGCCCGGCGTGGGGGCAACTGGGCGGTACGGCGGCTCTGTGTGCCCGGACTCAGACCTCCGGGAATCAGGCCTCCGGGAAGTGGCAGGCCGCCTGCCGGCTACCCGCCCCGGCGATCTGCAGCAGCGGGCGTTCCGTGCGGCAGATCTCCTGCGCCTTGGGGCAGCGCGGGTGGAAGGTGCAGCCGGACGGCGGGTTCGCCGGGCTCGGCGGGTCGCCGAGCAGCACGATCCGCTCCCGCGCGCGCTCCGCCGCCGGGTCGGGCAGCGGGACGGCGGACAGCAGCGCCCTGGTGTACGGGTGCGCCGGGCTGCCGTACACCTCGGCCTTGTCACCGATCTCGACGATCCGCCCGAGGTACATCACCGCCACCCGGTCGCAGACCCGCTTGACCACCGAGAGGTCGTGCGCGATGAACACGTACGCCAGGCCGAGCTCCTGCTGGAGCCGCTCCATCAGGTTGACCACCTGGGCCTGGATGGAGACGTCGAGCGCGGAGACCGGCTCGTCGGCGATGACCAGCTTCGGCGAGGTGGCGAGCGAGCGGGCGATGCCGATGCGCTGCGCCTGGCCGCCGGAGAACTCGTGCGGGTAGCGGTCGATCTGCTCGGGGATCAGCCCGACCAGTTCCATCAGCTCGCCCGCCCGCCGGCGCGCGTCGGCCGCGCCCGCCCCCTGGAGCAGCAGCGGCTCGGAGATGATCCGGGCCACCGTCTGCCGGGGGTTGAGCGAGGAGTACGGGTCCTGGAAGACCATCTGCAGGTGCCGCCGGTGCGGTCGCAGCCGGGCCTGGGAGAGCCCGCCGATCTCGGTGCCGTCGAAGGTGACGGTGCCCGAGGTCGGGTCGAGCAGGCGGACGATCATCCGCCCGGTGGTGGACTTGCCGCAGCCGGACTCGCCGACCAGGCCGAGCGTCTCGCCCTTGCCGACGTCGAAGCTGACGCCGTCGACGGCGCGGACCGGGGCGCCGGGGCGGCCGGTGCGGCTTCGTCGACCGGGGAAGGTCTTCACCAGGTCCCGTACGGACAGCAGGGTTTCGGTCATGGCCGGACTCCTTCCGGCACCAGCGGCAGGTGGCAGGCGGCCTGGTGGCCGGGGGCGAGCGGGCCGAGCTCTGGGCGTTCGGCCAGGCAGCGGGCGTGTTCCTCGGCGGTGGCGGCGTCGGTGCGGGCGCAGCGCGGGGCGAAGGAGCAGCCGGGGGCGGGGGCGATCAGCGACGGAGGGCTGCCGGGGATGGCCCGCAGCGGGGCGTCGTCGGTGTCGTCCAGGCGCGGCAGCGAGTCCAGCAGGCCGCGGGTGTACGGGTGCCCGGGGGTGGCGAACAGCCGGTCCACCGAGGCCTGTTCGGCGGCCCGGCCGCCGTACATGACCAGCACCTCGTGGGCGACCCGGGCGACCACGCCGAGGTCGTGGGTGATCATGACGACGCCGAGGCCTCGCTCCTGCTGGATGCGGGCGATCAGGTCGAGGATCTGCGCCTGGACGGTGACGTCGAGGGCCGTGGTGGGCTCGTCGGCGATCAGCAGTTCGGGCTCGCAGGCGAGGGCCATGGCGATCATGACGCGCTGGCGCATGCCGCCGGAGAACTGGTGCGGGTACTCGTCGACCCGCCGGGCCGGCTCCGGGATGCCGACCTCGGCCAGCATCTCGACCGCCCGCGCGCGGCCCGCCCTGCGGTTGGCCTTGAAGTGCACCCGGTAGTGCTCGGCGATCTGCTCGCCGACGGTGTAGAAGGGGTGCAGGCTGGACAGCGGGTCCTGGAAGATCATCGCGATCCGGCGGCCCCGGACGGTGCCCAGCTCCCGCTCACCGAGCCCGTTGAGCTCCATCCCGTCGAGCCGGATCGAGCCGGTGACGGCGGCGCCGCGGTGCAGGCCCATGACGGCGAGCGAGGTGACGGACTTGCCGCTGCCGGACTCGCCGACCAGGCCGAGGGTCCGCCCGGCCTCGACGGCGAAGGAGATGCCGTCCACCGCCCGGACGACGCCCCGGGACGTGTCGAAGGAGACCCTGAGGTCGTCGACCTCCAACAGAGTCATCAGTACCTCACTCTCGGGTCGACGTACGCGTAGAGCAGGTCGACCAGCAGGTTCGCGGCGACGATGAAGGACGCCGCGAGCAGGGTGACGCCGAGGATGACGGGCTGGTCGGAGCGGACCAGCGCGTCGTAGAACAGCCGCCCGACGCCGGGCAGGCCGAAGATGGACTCGGTGATGACGGCGCCGGCCAGCAGGCCGCCGAGGTCCATGCCGAAGATGGTGAGGATCGGCGTCATCCCGGAGCGCAGCCCGTGCTTGACGGCGACGGTGCCGGGCGGCAGGCCCTTGGCCCGGGCGGTGCGGATGTACGGCTCGGCCATCGCCTCGATCATCGAGTTGCGGCTCTGCCGGGCGTACATGGCCGCGTACAGCAGGGCCAGGGCGATCCACGGCAGCAGCAGGTTGGAGGCCCAGGCGACCGGATCGTCGGTGAACGCGTGGTACGCCGGGTACGGCAGCAGGCCGGCCGTCCGGACGACGCCCCAGATCAGCATGATCGAGGTGAAGTAGACCGGCAGCGACGCGGCGCCGACCGACGCCACCATCAGCGTCCGGTCGGTGAGCCCGCCCTTGCGCAGCGCCGAGGTGACGCCGGCGCCCAGGCCGAGGACCAGCCAGAGCACGGCCGCGCCGATGGCGAGCGAGACGGAGACCGGCAGGCGGTCGGTGAGCAGGTCCCAGACCGGCAGCGAGTACTCGTAGGAGTAGCCGAGGCAGGGGAAGCCGCAGTGGGTGGCGCTGGCGCCGCTGCCGTAGTCGCGCCCGGCGACGATGCCGGTGAGGTAGGTGACGAACTGCTCCCAGACCGGCTTGTCCAGGCCCATCGCCGTCTTGACCTCGGCGACCCGTTCGGGGCTGCAGGTCTTGCCGCAGGCGGCCACCGCCGGGTCGGAGGGCAGCAGGTAGAAGATGGTGAAGGTGATCGCGCAGACGGCCAGCAGGATGCCGGCCGCGGCGAGCAGTCGGCGTCCGAGGTAGAGGATCACGGCCGGCCTCCTCGGGGGTCGGGGGAGAGGGTCACGACCGGCCTCCCCGGGGGTCGAGGATGTCGCGCAGCGCGTCGCCGAGCAGGGTGAAGGCGAGCACGGCGAGGAACAGGAAGACCGTCGGGATCAGGAAGTACGTCGGGTCGGTCTCGTAGTGGACGATGCTCTCGGCGATCATCTGGCCCCAGGACGGGGTCGGCGGGCGCACGCCCACGCCGAGGTAGCTGAGCGCGGCCTCGGTGGCGATCATGCCGGGGACGAGCAGCGTGGTGTAGGCGATGATCGGACCGGAGACGTTCGGCAGGATCTCCCGGGTGAGGATCCGCCAGGAGCGGGCGCCGCCGACCTTGGCCGCGTCGACGTACTCGCGGTGCTTGAGCGAGAGGGTCTGGCCGCGGACCACGCGGGCGATGCCGGGCCAGCCGAACAGGCCGATCACCAGGGTCATCAGCAGGATCCGGTTGACGTCCTTGGCCACCGACATCATCGAGATCATGAAGATCAGGGACGGGAAGGACATGGTGAGGTCCATCAGCCGGGAGAGCACGGCGTCGGTGCGGCCGCCGAAGTAGCCGGCGGCGATGCCGGTCAGGGTGCCGGCGACCACGACCAGCACGGTGGCGGTGAACGCGATCAGCAGCGAGGTCTGGCCGCCGTGCAGGACCCGGGCGAACAGGTCGCGCCCGGTCGCGGGTTCGACGCCCAGCCAGTGCCGGGTGCCGATCCCGCCGAAGTCGCCGATCGGCAGGCCGCCGAGATAGGGGTCGATCGCGCGTTTGTCGAACTCGTCGGGGGTCCAGCCGCCGAGCGTGCTCAGCGGTCCGGCCAGGGCGGTCAGCAGGACCAGGAGGGCGACCGTGACCAGGCCGAAGCGAGCCGAGCCCCTGGCCCACAGCTGGTCCCAGACCAGCCGCCACGGCCCGCGGCCGGCGGCCTTCGCGGGGCCCGCCGCCGCGACCGGCGCGGCGGCGGGCTCAGTGCGTGTGCTCATCGTGGACGGCCCCTCAGCCCTTGCTCTTCGAGGGGTCCTTGAGGCCGATGGTGGCGAAGTCCCACTGGCCGGTCCAGACCGGGTGGCCGAAGGCGCCGGCCACGTTGGTGCCGGCCAGCAGCGGGCGGCGCAGCCAGAGCAGCGGCACGGTGGGCGCCTTCTTCAGCAGGTCGTCGCTGAGCTGCATCCAGGCCTTGTCGGCCTCGGCCACGTCGCTCATCGCGTTGATCTGGTCGATCCGGTCCGAGGTGGCCTGGTCGCGGAACTGCTCGACGTTGCCCTGGTTGCCCTTCTCCTTGATGGTGCGGCCGTCGAAGACCTGGGGCAGGAAGGTGGCACCCGACGGGTAGTCCGGGCACCAGCCGAGGATGGCGAGGTCGGGCGCGTTCTTGGTGTCGCCGATGGTGTCGTAGTAGACCGACGGGTCGGCGGTGGTGATGGTGACCTGGATGCCGACCTTGGCCAGCGACTGCTGGAGCGCCTCGGCCCGGGTCTTGTCACCGGAGGAGACGGTCAGCGAGACCTTGAGGTCGGTCTTGCCGGCGTCCTTGAGCAGCTGCTTGGCCTTCTCCGGGTCGCCGGTCGGGGCGATCTTCAGGGTGTCCTGCTTGGTGCCGCCGGTCAGCGCGGGCGGCAGGTAGGAGGTGGCCACGTCGGCCGTCGCCGGGCCGCCGAACGCCGTGACCTGGGCATCCCGGTCCACCGCGTACATCAGGGCCTCGCGCACCTTGGGGTCGTCGAACGGTGCCTTGGAGGTGTTGGGGTAGAGCATGTCGGTGCAGCCCTGCTGCTCGGCGATCAGCCGGCTCTTCACGTCCGGCTTCGGCAGCACCTTGGAGATCGACTCCGGGCGCAGCGTCGCCCACTCGATCGTGGAGGCGTCCTCGCCCTCGCTCGCGATGATCCGGTCGTCGATCTGACCGGCCTTGAGCCCCTCGACGACGACGATCTTGTCCGGGTAGGCCTTGCGGACGGGGTCGGTGGACTGGTCCCAGTTGGTGTTGCGGACCAGCGTCAGCTGCTTGCCGCGGTCGTAGGTCTCGATCTTGTACGGGCCGGAGGAGAACGGGCGCAGGTCGTACTGGGTGCCCTTGTCCTGGGACTGCGGCACCGGGGCGAAGGTCGGCAGCGTCGCGGTGGAGGAGAACTCGGCGACCGGGCGCTTCAGGTGGAAGACGACGGTCTTCTCGTCCGGGGTCTCGATGCTGGCCAGGTGCTCGCCGTTCAGCGGGCCCTTGTAGTTCTCTCCGCCGGCCAGGTACTGCTGGGCGTAGTCGGGGCCGCCGGTGAGGTCCGGGGCGAAGGAGCGCTCGACGTTGTACTTGACGTCGGCGGACTTGATCGGCGTCCCGTCCTCGTACTTGACGCCGTCCTTGAGGGTGAAGGTCCAGGTCTTCCCGCCGTCGGAGGAGCGGCCGAGGTCGGTGGCGAGGTCGGGGACGAGCTCGCTGCCGGCGGCGCCCGGCTCGGCCTTGAAGGTGACCAGGGTGCGGTAGAGCAGCCGGATGCCGAAGTCCATGTTCGGCATGGTCCAGTTGCGGGCCGGGTCGAGGTGGGCGAAGTCCTGGTTGGACAGGACGGTGAGGGTGCCGCCCTTGACCGGGGTGCCACCGACGATCGAACCGGACTCCGCCCCCGGACCCTTGGTGCTGCCCGCCGCCGCGTCGGCGCCGCTGTCGCTCTTGTCGTTCTTGCAGGCCCCGAGGCCGAGGGTGAGGGTCGCCGCGAGGGCCGCCGCGAGGGCGGCGTGGGTGCGCCTGGTCATGTGCAACTCCGCTGTGGGGGGCCTGCCGTGAAGCCCGTGTCCGCCCCGGGAGGTGATCCGGGGCCCGACCGGGAGGCGACCTTCGAGGTCTGGTCGCTCCGCGGTGTGACCCGTAACATAGTAATGTGAAATTGCACTGCACAAGAGGTGACGCCCCCCGTTACCGAGCTGTGTCCGGGCCACACCACCCCCGCCCCATCTAGGAGTTCACCGGTGCCCCTCCGACAGACCGGCCTCAACACCGGGAGCCACGACCTCCCCGTCTCCCCCGCCCTCGACGCCTTCATGGGCACCCGCTGGGCCGCCACACCCCTCCCCGCCGACCGGCGAGTCCCCGGCCACGACCGCCTCCCCGGCCGCCACACCCGCCTCTCCGCCGCCTTCCCCGGCGAGCGGCTGATCGTCCCCGCCGGCCGGCTGAAGGTCCGCTGCAACGACCTCGACCACCGCTTCCGCCCGCACAGCGCCTACGCCTGGCTCACCGGCCTCACCGGCGAGGACCAGGCCGACCACGTCCTCGTCCTCGAACCGACCGGCCCCCACGGCCACGAGCCGGTCCTGTACCTGCGCCCCCGCTCCCCCCGCGGCCGGCAGCACGCCAACGGCACCGAGTTCTACCGCGACCGCCGCTACGGCGAGTTCTGGGTCGGCCGCCGCCCCGACCTCGCCGAAGCCGCCGCGCTCACCGGACTGCGCACCGAACACCTCGACGAGCTCGACAAACTCCTCGCCGGCCCCCAGCCGCCCACCCGCGTCCTCGCCGGCACCGACCCCCTCGTCGACGAGAGCACCGGACGCCCCGGCGCCCACACCACGCGGGACGGCGAACTCGACGCCGTCCTCGCCGAGTTGCGCCTGGTCAAGGACACCTGGGAGATCGGCCAGCTGCAACTCGCCGTCGACCACACCGTCACCGGCTTCCAGGACGTCGTCCGCGCCCTGCCCACCGCCCTGCGCCACCCCCGCGGCGAACGCTGGATCGAGGGCGTCTTCGACCTGCGCGCCCGCGCCGAAGGCAACGGCACCAGCTACACCACCATCGCCGCCTCCGGCGCCCACGCCTGCGTCCTGCACTGGATCCGCAACGACGGCGCCCTCGACCCGAACTCCCTGCTCCTGCTGGACGCCGGCGTCGAAACCGACACCCTCTACGCCGCCGACATCACCCGCACCCTCCCGCTCAGCGGCACCTTCACCCCCGTCCAGCGGCAGGCCTACGACCTCGTCCTCGCCGCCCAGAGCGCCGGCATCGCCGCGCTGCGCCCCGGCGCCCGCTTCCGCGACTTCCACCACGCCGCCATGCGGGTCATCGCCGAAGGCCTCGCCGACTGGGGCGTCCTGCGCATCCCCGCCGAACAGTCCCTCGCCGAGGACAACGGCCTCCACCGCCGCTACACCCTCTGCGGCAGCGGCCACATGCTCGGCCTCGACTACCACGACTGCGCCAGGGCCCGCGCCGACCGCTACCTCGACGGCACCCTGGAAGCCGGCATGGTCCTCACCGTCGAACCCGGCCTCTACCTCCAGCCGGACGACGAAACCCTCCCCCTCGAACTCCGCGGCCTCGGCATCCGCATCGAGGACGACCTCGTCATCACCCCCGACGGCGCCCACCTCATGTCCCACGCCCTCCCCCGCACCGCCCCCGCCATCGAATCCTGGATGGCCGACCTCCTCGGCTGAGCCCGGGGAGCGGCCGCTCACACCGCCCGTGCCGCCGCCCACAGCTCCGCGATCAGGTCCGCCGCCGGGCCCGTGCGGGCCAGGTGGTGGGCGGTGCCGGCCCAGAGGTGCATGGACTGGAGGTCGGCGCGGCGGGTCGCGGCGGCGCGCAGCGGCTGGGTGAGGTGGTGCACCTCGGGGTAGGCGGGCGGGGCGTACGGGCCGTGGCGGTCGATGAAGGCGTTGCGCAGACCGCGGGCCGGGCGGCCGGTGAAGGCCCGGGTGACGGCCGTCTCCGGGAGTTCGGTGAGCGCCGCCCGGTGCGCGGCCGAGGTGCCGGCCTCGTCGGCGCGCAGCAGGGCCGTCCCCAGCTGCACCGCCGCCGCCCCGGCCCGCAGCGCCGCCGCCACCGCCGGGCCGTCGCCCAGCCCGCCGGCCGCGATCAGCGGCAGCGCCGTCACCGCCCGGACGGCGGGCAGCAGCTCCAGCAGCGGGACGTCACCGGGCTCGTCCCCGATCCGGTGGGTGGCGCGGTGCCCACCGGCCTCCGGGCCCTGCACGCACAGCGCGTCCATCCCGACCGCCTCCGCCGTCCGCGCCTCCGCGGGCGTGGTGACGGTGCCGACCTGGAACGACCCGGCCGCGCGGACCGCCGCCGCCTCCTGCGGCGTCGGCAGGCCGAAGGTGTACGAGACCACCGGGACCGGGTCCGCCAGCAGCACGGCGAGCTTGGCCTCCCAGTCGTCCCGGTCCGGCCCGATCTCCTCGGGCAGCGCCACGCCCCACCGCTCGGCCTCGGGCCGCAGCCGCTCCCGGTAGGCGGCGACGGCCGCCGGATCGCCGGGCGGGGCCGGGACGAACAGGTTCACGCCGAACGGCCCGCCGGTCAACTCCCTGACCAGCGCGACCTGTTCGGCCATCGCGGCGGCGCTCCGGTACCCGGCGGCGAGGAACCCCAGCCCGCCGGCCCGGTTCACCGCCGCCACCAGCTCCGGGGTGGATGCCCCGCCCGCCATCGGCGCGCCGATCACCGGCACGGAAAGTTCATCGAGACGCACGGCCATCGGGGTCCTCCACTCCGGGCAACGGTTCGGACCCGGCCCACCCTACGCTCAGCGGATCAGTCCCCGCCCGCGCGCCGCCCGGACCGCCGCCGTCCGCGAGTCCACCGCCAACTTGGTGTAGACGTGCACCAGATGGGACTTCACCGTGGCCTGGCTCAAGTGCAGCCGCTGGCTGATCTGCTGGTTGGTCAGCCCGTCCGCGACCAGCCCCAGCACCTCGGTCTCCCGCGCGCTGAGCGCCGCCGCCGGCGTCCGCATCCGTTCCAGCAGCCGGTCGGCGACGCTCGGCGCCAGCGCCGAGCGGCCCGCGGCGGCGGCCCGGACGGCCTGGGCCAGTTCCTCCGGCGGGGCGTCCTTGAGCAGGTAGCCGGTGGCGCCGGCCTCCAGCGCGGGCAGGGTGTCGGCGTCGGTTTCGTAGGTGGTGACGACGAGGACCCGGGGCGCGCCCGGCCGGGCGGTGATCGCGGCGGTCGCCTGGGCGCCGTTCATGGCCGAGCCTGGCCCGAACTGGAGGTCCATCAGCACCACGTCGACCCCGCCCGCCGCGGCCAGTTCGACGGCCCGTTCGGCGGTCGCGGCCTCGGCGGCGATGGTGAAGTCCGGCTCGCCCTCCAGGACGGCCCGCAGCCCGGCCCGCACCACCGGGTGGTCGTCCGCCAGCAGCAGCCGGATCACCGCGCCGCTCCCGCGCCCGCCGTCACTGCGCTCGTTCACGCCCTGACCTCCGTCACTCCGTCCGTTCACGCCCCGCCCTCCGTCACTCCGCCCGTTCACGCCCCGCCCTCCGTCACCGGCAGCTGCACCGCGAGCGCCGTGCCCCCGCCGGGCGCCGACTCCACCGTGAAGGTGCCGCCGAGCGCCCGCGCCCGGGCCCGCATCGACGGCAGCCCGAACCCGCCGTCCCCTCCGCTGCGCCCGGCGACCGCCGCCGGGTCGAATCCGGCCCCGTCGTCGAACACGTCCAGCGCCACCTCGCCCTCCATGTAGCTGAGCGTCACCTCGGCGTGCGAGGCGTGCGCGTGCCGGACGGTGTTGCCGAGCGCGGACTGCGCGATCCGCAGCAGCGCGACCTCCTGCGGCACCGGCAGCCGTACCGGGTCCCCGGAGACGTGCAGTTTCACCGGCAGGCCGCTGTGCGCCGCCGTGGTGGCGCACAGCCGTTCCAGCGCGACCGGCAGCGGGTCGCCGTCGAGCGCGGGCGGGGTGAGCGCGCGGACGAACCGCCGGGCCTCGTCCAGGTTGTCCTGGGCGGCCTGCCGGGCCTGCTCGACGTACCCGGAGGCGGCCTCGGTGCGTTCCGGCAGGGCCCGCTGGGCGGCCCGCAGCAGCAGCTGGATGGAGCTGAGGCTCTGCGCGAGGGTGTCGTGGATCTCCCGGGCGAGGCGCTCGCGTTCGGCGAGCACCCCGGCGGTGTGGTGGGCGGCCGCGGCGTCGGCGCGGGCGGCGGTGAGTTCGTCGATCAGCCGGCGGCGCTCCTCGCTCTCCCGGTACAGCGCCTGGTAGCCGAGCACGGTGGCGGTGGCGACGGCCGCGCCGAGCGCGGGTCCGATCGCGGCGGGCAGGCTGAAGGTGTGCTGGTGCCAGGACCAGGCGGCGATGGCGGTGGCGGCGGTCAGCCCGACGGCGGTGAGGCCGCCGCGCCGCCCGAGCAGGTGCAGTTCCAGGAAGTACAGCGGGAACGCCAGCCACACCCCGTCCTGGGTGGCGATCAGCACGCCCACCCAGGTGACGCCGAGCAGCGCCAGCCACAGCGCGGCGGCCCGGCGCGAGCGGCGGACGGCGGCCAGCCGGGGGCCGACGGCGTACACGGCGGCCATCGCGGTGGCCGCGGCGGCGACGGAGACCGGGTCGCCGTCCCGGCCGACGGCGGCGCGGGCGACGGCCAGGGCGAGCAGGCCCGCCACGAGCAGGTGCAGGCAGACCTGGAGGACGCGGGCGACGGGGGTGGTGCGGGATCGTTCGGTCGCCATCAGTCCAGCCTAGGTTCCGAACCGGGCCCCGGCATCAATCAAAAGGTTGAACTCCGCTTCTGCCCTTTGATGCCGAGGATGCAATCCGCGGTGCGATGCCCGCAGGGCCCCTTCTCCGGGACGGTGGAAGCGTCGGAAACACTCGTTCAGCAGGAAGGCCCACCGTGTTCGTCGCCTGGAGGGATCTGGGGTTCGCCAAGGGGCGGTTCGCCCTGATGGGGACCGTCATCGTGCTGATCACCGTACTGGTCGGTCTGCTGTCCGGACTGACCGCCGGACTCGGCCGGCAGAACATCTCCGCGATCACCGGCCTGCCAGCCGACCACCTGGTGTTCGGCAAGCCCGCCGACGGGCAGAAGCTCTCCTTCACCGACTCCCAGGTCACCCCCGAGCAGTGGCAGGCCTGGGCGGCCGAGCCGGGCGTCACCTCCGCCCAGCCGCTGGGCATCACCACCACCAAGGCCGCTGCCGGCACCCGCACCACGGCGCTGTCCGCCTTCGGCGTCCCGGACGGCTCCGCGCTGGCCCCGCAGGGCGCCCGGATCGCCCCCGGCCAGGCCGTCCTGTCGAAGACCGCCGCCAAGAACCTGGGCGACCTCACCCCCGGCGCCGACTTCACCCTGGCCGGCCACCGCCTCCGGGTCGCGGCCGTCGACGGCGACGCCGCGTACAGCCACACTCCGGTGATCTGGACCAGCCTCGCCGACTGGCAGCAGGCCGTCCCCGGCGGCTCCGGCCACGCGACCGTCATCGCGCTCACCACCGCCAAGGGCGCCGACCTGCACGGCGCCGACGCCCGTCACGGCACCGAGACCCTCACCCGCGACGACGCCCTCGCCGCGATCGGCTCCTACACCTCCGAGAACGGCTCGCTCCAGCTGATGCGCGGCTTCCTGTTCGCCATCTCGGCCCTGGTGATCGGCGCCTTCTTCACCGTCTGGACGATCCAGCGCAGCGGCGACGTCGCGGTGCTCAAGGCCCTCGGCGCCTCCACCCGCTACCTGCTGCGCGACGCCCTCGGCCAGGCCGTCCTGTTGCTGGTGCTCGGCACCGCCGTCGGCACCGCGCTCGCCCTGGGCGCCGGCGCGCTGATCCGCTCCGCCGTCCCCTTCGTCCTCGACGCGCCGACCCTGCTGCTGCCCGCCGCCGTCATGATCGCGCTCGGCGCGGTCGGCGCCGCCCTGTCCATCCGCCGGATCACCTCCGTCGACCCGCTGACCGCCCTGGGGAGTGCCCGATGAGCCTGACCCTCGACCGCATCACCCTCACCTACCCGGACGGCGACGGCCGGCTCACGGCGCTGGACGACGTGTCGCTGACCGTCCCCAAGGGCTCGATCACGGCCGTCGTCGGCCCGTCCGGCTCCGGCAAGTCCAGCCTGCTGGCGGTCGCCGCCACCCTGATCACCCCGGACTCCGGCCGGGTCGTGCTGGACGGCACCGACACCACCGGCCTCGGCCGCGCCGAACTGACCGCGCTGCGCCGCACCCGGATCGGCATCGTCTTCCAGCAGGCCAACCTGCTGCCCTCGCTCACCGCCGTCGAACAGCTCCAGGTGATGGCCCACCTGGACGGCCGCTCCCCGCGCACCGCCCTCCCCCGGGCCCTGGACCTGCTGGCCGCCGTCGGCCTGCGGGACCAGGCCGCCCGCCGCCCGCACCAGCTCTCCGGCGGTCAGCGCCAGCGCGTCAACATCGCCCGCGCGCTGATGAACGACCCCACCGTCCTGCTGATCGACGAACCCACCAGCGCCCTCGACCACGAGCGCGGCGCCGCCGTCCTCGACCTCATCACCGACCTCACCCACCGCCGCGCCACCGCCACCGTCCTGGTCACCCACGACCGCACCCACCTGACGGCCGTCGACCAGATCGCCGAAGTCCACGACGGCCGCCTGACAGTGCCCGCGGCGGCCTGAGCTACTTCTTCGCCGCCAGCACGTCGTCCACCGACAGCGTCACCGCCGCCCCGATCGACTCCGGCAGGGTGAACGACTGCCCCGGGTGGTGGACGGCGTGCACGCGGTACTCGCCGTCCTGCGGGTCAGTGAGCACCATGACCCGCTGGTTCGTCCGGTCCACGATCACGTAGACGGGTACTCCAGCGGCGGCATAGACGAAGGGCTTCCGCTTCAGGTCGTCGCTGAGGTTGGACGACGTGACCTCCAGCACGAGCCGGAAGACCGCCGGGTCGTAACAGTTGTACTCGATCAAGTGGTCATCGATGTCGGCATCGACGATCGCCAGGTCGGGAACGGCGTAGTCCGACGGCCCGTCCGGCAGCCAGATGCCAACGCCCTGAATGACGTCGACCTCATCCCCGTCGAGGCCGGCGGCGAACAGCACACGCATGAGGCGGCTCAGTGACTTGCCGTGCGAAGCATTCGGCGGCGGCGTCACGGTGATCTGGCTCCCGACGATCTCGACCCGGTGCCCGGCGAACTGGTTGGAGATCAGCTCGGCGACCTCGAGCAGCGTCGGCTGCTCGATGGGCTCTTCCACTGCTGCGGCGGACATGGATTTCCTCCTGGCTGCCGATGTCGAGAACATCATCGTAGGGCGCGAACGCATTCCGACGCCCGATCCCCAGTCTTCACCCGAACGGGCGGTTTAGCCCCGGCTAGCCCTACCGCGCCCGCAGCTTCAGCGCCGGGCGGGCCTCCTCCGCCGCCTCGTCCTGCCCCGCCCACAGCGAGCGGACGTGGCTGAGGTGGCGGGTCATGCAGGCCTCGGCCGCCTCGGCGTCGCCGGCCAGCATGAGGTCGAGCAGTTCCAGGTGCTCCTCCGCCGAGGAGGTCAGCTCGCCGCGCTCGTCGAGCCGGTTGAGGCCGTACAGCCGCGAGCGCTTCCGCAGGTCGCTGACGACGTCGACCAGCCGGGCGTTGCCGGCCAGCCCCAGTAGGTCCAGGTGGAACTGCCGGTCGGCCTCCAGGTACCCGATGAGGTCGTGCTTGCGCGCGGCCGCGACGATCTCCTCGGCCTGGGGGCGCAGCCGCTCCAGCTGCTCCTTGGTCGCCGTGCGCGTCACCCGGCCGACGGTGGGGACCTCGATCAGGGCGCGGATCTCGGTGTAGTCGTCGAGGTCACGCTCGGTGAGCTCGGTGACCCGGAAGCCCTTGTTGCGGACGGCCTCGACGAGGCCTTCGCGGGCGAGGTCGAGCATGGCCTCGCGGACGGGGGTGGCGGAGACGCCGAAGTCGGCGGCGAGCGCGGGTGCGGAGTAGACGACGCCGGGGCGCAGTTCGCCGGAGATCAGGGCTGCCCGGAGCGCGTGGGCGACCTGGTCGCGAAGCCGCTCCTGTACGGAGATCAGGGTGCGGGGTTTGAGGTCGGCCATGGTGTTCCTCCGGGTGGGTGCAGAACACCAGCGTACAATGTCACGTTACGTTGAGTGCGCAACATTCCACGATTCGAACGGTCCCTCAGCACCCGAGGCCCCGGCCGAAACCCATGGTGGCAGCGGCCGGCGGCCGTGACAACGGCCGGCGGCGCACGACCTGTCGCCCGCCCTGCTCATACGGAGCCGGCCCGGCAGGGGATCCCTTCCCGCCGGGCCGACTCCCGCTTCACAGCCCCCGACACCCGCCAGGAGCAACGGACTTGGGAATCGAGATCGCCCTGTACGACGACCACCCCAACAAGGGCGGCCGGTCCGTCCCGACCCTGCTGCACCTCTCGGTCGACCACGGCCCGGCCCTCGCCGCCGCCCTGGCCGCGCACGCCGGGCCGGCCGACCGCCGGCCCGGACGGCTCGGCCGGATCGACCCGTACGGCGACACCCGGTTCAACGAGCAGGACGCCGGCGCCGCCTTCGAGGAGGCCACCGTCCTGCTCGCCCGCTGCACCACCGAGGAAGAGCGGGCGGCCGTCCGCGACCTGCGCAACCTGCTCGCCCACTGCGCCGCCACCCCGGGCAGCTGGCTCCACTTCCTCGGGGACTGAAGGTCAGCCCGCCCCGGTGCTCCGGTACACCTCCGCCGCGACCGCCAGGTCCTCCCACGCCATGCCGACGCTCTTGAAGAACCGCGGCCGCCCCGCCGGCACCAGCGCGTCGCCGCGCACCAGCTCGGCCAGGTTCCACACCTGCCGGCCGGCCACGCCCGCCATGATCAGGTCGCCGGCCTCGCGGGCCGCCACCGTCCGCGCCTCCACGTACAGTTCGGCCCGCCCGACCAGCACCTCGTCCACCTCCCGCGCGTCCGGCTCGTGCGAGCCGACGGCCGCGACGGCGGCGTGCGCGGGCACCAGGGCGCCGTCGAACAGCGGCGTGCGCGCGGTGGTGCAGCAGACCACCACGTCCGCTTCGGCGACCGCCTCCGGCCCGCCGACCCCGGCCGCCAGCCCGAGCTCCCGCCCGTACGCGGCCAGGGCCCCGGCCCGTCCGGCGTCCCGCGCCACCACGGTGAGCCGGGTCAGCGACCGGACGGCCAGCAGCGCGTCCAGGTGCCCGTACGCCTGCGGCCCGGAGCCGAACAGCACCAGGTGCTCGGCGTCCGGCGCGGCCAGCCGGCGCAGCGCGACGGCGGTCACGGCGGGTGTGCGCAGCGCGGTGAGCGCGGCGCCGTCGAGCAGGGCGAGCGGCTGCAGGGTGGGCCCGTCGAGCAGCAGGTAGCTGCCGGTGATCCGGGGCAGTCCCCGCCCCGGGTTGGCGGGCGCGACCCCGGCGATCTTCACCCCGGCGTACGGGCCGGCGGCGGCCGGCATCATCAGCAGTTCGCCGGCCGGGACGGGGACGGCCGAGCGGGCCGGTGCCGGCTCCGGGTCGAACCCGTCGAGCAGCACCCGCTCGATCGCCGCCACCGCCTCGCCGGGCCCGACCCCGCCGACGCCCGGCACGGCGTACTGGAGCGGCTCAGCCGCCGTACCGGGCGGCACAAGAGGCGACGCAGGAGGCGGCGCAGCAGGGTCCACAGGAGGGTTCGCGGGAGGGTTCGCGGGAGCGGTCACAGGAGGAACCCCGCGCCCAGGTCGTCGTCCGGTTCCAGGACGAACGCGTGCTCGCCGGTGCGGTGCGCGCTGCCGGTGACCTCGGTCACGACGCCGCCGTCCAGCGGGTCGCCGCCGGGCAGGACGCGGCCGGTGAAGACCGTCCCGATGACGGACTCGTGCCGCAGTTCCTCCCCCGGCGCGAGCCGGCCCTCGGCGGCGAGGACGGCGAGCCGGGCGGAGGTCCCGGAGCCGCAGGGTGAGCGGTCGATCTGCCCGTCCGCGAAGACGGTGACGTTCCGCTGGTTCAACACGCCGTCCTCCGAGACGAGTTCGTCGAACAGGATGACCCCGTACACCCCCGACAGGAGCGGGTCGCTCGGGTGCGCCACCGCCGCCGCGCCGGCCAGCAGCTCCCTGATCTCCCGCCCGGCGGCGGTGAGTTCGGGCAGCTGCGCGGGCTCGACCGCGAGGCCGAGGGCGGCCGCCGGCACCGAGGCGTAGCAGGCGCCCGCGTGCGCCACCGCGACCTCCACGGTGCCCCGTGAAGTGGCCAGCGGCAACTTCAGAGCGGCGACCCGGGTGGGCACGTTGCGGAAGGTGACGCCGGTGGTCCGCCCGCCGGCCCGGTGCACCAGCGCGGTGACCCGGCCGGACGGCACGTCGATCCGCACCCGGGCCACGCCGTCGGCGGGGGCCGCGACCCGCCCGGAGTCCACCGCCCAGGCGCCGAGCGCGATGGTGCCGTGCCCGCAGGCCGTCGAGTAGCCGTCCTTGTGCCAGAACAGCACCCCGAAGTGCGCCTCGTCGTCGTCCGGCGGTACCAGGAACCCGCCGTACATCCCGGCGTGTCCGCGCGGTTCGCGGCTGAGCAGCTGCCGGGCGTCGTCCAGCGCGCTCGGCCGGGGCGCGGTCGCGCTGCCGCCGGCGCCGAGGGCGATGGCCCGCCGTTCGGCGACGCTGTCGCCGGGGATCGCGGGCACGCCGTCCAGCACGATCCGGAACGGCTCGCCGGCCGCGTGGTAGTCGACGGTGCGGACGGGCATCACGCGCCACCGCCCGGCAGGACGCTGACGGTGCGGCTGACGGTGTAGAAGTCCAGCGCCGCCTGGCCCTGCTCGCGCTCGCCGTGGCTCGCGCCCTTGGCGCCGCCGAACGGCAGGTGGAAGTCGACGCCGCTGGACGGCGCGTTGACCCGGATCATGCCCGCGTCCAGCCGGTCGGCGGCGGCGAGCGCCACGTCCAGGCTGCGGGTGTGCACCGAGGTGGAGAGGCTGTGCGGGGTGTCGTTGGCGAGCGCGATCGCCTCGTCGAGGTCGGCGGCGGCGTGCAGCAGCGCGACCGGGCCGAAGAACTCCTCGCGGGCCAGCGGGTGTTCGGCCGGCACGTCGGTGAGCAGGGCCGGTTCGAGGTACCAGCCGTCCCGCTCGGGTGCCCGGCCGCCGGTGAGCAGGGTGGCCCCGGCGGCGACGGCCGAGTCGACGGCGGCCGTCAGCCGGTCCCGGGCGGCGGCGTTGATGACCGGCCCGCAGGCCGTGTCGTCGACCAGTTCCAGCGCCTTGACCAGGGCGTCGCGCAGCGGCTCGTACGCGGCGCCGACCGCGATCACCCGGCTGGTGGCGGTGCACTTCTGTCCCGCGTACCCGGCGATGGCGGCGGCGAGGTGGGCGGCGGCCTGCGCGAGGTCGGCGTCCGGCAGCACCAGCGCGGCGTTCAGCCCGCCGAGTTCGGCCTGCACCGGCACGCCGCGCTCGGTGGCGGCCCGCACCACGGCCCGGCCGACGCCGGTCGAGCCGGTGAAGGAGACCACGTCGGCCGTGTCGACCAGCGCCGCGCCCTCCTCGGCGCCGCCCGGCAGCACGGTGAACACGTCCTCGGGCAGCCCGGCCCCGGCGGCCAGTTCGGCCAGCCGCAGCGCGCAGGCGGTCGCCTCGGGCGCCGGCTTGAGCACCGCGGTGTTGCCGACCGCCAGCGCCGGCGCGGCCTTCCAGGTGGGGATCGCCAGCGGGAAGTTCCACGGCGCGATCAGCCCGGCGACGCCGTACGGGCGGCGCCGGGTGAGCAGCAGCCCGGGCCCGGCGGCGGTCTCGTGCACCGCCCCGGACGGCGCGAACGGCGCCTGCGCGTAGTAGCGCCAGATCGCCGCGGTGCGGGCGACCTCGCCGCGCGCCTCGGCGAGCGGCTTGCCGACCTCGCGCACGATCAGCCCGGCCAGCTCGTCCGCGTGTGCCTCGACCGCTTCGGCGATCCGGCCGAGCGCCGCGGACCGGGCGCCCGCGCCGGCCGCGAGCCAGCCGGGCTGGACTGCCCGGGCCCGGGCGACGGCGGCCCGGACGGCTTCGGCGCCGGGTTCCTCCACGGCGACGACGAGGTCCGCGGGGTCGGCGGGGTTGTACGAGGTGATGGTCACGACCAGCAGCCCTTCGAAGGTGGTTCAGCGGACGTCGGAGCGGGCCCCTCCCCCAGAGGCCGGCTCCTCTTTCAAACAGCTCTACAACAGGAACCCGGCCGGGAACGGGTCGCGCGGGTCGAGGAAGTACTGGGCCGTGCCGGTGACCCAGGCCCGCCCGGTGACGGTGGGCACCACGGCGGGCAGACCGGCCACCTCGGTCTCCTCGACCAGGCGCCCGATGAAGGTCGTCCCGATGAAGGAGTCGTTGCGGAAGTCGCGCCCCAGCGGCAGTTCGCCGCGCGCGTGCAGCTGCGCCATCCGGGCCGAGGTGCCGGTGCCGCAGGGCGATCGGTCGAACCACCCGGGGTGGATGGCCATCGCGTGCCGGGAGTGCTCGGCGGTGGAGCCGGGGGCGAGCAGCTGGACGTGGTGGCAGCCGTGGATGGACGGGTCCTCCGGGTGCACCGGGCGGTCGGGGCTCGCGTTGATGGCGGCCATCAGGGCCAGTCCGGCCTCCAGGATGTCCTGCTTGCGCTCGCGCTCGAAGGGCAGCCCGAACTCGGCGAGCGGCAGGATCGCGTAGAAGTTGCCGCCGTACGCCAGGTCGTAGCCGATCGTGCCGTACCCGGGCACCTCGATCTTGGCGTCCAGCGCGGCCGAGTAGGACGGCACGTTGCGGATGGTCACCGCGGTGGCGGCGCCGTCCTCGACCCGCACCTCGGCGATCACCAGCCCGGCGGGCGTGTCCAGCCGCACCGTGGTGACCGGCTCGACCACCGGAACCATGCCGGTCTCGACCAGCACGGTGGCGACGCCGATGGTGCCGTGCCCGCACATCGGCAGCAGGCCGGAGACCTCGATGTAGAGCACGCCGAAGTCGGCGTCCGGCCGGGTCGGCGGCTGGAGGATGGCGCCGCTCATCGCGGCGTGGCCGCGCGGCTCGTACATCAGCAGGGTGCGGAAGTGGTCCAGGTGCTGCTGGAAGTGCACCCGGCGCTCGGCCATGGTGGCACCGGGAATGACGCCGAAGCCGCCGGTGATGACCCGGGTCGGCATGCCCTCGGTGTGCGAGTCGACGGCGTGGAACACGTGACGGCTGCGCATGGCTCTGACGACTCCCGTCGGAGTGGGCGTACGGAGGTGCTGACCGTACGCGGGATCGGGTGGGTGGGGCCGGGCCGGCTGCCCCCTCAGCCGGCCTGGTGACGAAGTCTCCCGGTTATGCCAGGCCCTCGGCCAGCGCCTTCTCGGTGGCCGCGCGGACGGCCGCCTCGATGTCCGGGGTCAGCGGCTGGCGCGGCGGGCGGACCGGGCCGCCGGCGCGCCCGGCGATGTCCATGGACAGCTTGATGGCCTGGACGAACTCGGTCTTGGAGTCCCAGCGCAGCAGCGAGTGCAGCGACTTGTACAGCGGCAGCGCGGTGTCCAGCTCCTGCGCCACGGCGGCCCGGTACAGCGCGACGCTGGCCTCCGGCAGGGCGTTCGGGTAGCCGGCGATCCAGCCGACCGCGCCGGCCAGCGCCAGCTCCAGCAGCACGTCGTCGGCGCCGATCAGCAGGTCCAGCCCGGGGGCCAGTTCGGCGATCTCGTACGCCCGGCGGACGTCGCCGCTGAACTCCTTGACCGCGACGATCGAGCCCTCGCCGTGCAGTTGGGCGAGCAGCGCGGGGACGAGGTCGACCTTGGTGTCGATCGGGTTGTTGTACGCGACGACGGGCAGTCCGGCCTTGGCCACGTCGGCGTAGTGCGCCCGGACGGACGCGTGGTCGGCCCGGAAGGCGTTCGGCGGCAGCAGGAGCACGGAGCCGGCGCCGGCCTCGGCGGCCTGCTCGGCCCAGCGGCGGGACTCGGCGCTGCCGTAGGCGGCCACGCCGGGCATCACCCGGGAGCCGTCGCCGGCCGCCTCGACGGCCACCTCGACGACGCGGGCGCGCTCCTCGGCGGTGAGCGTCTGGTACTCGCCCAGCGAGCCGTTGGGGACGACGCCGTCACAGCCGGACTCGATCAGCCAGCGGACGTGCTCGGCGTACGCGTCGTAGTCGACGGAGAGATCCGGGCGCAGCGGGATCGTGGTGGCGACCATGATGCCGCGCCAGGGCCGGGCGGTGTCGTGTGGGGTGTTGGACACGGTGAGCTCCTTGGTGAGGTGTGACATTTTATTAGAGGAGATGGGCCGGAGACAAGAGTCCCCGGCCCGCATGTTCGACGGACCTCAGGCCGTATCGGCGTCCTCACCGGACGACCCGGACGACCCGGACTGCCCGGACGACCCGGACTGCCCGGCCGCCAGCTGCGACAGCGGCACCGGGCAGGCCAGCGGCCGCCGGTCCGGCCCCGGCTCACCCGAGCCGGCCAGGCAGGCCACGGCCGGACCGCACATCCGGCCCTGGCACCAGCCCATCCCGGCCCGGGTGAGCAGCTTGACGGTGCGCGGATCGCCCGCGCCCAGCTCGTCCACGGCCTCCCGGATCGCCGAGACCGGCACCTCCTCGCACCGGCAGACGTCGGTGTCCGGGCGCAGCCAGCCGGTCCAGCCGGGGCCGGGCCGGTGGGCCGCGGCCATCAGGTCGGCGAAGTTCCGCAGCCGGGCCCGGCGGCGCAGCAGTACGGGCTTCGGCGCCCGGTCGGCCACGGCGTGCGCGACCAGTTCGCCCTCCACGATCGCGAGGTCCGCGCCGCCGACGCCGTTGGTCTCCCCCGCCGACCAGAGGCCGGGCACGGTGGTGCGCAGCCGGGCGTCGACCCGGAGCCCGACGGCGCCGTCCGGGGCGGTCCTGGTGGCCGCGCCCAGTTCGGTGGCCAGGTCGATCTGCGGCAGCAGCCCGTGGCCCACGGCGACGGCGTCGCAGGTGATCCGGCGTTCGGTGCCGGGCACCGGCCGCCAGTCGGCGTCCAGCCGGGCCACCGTGACGGCGGTGACCCGCTCGGTCCCGTGCGCCTCGACGACGGCGCTGCGCGGGCGCAGCCGTACGCCGTGCCGCAGCAGCGTGCTCCCGTGCCCGGCGCCCTCGACGAGCTTGGCGGGGACGGCCGCCAGGGCGCCGGGGCGCCGGGCGTAGCCGAGGTAGTCGGTGGCCTCGACGACCGCGGGCACCTCGGCCCCGGCGGTGACCAGCGAGGACGCCGCCGCGAGCAGCAGCGGCCCGCTGCCGGCCACCACGATCCGCCGCCCGGGCAGCACCAGCCCGGCCTTGAGCATCGCCTGCGCGCCGCCCGCGGTGACCACCCCGGGCAGGGTCCAGCCGGGGAACGGCAGCTGGCGCTCGTACGCGCCGGTGGCGAGCAGCACGGACGCGGCCGGGACGGTGGCCCGGTCGGTGGCCTCCGGGCCGCGCGTGACGTGCACGGCGAAGCCGTCGCCGGTCCGCTCCAGCGCCCACACCTGGTGGCCGCCGAGGAAGCGGACCCGCCCGGCCCGCTCGTGCGCGGCGAGCCGGTCGGCCAGTCCGGTGTAGACGGACCAGCCGTGGTGGAGCCGGTCCGGGCGGGCGGCGCCGAGGCCGGGCGCGGGGTGCCGGTAGTACTGCCCGCCGGTGCTGTGACCGGCGTCCAGCAGGACGCAGCGCAGCCCGAGGTCGGCGGCGGTCACGGCGGCCGCGAGCCCGGCCGGGCCGGCACCGATCACCGCGAGGTCGGGGCGTCGGGCCGCTTCGGCGGCGGCCCGGTCAGACGGCGAGGTCGGCACGGCCGTGGCCCTCCTGGGTGGTGACGGTGGTGCCGGGTTCGGCGGGGAGCAGGCAGGTGCGCTGGTTGGGGCGGCCGTCGACGGTGGCCAGGCAGTCGAAGCAGGCGCCGATGCCGCAGAACACTCCGCGCGGCCGGCCGCCGACCCGGGTGGTGCGCCAGGCGAGCACGCCGTCGGCCCAGAGCGCGGCGGCGATCGACTGTCCGGGCAGGGCCGGGACGGGTCGGCCGTCGAACTCGATGTGGTGGGCGGGGCCGGGTTCGGCCCGGACCAGGTCGGCGGGGGTGCGGCGCATCGGCGGCTTCTCCGTTCCGGGGTTGGTCGACGGACGAGGGCGGTCGACACGACAGGGGCGGTCGACACGGCGGGGGCGGTCGACGAACGAGCGTGGTCGGCAGGCGGACAGCGGTGGTCGAGGAGCCCGGGCTCAGGCCCCGGCGTCCGACGGGAAGCGGTCCGGGCGGAACGGCGCGAGGTCCAGTTCCGGCTGCTTGCCGGTCAGTTGCTCGCTGATCAGCAGGCCGGTCGCCGGAGCCAACCCGATGCCGGCGCCCTCGTGCCCGCAGGCGTGGTAGAGCCCGGGCGCCCTGGGGTCCTCGCCGATGGCGGGCAGGTGGTCCGGCAGGTACGGACGGAAGCCCCGGTAGGTGCGCATCACGGTGACGTCCGCGAGCACCGGGAAGAGCGCCGCGGCCTGGGCGGCGAGCCGCCGCAGCACCTCCTGGGAGAGGGTGCGGTCGAAGCCGACCCGTTCGCGGCTGGCGCCGATCAGCACCGGCCCACCGGGGGTGCCCTCGACCACGGCGGAGGTCTGGAGCCCGGCCGAGCCGCTGGCGACGTCGGCGACGTAGTCGGCGGCGTAGACCTTGTGCCGGACGATCCGCGGCAGCGGCTCGGTGACCAGGACGAAGCCGCGGCGGGGCATCACCGGCAGGTGCACCCCGGCCAGCCCGGCCAGTTCGCCGCCCCAGGTGCCGGTCGCGTTGACGACGGCGGGGGCGTCGAGTCGGCGGCGGTCGGTCCGCACGCCGCGCACGGCGCCGTCCGGCCCCCGGTGCACGGCGGTCACGGTCTCGCCGGTGATCAGCTCGGCGCCCATCCGGCGGGCCTCGCGCAGCAGGTGGGCGGCGGCGAGGGCGGGCTGGACCTGGGCGTCCTGCGGGTAGTGGAAGCCGCCGGCGAGGCCGGGGGCGAGGTGCGGCTCCAGCTCGTGCAGCCGCTCGGCGGGGATCTCCTCGGCGGTGACGCCGGCGGCGGCCTGGCCGACGGCGAAGGCCCGCAGGGCGTCCTGCCCGGCCGGGGTGGAGGCGATCACCACGCCGCCCTTGGGCTCGTACTCCACGGCCGCGCCGAGGTGTTCGGCGAGGTCGTGCCAGAGCCGGGTGCTGAGCAGGGCGAGGTCGAGTTCGGGCCCGGGCTCCTTGTCGGAGACCAGCAGGTTGCCCTCGCCGGCGCCGGTGGTGCCGCCGGCCACCGGCCCGCGGTCGACGACGGCGACGGTGAGCCCGGCGCGGGCCGCGTAGTAGGCGCAGGCGGCGCCGACCACGCCGGCGCCGACCACGACGACATCCAGGGGAGGTCTCTGGGTCTTGAGCACGTCAGTAATATGTCACATGCCATCCACCCTGCCAAGACCACCCGCCGGATCCCGAACCAGGCCGGAGCAGCGCAAAAGCCCGGGCTCACCGGGCCGGAGCAGCGCAAAGGCCCCGGCCCACCGCGTCGGGCGGCGGGCCGGGGCCTCAGGGTGCGCTACCGGCTCAGGTGATGTCGTCGATCTGCTCGTGACGGGCGGCCGGCACCGGGGCGCCCGCCGTCGGCGCGGCCGAGGCCTGGACCATCTCCGTACCGGCCACCGGCTGCACCGAGAGGTCCAGCTCCGAGGCCTCCTCGTCGCTCAGTCCGGCGTCGGGGTCGCGGCGCTCCTTGCGCCTGTCGTTGAAGATCGCGATGCCCACCGCGAGGAAGTACAGCGCCCAGATCGGCGCGGCCAGCGTGAGCATGCTCACCGGATCGGCGCTCGGGGTGGCGAAGGCGGCGAAGACCGTGATGCCCATGACCATGCCGCGCCACCAGCCGAGCAGCCGCTTGCCGGTGACCATGCCGACCATGTTCATCATCACCAGCAGCAGCGGGAACTCGAAGGCCAGGCCGAAGACCAGCACCATCCGGGTGGCGATGTCGAGGTAGTCCTCGGGCGGCAGGATCGGCGTGGTCTTGTCCGGGGTGAACGAGATCAGCACGTCGACGGTGGTCGGCAGCACCAGGATGGCGCAGCCCACGCCGGCCAGGAAGAGCGGCGCCCCGCACAGCATGAAGATGACGGCGTACTTCTTCTCGTGCCGGTGCAGACCGGGTGCCACGAAGGCCCAGACCTGGTAGAGCCAGACCGGCACGGTCGCGACCACACCGGCCGTCAGTGACACCTTGAGCATCCAGGTGAAACCGGCGGTCAGACCGATGTTGGAGACCTGGGCGCACTTGCCCTTGAAGTGGTCGGCAGTCTCCACGGTGCAGCGCGGCAGCGGCTCCAGCAGGAAGTTCTCGATCTGCCTGTGGTAGATCGCCGCCACGATGGTGATCAGCACGATCGCCAGGACCGACTTGACCACGCGGTTGCGCAGTTCCCGCAGGTGGTCGGTGAGGGCCATCCGCCCCTCAGGATCCTTGGACGCCTTCGACGCCTTGGAGAGCTTGCTCAACCCCGGTCCTCAACTCGTGCGTCGAGGCCCGCCGGTCGACGGGCCTCCGTGGTCGCGTTCGTCACGTGCGCCGCACTCAGTGCGGGCGGTCGCCGTCGGCCGCGGACGGCCCGGCGGCGGGCTCGGCCACCGGGCGGGCGGTGCCCGAGGCGCCCGGAGCGGCCTGGATGGTCCTGGCCGCGGTCGTCGCCGAACCGCCGTCGACCCGGGGCGCCGGAGGCGGCGTCGCGGCGGCGTCCTCCTCGGCGCCGTCCGAGCGCATGGCCTTGGCCTCGCTCTTCAGGATCCGCATCGACTGCCCGAGCGAGCGAGCCAGGTCGGGCAGCCGCTTGGCGCCGAACAGCAGGACGGCGAAAATCACGACCACCACGATCGCGGTCATCGAGATGCGCATTGCGCGACCACCTTCACTCATGGCGACCCGTCGGGCCCCCCGCCGCGGATGGTAACCGCTGCGGATGACGCCACGACGACGGCCGCCCGAACAGGACAGCGGCCCCGGTTCGCAGTTCAGGAGCCATCTGCAGGAGCCACCTGAGAGCGTAACCCGCCCCCGCCTCCCCGCAGCAGCCCCCGTACCACCGACGGCCCTCCTGTGCTAAACGGCACTGCCGAGCGGGCACCACCCGAGGGGCACCACCGGACGGCCCTACCGGCCCGGTACGGCCTCCGCCAGCTCCCCCGCCGCCTCGGCCAGCGCCCGCGAGGCCGCGTCCACTCCCTTGGCCAGCGCCCGCACGTCCAGCCAGAGCCGGATCGCGAGCACCCCGAGGACCAGCAGGCCCGCGGTGGCGAGCAGGACGGCGGCGACGAGCATCCAGGACATGCGCCCCACCCTATCGGGCCCGGCCCCCCGGCCGGGTCCGGAGGAGGGCGCCCGGCGGCGCTACCCCTCGGCCGGGACGAGCCGCATGGTGCGCACCCCGGCCCCGACGAGCGCCGCGACGATCTTCTCCCCGGCCGGCTTGCGCACCGCCGCCCCGCAGAGCGGGCAGCCGAAGCTGTAGTGCGCCTGGGCCGGGGTGCGACCGAGGGTCAGCCGGAACTCCTCCGCCGGGAGCTCGACCTTCTCCCGGCACTCGGAGCAGTACACCTTGAATCTGGTCCCGGGCTCCACCGATCAGACCCGCCCCTCCCCGTCGGCGACGGTCTGCTCCCCGTACGCGGCCAGCGCTTCCAGGGCGGCCGCGCGGGCCTGCCCGGCCAGCCCGGGCGGCGAGACGATCCGGCCGTCCCGGCCCAGCCGCAGCGCCAACGGGCGCAGCTGGGAGGGATCGGCGCTGCGCAGGGTGATCCGCAGCCCGCCGTCGGGCAGTTCCTCGGCCCGGTCGTGGGTGTAGTACTCGGCCACCCAGCGCCCGCCGGAGGTGACCTCGACGACCACCTCGGGGTCGTCCGCGGACGGGTTGACCAGCCCGCCGCTCAGGTCGCGCGGCTCGCGCCGCGGCGGGTCGGCGGGGACGTCCAGCACCCGGATCTCGGCGACCCGGTCCAACCGGAACATCCGGTGGTCCTCGGAGGTGCGGCACCAGGCCTCGAGGTAGGTGTGGCCCTCGGTGAGCAGCCGGATCGGGTCGACCTCGCGCTCGGTCATCCCGCCGCGCCCGTGCGAGTAGTAGCGCAGCCACAGGCGGCGCCCCTCGCTGAGCGCGCGGTCGATGTCGGCGAACACGTGGCCCTCCGCCTCGAAGGTCACGCCGACCCGGGCGCTGCCGGCGGCGCTCTCGCCCGCCGCGTTCTCGATCTTGACGACGGCCCGGGTGAGCGCCTCCCGGTCGCCGGCCCGCAGGCCGGGCAGCCCGGCCACCGCACGGGCGGCGACCAGCAGCGCGGTGGCCTCGTCGGCGGCGAGGCGCAGCGGCTGGGCCACGTCGTCGACGTTGTGCCACCAGATCCGCTCGCCGTCGGTGTCGATGTCGAGCAGGTCGCCGCCGCGGAAGCTGGTGCCGCACATCGGCAGCACGTTGAGGTCCCCAATCAGCTCGCGCTCGGAGATCCCGAACGCGCGGGCCACCTCGGCCACCTCGGCGCCGGGGCGCTCGCGCAGGTAGGTGACCAGCGACAGCATCCGCCGCGTCTGGTCGATCGCGTTGCTCACGCCTGAACCCCTCCGCTTCCGTTCACCACGTCCAGCCCGGCCACGGCCCGCAGCCGGTCGATCACGTCGGCCCGCAGCTCCTCGGGCCCGAGCACCAGCACGTCCGGCCCGAACTCGGCGAGGTCGGCGCCCAGCCCGTTGCCGTACGGGATCTCCAGCTCGTCCCAGCCGTCGTCCACCCGCGCGCTGCTCAGCGCCTTGGTGCGCAGCGGGAAGCCCGCTCCCCGGCGGACCCGGACGGTGGCGGTGGCGGTGGCGCCCTCGCCCGCGAACTTGGCGACGGTCGCGCGGACGTCGACGTGCTCGGGCACGGTGCCGAGGAAGGCGCCGGTCCTGGCCCGGACCTTGCCGGTGATCCGGCTGAGCCGGAACACCCGGGCGTCGCCGCGGTCGCGGTCCCACCCGGCCAGGTACCAGTGCCCGCGCCAGCACTCCAGCGCCCACGGCTCGACGGTGCGCAGCTCGCCGGCGGCGGCGCCGGCCTTGCGGTACTCGAAGCCGACCGGGCGGCGGTCCCGGGCGGCGGTGAGCAGCGGCTCGAACGCGGCCTCCCGGGCGGGGATGCGCGGCTCCAGGGCGGTCCGGCCCTCGGGCTCGGCGAACGGCACCCCGGCGGCGCGCAGCTTCTGCAGCGCGCCGCTGGCCGCGCCGGACATCTTGGCCTGCTGCCAGACCCGGGCGGCCAGGGTCAGCGCGGCCGCCTCCTCGGCGTCCAGCGCGATCTCGGGCAGCCGGTTGCGGTCGGCGCGGGCCAGGTAGCCGAGCTCGCCGTCCAGGGCGCTCTCGTCGACGTCGATCACCAGGCCGAGTTCGCGCAGGTCGTCCTTGTCCCGCTCGAACATCCGGTTGAAGGCGTCCTCGCTGCTGTTCTGCCAGGCCTCGCGGTACGCCTCGATGGATTCCCGCAGCTCCTTCTTGGAGAGCGGACGTCTGGTGTTCATCAGGCACAGGGCGAGATTCATCAGCCGCTCTGCCTTGGCGATCGCCATCGCTGACCCTTCCGGTGTGCCGCGCCGTGCGCGGGGTGCGCCAACCGGGCGATCACCACCCGGCGGGACCGACCGTACCGGTAGCGGTACGCACGGCAAAAGCGGCCTCCCGAAACGCCCGTGGGCCGGGCCCCCGGAGGGGTCCGGCCCACGGCCGCGGCAGGCTCAGACGCCCAGCAGGTCGACCACGAAGATCAGGGTCGAGCCCGCCGGGATCAGCGGGGTCGGCGACTGGTTGCCGTACGCCAGGTGCGACGGGATGGTCAGCTCGCGGCGACCGCCGACCTTCATGCCGACGACGCCCTGGTCCCAGCCCTTGATGACGCGGCCGCCGCCCAGCGGGAAGCGGAACTCGTTCGGGGTCCGGTTCCAGCTCGCATCGAACTCCTCGCCGGTCTCGAAGGTCACGCCGACGTAGCGGACCTTGACGTTGTGGCCCGGCTTGGCCTCCTCGCCGTCACCGACGACGATGTCGCGGATCTGCAGGTCCGCCGGGGCGTCGCCGATCGGGAAGTCGATCTCGGGCTTCTCGTTGAGGTTGACGCTCACAGTCCCTCTTCTCACGTTTCGCATTGCAGTCACGACCAAGCGGCGGGCGCCCGCACCCCCGGTCCGTTCCCGGACCACGGTACGGGCGCCCACCGCCCGGGGTGGTCCGGCCACGCGGCCGGACCTGAAGGTCACACGCACACCATTGTCACCCGAAAGTGGATCAGCCCTGACCGGCGTCCAGGATGTCCACCACGAAGACCAGCGGCGCGCCCGGCGGGATGTCGCCCTGGCCCTTGTCGCCGTAGGCCAGCGCGGCCGGGATCACCAGCTCCACCCGGCTGCCGACGGTCTGGCCCACCAGCCCCTGGTCCCAGCCCTGGATGACCTGGCCACCGCCGACCGGGAAGGAGAACGCCTGGCCCTTGCTGAGCGAGGAGTCGAACATCTTGCCGTCCTTGAACAGCGCGCCGGTGTACTGGACGACGACCTTCTCGCCCTTCTCCACCGCCGGCCCGGTGCCCTTGATCAGGACGTGCGACTTCAGCTCGGTCGGGTCCTTCGCGCCGGCCACCGGGGTGATCTCGGCCGGCTTCTTGCCGTTGTCCTTGACCTGCGGGAAGTCCGCGGGCGGCGGCGTGACGGTGCCGCTCACCACGGCGTCGGGCGCGTTGGCGTTGCGGATGTCGATCACGAAGATCAGGTCGTCCTTCGCCCCGATCGACATGTCGGCCTTGCCCTGGGAGCCGAACGCGGCGGCCGGCGGGGCCACCACGAGGACCCGGCTGCCGGCCTTCTTCCCGACCACGGCCTGGTCCAGCGCCGGGATCAGCGCGTCGGTGCCGGCCTGGAAGATCTGCGGCTTGCCGTTGTTGTCGTACGAGCTCGGGATGTCCTTGCCGGTGGTCCAGTCCTTGGCGGTGTAGTCCACCGAGGTCCAGGAGTTCTTGTCCACCTTGGGGCCGGTGCCCTCGGTCAGCACCTTCACCACGAAGGAGCCGTCGGAGGCCTCGCCCGGCACCTGGATCTCGGCCTTCTTGCCGAAGTCACCGGTGACGGTGGGCAGCACCTTGGCGCTGTCCTTGATCGGCGGCACCGGGTCGGCGGTCGGCGTGGGCGGCGCGCTCTTGGCGGCGTCCGGCTTGGCGGCGGTGTCCGACTTGCCGTCCTTGTTCACCAGGTACAGCGTCACGGCGCTGCCGGCCAGCAGCACGGCCAGCACCGTGCCGAGGATCACGCCCAGCCGGCCCACCCCGGGCGGGTTCTCGTCGTACCCGGCCTCCGAGGTGTCGCCCCGACGCACGGTGGAGGCGAAGATCTGCGGGGTGTCGTCCGTCTTGGTCCCGCCCGAGGCGCGCGGCTGCTCTCCGGGCTGGGCCCAGCCGGCCTGCTGCTTCAGGATCGACGGCGGGACGACGATCGACTCGCCGTCCCCCGGGAGCGGGCCGCCGGGACGCGAGGCGGTCGGGTCACCCGCAGAGCTGTCGTTCGCCGCGGTGCCGGCCCCGCCCGGGCTCGGCGTCTTCTCAGTCATGACTCCCCATCCATCTCGCCACGAGGTCTTCCAGGTCTGCGACCGGCGTGCTGACTGCCGGTCTGCCGTCGCACCGTCCGCCCCGGACCTCGACGCCGGGCGGCGCCTGCCACAGTGCGAGGGCAGTATGACAGCTCAGGATGAGGGCGGACGCTTCGTTGTACGAGCGTCCGCCCAAGCGTACGGAATCCCAGGGGGGACTTCCTAGAGCGTGTCCGCCCTAAACCGCTTCCCTGAGCCGCTTCCCTAAACCGCTTCCAGAACGTCGATCACGAAGACCAGCGTCGAGTTGGGCGGCACCGAGCCCTGCGCCTGGTCCTTGTAGCCGAGCCCGGGCGGCACCACGAGCAGGATCCGGCTGCCGACGGTCTGGCCGACCAGCGCCTTGTCCCAGCCCTCGATCACGCTGCCGGTGCCGATCTGCACCGCCTGCGCGCCCCCGTGCGTCCAGGAGGAGTCGAACTGCTGGCCGTTGTTCCAGAGCACCCCGGTGTACTGCACCACCAGGGTCTGCCCGCTCTTGACCTGCTTGCCCTCGCCCTTGATCAGCACCGCCTGCTCCAGGTCGGTGGGCGCGGCCTGCCCGGTCGGCACGGTGATCGTCACCGGGGCCTTGCCGTTGTCCTTGACCTGCGGCATCGTCGCCGGCGGCGGGGTCATGGCGCCGGTCAGCGTGGAGTCCTGCGGCAGGCTCTCCATGATGTCCAGGACGAACACCACGGTGTCGCCCTTGTTGACGCCGAGCTGGGTGCTGCCCTGCTCGCCGAAGGCCGCCGCCGGCGGGGCGACCACCAGCAGCCGGCTGCCGACCTTCTTGCCGATCACGCTCTGGTCCAGCGCCGGCACGAGCTGTCCGCTGCCGGCCTGGTAGAGCTGCGGCTTCCCGCTCGGGTCGTACGAGCTGGGCAGGTCCTTGCCGGTGGTCCAGTCCTTCGCCGTGTAGTTGACCGTCACCCAGTCGCCCTTGTTGACCGTCGACCGCTCGCCCTCGCTGACGGTGTTCACCACGAACTGGCCGCCGGGCTGGCCCTCCGGGAGGGTGATGGTGGCCTTGCTGCCGAAACCGCCCTCCGAGAGCGTGGGCATCGGCGACGCCTCGCCGACCGGTGCGGGCACCGTCGGAGGCGCGCTCGCCGCGGACGGAGTCGCCGGGCCGGCCGCCTTGGGCGAACTGCCGCAGGCGACCGCCAGCAGCAGGGGCAGGGTGAGTAGCAAACCGGCGGTGCGGCGCACGGTGGTCCTAACTGTCGATCGAGGTCGGCTCTCCTGACTTCGACGGACAGCGTATGCCCGGACGGCGTCCGGCCCCGGTAGACACCACCGGGGCCGGACACCGCCTTGATCACGAACCTGGGATCCCCCGCGGGGCTCACATCCCGGCGATCAGCTTCTCCACCCGCTCGTCCACCGAGCGGAACGGGTCCTTGCAGAGCACCGTGCGCTGCGCCTGGTCGTTCAGCTTCAGGTGCACCCAGTCCACCGTGAAGTCCCGGCGCTGCTCCTGCGCCCGGCGGATGAAGTCCCCGCGCAGCCGGGCCCGGGTGGTCTGCGGCGGGATGGACTTGGCCTCGAAGGTCTTGAGGTCGGTGGTCACCCGCTTCGCCTGGCCCTTGCCCTGGAGCAGGTAGAACAGGCCGCGCCGGCGGTGGATGTCGTGGTACGCCAGGTCGATCTGGGCCACCCGCGGGTTGGACATGCTCATCTGGTGCTTCTCGCGGTAGCGCTCGATGAGCTTGTACTTCATGATCCAGTCGATCTCGGTGGCCACCTCGTCCAGGTTCTCGGTGCGGACGGCCTCCAGGGTCCGGCCCCACAGTTCGAGCACCCGGCCGATGGTGCCGGTGTTGATGCCCTTGCGGTCGGCGAACTCCAGCGCCTTGGTGTAGTACTCCTCCTGGATGTCCAGCGCGCTGGCCTCGCGCCCGTTGGCGAGCCGCACCTGGTGGGTGCCGGTGAGGTCGTGGCTGACCTCGCGGATCGCCCGGATCGGGTTCTCCAGGGTGAGGTCGCGCATCACCACGCCGGCCTCGATCAGCCGCAGCACCAGGTCGGTGGCGCCGACCTTGAGCAGCGTCGTGGTCTCCGACATGTTGGAGTCGCCGACGATCACGTGCAGCCGGCGGTAGCGCTCGGCGTCCGCGTGCGGCTCGTCGCGGGTGTTGATGATCGGGCGGGAGCGGGTGGTGGCGGAGCTGACGCCCTCCCAGATGTGCTCGGCGCGCTGGCTGACGCAGTAGACCGCGCCGCGCGGGGTCTGCAGTACCTTGCCGGCGCCGCAGATCAGCTGGCGGGTCACCAGGAAGGGGATCAGCACGTCGGCCAGCCGGGAGAACTCGCCGTGCCGGGCCACCAGGTAGTTCTCGTGGCAGCCGTAGGAGTTGCCGGCCGAGTCGGTGTTGTTCTTGAACAGGTAGACGTCCCCCGCGATGCCCTCCTCGTGCAGCCGCCGCTCGGCGTCGACCAGGAGCCCTTCGAGGATCCGCTCGCCCGCCTTGTCGTGCGTCACCAGCTCGACCACGTCGTCGCACTCGGGGGTGGCGTACTCGGGGTGGGAACCGACGTCGAGGTACAGCCGGGCGCCGTTGCGCAGGAAGACGTTGCTGCTGCGGCCCCAGGAGACGACCCGGCGGAACAAGTACCGCGCCACCTCGTCCGGCGACAGCCTGCGCTGCCCGCGGAACGTGCAGGTCACGCCGTACTCGTTCTCCAGCCCGAAAATCCGGCGGTCCATGAGCACTCCATTCTGTGTCGGAGCTGTCCGAAACCGCCTCCACGACGACTGGGCCGCCGCAGGGGCACCGGAGTCCCGTACGGCCTCCGTCCGGCCGCCGTACGGGACTCCGCAGGCACTGCTACTCCGGCGCGGTGTCCGCCGGGTCGTCCTCGTCGTCCGACTCGGCGGACTGGTCGCCGTCGAGCAGCCGGGCGAGCTGGTTGCCCAGGATGCGCTTGAACTTGCGCTGCTGGAACCGCTGGCGGTCGAGGACGGCCACCTCCAGCTGCTCCGGGGTGAGGGCGCGCGGGCTGCCGCCGTTGGGGTCGCGGGCGAGCGAGTCCACGGCGGCCCGGACCACCTCGGTGAGGCTCATCCCGGCCCGGTGGCGCTGGCCCAGGTAGTTGCCGATCGAGTCGGCGTTGCCGCCGACCACGACGTAGTTCTTCTCGTCGACGATCGAGCCGTCCGGGGTGAGGCGGTAGATCTGGTCCTCGTCCGCGGTGCGGCCGACCTCGGCCACGATCAGCTCGACCTCGTAGGGCTTCTCGCCGACCGAGGAGAAGATGGTGCCGAGCGTCTGGGCGTAGACGTTGGCCAGGCCCCGGGCGGTGACGTCGGCCCGGTCGTAGGAGTAGCCGCGCAGGTCGGCGTAGCGGACGCCGCCGATGCGCAGGTTCTCGAACTCGTTGTAGCGGCCGACCGCCGCGAAGGCGATCTTGTCGTAGATCTCGGAGACCTTGTGAAGCGCTCTGGAGGTGTTCTCCGCGACGAAGACGATGCCGTCGGCGTAGGTGAGCACGACCACGCTGCGGCCGCGCGCGATGCCCTTGCGGGCGTACTCCGCGCGGTCCGCCATGGCCTGCTGGGGCGAGACGTAGAACGGTGTCGACACCGGCGGTCGTCCCTTTCCTGAGAGGTGATGGCTAGAGCAGCGGGGCCTGCGGGCCGTTGGGGTGCGAGCGGCGCTCGTCGGTGATCGCGACCGCGATCTCGGTGACCTCCGCGTCGGTGAGCCGGCGGAAGCCGTCCTCGGTGATCAGCGAGACGATCGGGAAGATCTTGCGGGCGAGGTCGGGGCCGCCGGTGGCGGAGTCGTCGTCGGCCGCGTCGTACAGCGCCTGGACGACGAGCATGGCGGCCTGGTCGGCCGTCAGGCCGTCGCGGTAGAGCTTCTTCATCGAGCCGCGGGCGAAGACCGAACCCGAGCCGGTGGCGGCGAAGCCGCGCTCCTCGGAACGCCCGCCGGTGACGTCGTAGTTGAAGATCCGGCCGCGGCCGAGGTCCAGGTCGTAGCCGGCGAACAGCGGGACGACCGCCAGGCCCTGCATCGCCATGCCCAGGTTGCCCCGGATCATCGCGGTGAGCCGGTTGGCCTTGCCCTCCAGCGAGAGCACCGCGCCCTCGATCTTCTCGTAGTGCTCCAGCTCCAGTTGGAACAGCCGGACCATCTCGATGGCGAGGCCTGCGGTGCCGGCGATGCCGACCGCGCTGTACTCGTCGGCCGGGAACACCTTCTCCATGTCGCGCTGGGCGATCACGTTGCCCATCGTCGCCCGGCGGTCACCGGCGATCACCACGCCGCCGTCGAACACCGCGGCCACGATGGTGGTCCCGTGCGGGGCGTCGACCACGGCCCCCGCGGGGAGCCCGCGGTGGCCGGGGATCAGCTCCGGCCGGTGCTCGGCGAGGAAGTCCACGAAGGAGGAGGACCCCGGGGTCAGGAAGGCAGCCGGTAGACGCCCGGTGCCACGAGTGTTGGCTTCCACACGATTCCTTCCAGGTAGCTTGAAGCTCGCGCTGCCCGCACCCTACCCGCCCGACGATCACTGTCCACGCGCGCAGGGGGCCGGTGCCGGACGGCCGGGCGGCCCTCGCCGCCCGACCGCCCTCGACGGTCACGACCGTGAATTCCCGAATACCGGGGACGGGCTATTGCCCGCCCTTCTGCACGAATCCACGGACGAAATCTTCCGCATTCGACTCCAGGACCTCGTCGATTTCGTCCAGCACCGCGTCGACGTCGTCGCTCAGCTTTTCCTGGCGTTCCTTGAGGTCGTCGGAATTCTGGGTTTCCGCGGCCTGCTCCTCGACCTCCTCGGAGGAGCGGTTCGCCCGCTGCTGGCCGCCGCCGGTGTCCTTGCTCGCCATTTCCCTCACCCCGCTCGATTCTTCTGGCACGGTTTGGTCGTTGCTTGCTGCACCGACCCTATACACAAGGTGCGACTGCCGCTCCCGGTTTGCCGGTGGCGCTTCCTGTCCAACACCCGCTGCCACCCCGGATGATTCCCATTCGGCGGACGTTCACCCATGGTGATCGAAAAGTTACCCGCCGGAGAGGACCCGTAGCAGGTCCTCCGCGGTGCGACAGCGGTCCAGCAGCTCCTTGACGTGGTTGCGGGTGCCCCGCAGCGGCTCCAGCGTGGGCACCCGCTGCAACGAGTCCCGGCCCGGCAGGTCGAAGATCACCGAGTCCCAGGAGGCCGCGGCGACGTGGTCGGCGTACTGCTCCAGGCAGCGCCCGCGGAAGTACGCCCGGGTGTCCTCCGGGGGCTTGGAGACGGCCCGCTCGACCTCCGCCTCGGTCACCAGCCGCTCGAACCGGCCGCGGGCCACCAGCCGGTTGTAGAGGCCCTTGTCGGGCCGTACGTCGCTGTACTGGAGGTCGACCAGGTGCAGCCGCGGGTTCTCCCACCCCAGGGCGTCCCGGCTGCGGTAGCCCTCCAGGATCTCCCGCTTGGCGATCCAGTCCAGTTGCCTGGAGAGCGACATCGGATCGCGCTCCAGCCGCCCGAGGACGTCCTCCCAGCGGGCCAGCACGTCCAGTGTCTGCTCGTCCGCGTCGGTGCCGAAGCGGTCCTCGACGTACTTGCGGGCCAGCTCGAAGTACTCCAGCTGGAGCTGGACGGCGGTGAGTTTGCGCCCGTTGCGCAGGGTGATCAGGTGCTTGAGCGTGGGGTCGTGGGAGACCCGGTGCAGGGTGCGCACCGGCTGGTCGACGGCGAGGTCGGAGGCGATGAAGGAGTCCTCGATCATCGACAGGACCAGTGAGGTGGTGCCCAGCTTGAGGTAGGTGGAGATCTCGGAGAGGTTGGCGTCCCCGATGATCACGTGCAGCCGGCGGTACTTCTCCGCGTCGGCGTGCGGTTCGTCCCGGGTGTTGATGATCGGGCGCTTGAGCGTGGTCTCCAGGCCTACCTCGACCTCGAAGTAGTCGGCCCGCTGGCTGATCTGGAAGCCGTGCGTCGAGCCGTCCTGGCCGATGCCGACCCGGCCGGCACCGGTGACCACCTGGCGGGAGACGAAGAACGGGGTGAGGTGGCGGACGATGTCGGCGAACGGCGTCGCCCGCTTCATCAGGTAGTTCTCGTGGGTGCCGTAGGAGGCGCCCTTGTTGTCGGTGTTGTTCTTGTACAGGTGGATGTTCTGCCCGTTGGGCAGTTCCAGCGCGCGCTGCGCGGCGGCGGCCATGATCCGCTCGCCGGCCTTGTCCCAGAGCACGGCGTCGCGCGGGTTGGTGACCTCGGGCGAGCTGTACTCGGGGTGCGCGTGGTCCACGTAGAACCGGGCCCCGTTGGTGAGGATGACGTTGGCCAGGCCGATGTCCTCGTCGGTCAGCTGGCTGGCGTCCGCCACCTCGCGCGCCAGGTCGAAGCCCCGGGCGTCACGCAGCGGGTTCTCCTCCTCGAAGTCCCAGCGGGCCCGCCGCGCCCGGTGCATCGCCGCCGCGTACGCGTTGACGATCTGGGACGAGGTGAGCATGGCGTTGGCGTTGGGGTGCCCGGGCACGGAGATCCCGTACTCGGTCTCGATGCCCATCACGCGCCGTACGGTCATGCGGCCCTCCTTGCCCGGTGCGCCGCCCCCCACGGGCGGAGCACGCCGACGTACCGCTGAACAACACCGGCGCCGGCGTTCTGCCCGCGATCGGTGGGTCGAGCCTAGAACCCGGCGCCGACGGGCGGACCCCGAGACGCGCCGTCCGGCTGCGGGGCCGCGAGGCGCCACAGCCGGACGGGGTGCGTGCTGTTCCGGGGACCGCCGGGCGGCCCGGTCTCACCGCGTGCTTACAGGTACTGCCCCGTGTTGGCGACAGTGTCGATCGAGCGGCCGGACTCGGCGCCCTGCTTGCCGGTGACCAGCGTGCGGATGAAGACGATCCGCTCGCCCTTCTTGCCGGAGATGCGGGCCCAGTCGTCCGGGTTGGTGGTGTTCGGCAGGTCCTCGTTCTCCTTGAACTCGTCCACGCAGGCGGCGAGCAGGTGGGAGACGCGCAGACCGCGCTGACCGTGGTCGAGGAAGTCCTTGATGGCCATCTTCTTCGCGCGGTCGACGATGTTCTGGATCATGGCGCCGGAGTTGAAGTCCTTGAAGTACAGGACCTCCTTGTCACCGTTGGCGTAGGTGACCTCCAGGAAGCGGTTCTCCTCGGTCTCGGAGTACATCCGCTCCACGACCGACTGGATCATCGCGGCCACCGTGGTGCCCAGGGAGCCGTCGTGCTCCTTGAGGTCGTCCGGGTGGAACGGCAGCGACTCCTTGAGGTACTTGGAGAAGATGTCCTTCGCGGCCTCGGCGTCCGGGCGCTCGATCTTGATCTTGACGTCCAGGCGGCCGGGCCGCAGGATCGCCGGGTCGATCATGTCCTCGCGGTTCGAGGCGCCGATGACGATGACGTTCTCCAGGCCCTCCACACCGTCGATCTCGGCGAGCAGCTGCGGGACGATGGTGTTCTCCACGTCCGAGCTGACGCCGGAACCGCGGGTGCGGAACAGCGACTCCATCTCGTCGAAGAAGACGATGACGGGCGTGCCCTCGCTCGCCTTCTCCCGGGCCCGCTGGAAGACCAGGCGGATCTGCCGCTCGGTCTCGCCCACGTACTTGTTGAGCAGTTCGGGGCCCTTGATGTTGAGGAAGTAGCTCTTCCCCTGGGGGCGTCCGGTGACCTCGGCGACCTTCTTGGCCAGCGAGTTGGCGACCGCCTTGGCGATCAGCGTCTTGCCGCAGCCGGGCGGGCCGTAGAGCAGCACGCCCTTGGGCGGGCGCAGCTCGTACTCCTTGAAGAGGTCGGCGTGCAGGTAGGGCAGCTCGACCGCGTCCCGGATCAGCTCGATCTGGTTGCTCAGTCCGCCGATCTGGCGGTAGTCGATGTCCGGGACCTCTTCGAGGACCAGCTCCTCGACCTCGGACTTCGGCACGACCTCGTACACGTAGCCGGAGCGGGGCTCCAGCAGCAGGGCGTCCCCCGCCCGGACGGTGAGCTCGCGCAGCGGTTCGGCGAGGCGCACCACCCGCTCCTCGTCGGTGTGGCCGACGACCAGGGCGCGTTCGCCGTCCTCGAGGATCTCCTTGAGGGTGACGATCTCGCCGATGCGCTCGAAGGCCATCGCGTCCACGATGTTGAGGGCCTCGTTGAGCATCACTTCCTGGCCGCGCCGCAGTTCGTCGAGGGCGACGTTGGGGCTGACGTTCACGCGGAGCTTGCGCCCCCCGGTGAAGATGTCGGCGGTGCCGTCCTCGTTGGCCTCGAGGAAGGTGCCGAACCCGGCCGGGGGCTGTGCCAGCCGGTCCACTTCCTCCTTGAGGGCCACGATCTGGTCGCGGGCCTCTCGCAGGGTGGAGGCGAGCCGTTCGTTCTGGGCGGACACTCCGGCCAGGTTGGTCTGGAGCTCGACGATCCGCTCTTCGAGGATCCTCGAATTGCGCGGCGAGTCGGCGAGCTTGCGGCGCAGCACAGCGATTTCCTGCTCAAGGAACGAGACCTGAGCGGCCTCGTCGGAACCACGAGCGGGCCTGCCGGTGCTGCGGTTGTAGTCGTCATCGTGGGCTGCCACGGTCCTCACCTCCTCCGGGGAGCTGGACGCTTCCAGACCCTACCTGGGACCAGGGGTCCGTAAACCCCTAGATCAAGAAAGATGGAACGGGCGTGTCCGATCTTCGCCCCAGCGTGCTTCCCCTCTGCTAAGGGGATACCCACCGCTCACCACCCAAAGCGGGCCAGATGTATCGTCGAGCGAAGTGATATCCGATCGCGACCGGGCGCCTGGGTCCGATCGTTGTACGAATGGCGGGATTGCCCCGGAAAAGGGCGACCCGGGACAGAAACGGCAGGGGACCATGTCGGTAACCGAGCAGACGGCCGCGGCGGCCGAACAGCTGGAGGTGTGGATCGACCAGGATCTGTGCACCGGCGACGGCATCTGCGTGCAGTACGCACCCGAGGTCTTCGAGCTGGACATCGACGGCCTCGCCTACGTGAAGGGGCCGGACGACGAGCTGCGCCAGCAGCCCGGGGAGACCGCCCCGGTGCCGCTGACGATCCTTCAGGACGTGGTGGACTCGGCGAAGGAGTGCCCCGGCGACTGCATCCACGTGCGCCGGGTCACCGACCGGGTCGAGGTGTACGGGCCGGACGCGGACTGACGCGTCCTCCCCCTCAGGTCTGGCTGACCGGGGCGGCGGTCTGGGAGCGTTCCCAGCCGCCGCCCTTGCGCATCCAGGTGAGGTCGAGTGAGATGTCGGGACGGAAGCGCGGCACCTCGTCGCTCGAATACCCCTGCGCGTGGCCGGTGATGGCGCCGTCGGAGCGCAGTGCGAGCCGGCCGAGGGTGAGGTTCTCGCGCTCGGAGAGGAGCGTGGCCAGCACCACCGGGCGGTCGCCGGGGCCGAAACCGAGCAGGTAGACGGCGTCCGGCGGGGTGCCGTTCTCGGCCGCGCAGTGCGCGGCGACGACCGTGCCGGGCCGTCCGTCGCCCAGGTCGGCCGGCATGCTGATGGCCGTCGCGACCGGGAACGGGCCGCAGTCGAGCGGAAGTTGGGCCTTGGCCGGGTCGGGGGCGGCACTCGCCCCGAGGGCCTTGGGAGTGCCGTGGACGGGCACCGGGGTGCCGGTGGCGGGGCCGGCGGCGAGGGCCGCGGCCACCACCGCGCCGCAGCCGGCCAGGGCCAGGGCCCAGTGCCAGGGGGCGGTGCGCACGTGCCCGGGCCCGGTGCGGCCCCGCGGTGTCTGCTGTCCAGCCGTCGTCCCGACCGCGGTCTCCACCAGGCGTCCCCTCCAGTGCTCCCAGGAGCTGGTCTGCGTGCGCGAGCATCGTCCCACACGCCGGCGGCCGGAATGCCGAGGGGTGGCACGAGCAGGCTCGTACCACCCCTGGGAAGCGATTCCGGTCAGCCCAGGTCGGGCTGCTCGGTCTCGACGGCGCGGGCGGCGGCACGGGCCGCGGCGCGCTCCTGGAGGCTCGGCTCCGAGCCCCCGTTGTCGTAGTCCTCGCCGTACGCGCCCTTGGCCGGGCGGCGGCGGCGCAGCGGCGGCTCGACGCCGTCGGCGAGGCGGCGGGCGGTGAGCAGGAAGCCGGTGTGGCCGATCATCCGGTGGTCCGGGCGGACGGCCAGGCCCTCCAGGTGCCAGGTGCGGACCATGGTCTCCCAGGCCTGCGGCTCGGTGAAGGTGCCGTGGTCGCGCAGTGCCTCGACGGTCTTGGACATCTGCGTGGTGGTCGCCACGTAGCAGCAGATCAGGCCGCCGGGGACGAGCGCCTTGGAGGCGACGTCCAGGCACTCCCAGGGGGCGAGCATGTCGAGGATGACGCGGTCGACGTCGGCCTCGACCAGGTTGTCCTGGAGGTCGCCGACGGTGAGCTTCCACGCCGGGTGCGGCCCGCCGAAGTAGCGCTCGACGTTGCCCTTGGCGATGTCGGCGAAGTCCTGCCGGCGCTCGTACGAGGCCAGCATGCCGGTGTCGCCGACGGCGCGCAGCAGGTAGGTGGAGAGCGCGCCCGAGCCGACACCGGCCTCGACGACGCGGGCGCCGGCGAAGATGTCGGCCATGGCCAGGATCTGCCCCGCGTCCTTGGGGTAGATCACGGCGGCGCCGCGCGGCATGGACAGGACGTAGTCGGGGAGCAGGGGGCGCAGCGCGAGGTACGGGACGTTCCCCGTGGTGCGCACGACCGTGCCCTCGGGGGCGCCGATCAGCTCGTCGTGCGGGAACGCACCCTTGTGGGTGTGGAACTGGTTCCCGGCCTGGAGCGTGAACGTGTAGTGGCGGCCCTTGGGGTCGGTCAGCTGGACCTGGTCCCCGACCTGGAAGGGCCCGCGTCGGCGGGTGGCACCGGTCGGTTCGGACATGCGGTCAATCCTAAGGGAAGCGGACGGTCCGCCCGACCAGGGTGATCACCGGCCGGCGACGGCGGCGGTGAGGCGCTGCTCGATGTCGGTGAGCGCGGCGACGCCGAACACCCGGCCGTCCGCCTCGACCACCAGGTACTCCCCGGCCGGGGTGGCCTGGACGGCGCGCAGCAGGTCCTCGCCGCCGAGGTCGGCGTCCAGCCGCAGGCCGGGTTCGAGGTCGCGGGCGAGCGGGCCGACGGCGACCCACGGGCGGCGGTGCTCGGGCACCGCGCGGACGGCGGACTCGCGGACGATGCCGATCGGGTCGCCCCGGCCGTCCACCACCACGACCGCGCCGGCCTGGGCCTCGCGGGCCCGGCGCAGCGCCTCGCCGAGCGGGGTGTCGGCGGTGACCTCGACGGTCCGGCGGGCGAGCTCGCGCAACCGCAGGCCGGGCAGCACCTCCTTGAGCCGGGCGTTGCGCAGGCTTCCGGTGGCGCCGTTCCAGATGATCGCGGCGAGGACGGCGGCCAGCACCGCGTCCACCAGAGTGTCGGTCGTGGTGCGTTCGATCCCGCGGGCGGCGCTGAACAGCGGCAGGCCGACCAGCACCGCGACGGCCAGCGCCCGGCCGACCCAGGCGGCGGCGACCGTGCCGGTCATCGCCTTGCCGCTGATCGCCCAGACGACCGCGCGCAGCATCCGGCCGCCGTCCAGCGGCAGGCCGGGCAGCAGGTTGAACGCGGCGACCACCAGGTTGGAGACCATCAGCCCGGTGAGCAGCACCCCGGGCACCGTGGAGAGCTCCACGGCCTGCATCGCGAGGAAGAACACGCCACCGAGCACCAGCGAGAGCAGCGGGCCGACGAAGGCCAGCCAGAACTCGCGCCACGGGCTCTCGGCCTCGTTCTCGATCTCCGAGACGCCGCCGAAGAACTGGAGCTGGATCCGCCGTACACCGAGCCTGTAGCGAAGCGCGACCAGGGTGTGAGCGAGCTCGTGCACCAGGACGGAGGCGTAGAAGGCGACCGCGAAGAAGAACGCGAGCAGGTAGCGGGCGGCGCCGAGGTCCGGCAGGACGTCGCCGAGCTGGCCGCCGAACACCCAGGTGATCAGCGCGGCGATGACGAACCAGGAGGGGGTCACGTAGATGGGCACGCCGAAGGGGCGGCCCACCAGGAGGCCGCTGCCGCGCTCGGGCGGCCGGGGCGGTCGCCCTGCCGGGCGGCCGCCGTCGTCCTGCGGTGGCTGGTCGGAGGTCTGCTGCCCCCTGCTGTCGCTCACCGTGATCCCTTCGGTCGTCTGCCCCGTCGTGCCCCGGTGCGCCCACGCTACGTGATCGCGGCCCTCCGGTGGCGTGCGGCCCTCTGTCCGGCTTCATACCCACTGTGCCGCGCGGTGTGGCAGCACCGTGGCAGCGGGATGACAGCGAAGGGCAATAGGGTCGGAGGCATGCAGCAGACCGACACCACCAGCGCCGCCGGGGCCCCGGCGCGCCCGGCGGCGCCCCCGACCGGCCTGTCCCCGTCCCGGGCGGGGGACTTCCTGACCTGTCCCCTGCTGTACCGGCTGCGGGTGATCGACCGGCTGCCCGAGCCGCCGAGCGCGGCGGCGACCAGGGGCACGCTGGTGCACGCGGTGCTGGAGCGGCTCTTCGACAGCCCCGCGACCGAGCGGACGCCGGAGCGGGCGCTGGGCCTGCTGCGCCCGCAGTGGGAGCGGCTGCTGGGCGAGCGCCCGGAGCTGGGCTCGCTGTTCCCGGACGATCCGGACGGCGCGGCGCTCGCCCGCTGGCTGGCGGACGCCGAGAAGCTGGTCGGCCAGTGGTTCCGGCTGGAGGACCCGACCCGGCTGCACCCGGTGGAGCGCGAGCTGTACGTGGAGACGGCCCTGGAGTCGGGGCTGCTGCTGCGCGGCTACATCGACCGGGTGGACGTCGCCCCGAGCGGTGAGGTCCGGCTGGTGGACTACAAGACCGGCCGGGCGCCCTCGCGGGACTTCGAGGGCAAGGCGATGTTCCAGATGAAGTTCTACGCGCTCGTGGTGTGGCGCTGGAAGGGTGTCGTCCCCAAGCGGCTCCAGCTGGTCTACCTCGGCGGGGGCGGGGACGTGGTCAGCTACGACCCGGACGAGGCCGACCTGCTCGCGGTGGAGCGCAAGCTGCGGGCGCTCTGGGAGCGGATCACCCACGCGGTGGCCACCGGGGAGTTCCCGGCGACCCGCAACCGCCTCTGCGACTGGTGCGACCACCAGGCCAGTTGCCCGGAGTTCGGCGGCACTCCCCCGCCGTACCCGCTGCCGCTGTCGCGTACGTCTGACGAAGACGATCCCACGGGGGATCAGATGAGCAAGGAGTCCTAGTGACGATCCGAGTGCTGCTGGTCGACGACCAGCCGCTGCTGCGCACCGGTTTCCGGATGATCCTGGAGGCCGAGTCCGACCTGGTCGTGGTCGGCGAGGCCGGCGACGGTCAGCAGGCGCTGGACCAGGTGCGGGCGCTGCAGCCCGACGTGGTGCTGATGGACATCCGGATGCCCAGGATGGACGGCGTCGAGGCGACCCGCAGGATCGCCGGTCCCGGGCGGGACGGCCCGGCCAAGGTGCTGGTGCTGACCACCTTCGACCTGGACGAGTACGTGGTGGAGGCGCTGCGCGCGGGCGCCAGCGGCTTCCTGCTGAAGGACGTCCCGGCGGAGGAACTGGTGCAGGCGATCCGGGTGGTGGCGGACGGCGCGGCGATGCTGGCGCCGAGCATCACCCGCCGGCTGCTGGACATGTACGCCACCAAGCTGCCCTCGGGCGAGGAGGCGCCGCCGCAGGCGCTGAGCGCGCTGACCGAGCGCGAGCTGGAGGTGCTGAAGCTGGTGGCGCGCGGGCTCTCGAACGCGGAGATCGCGGCCGAACTGTTCGTCAGCGAGACCACCGTGAAGACGCACGTCGGCCATGTGCTGACCAAGCTCCAGCTGCGCGACCGGGTGCAGGCGGCGGTGTACGCGTACGAGAGCGGGCTGGTGCGCCCGGGCGCCCTGTAGACCCTGTAGCCGGCGGCCCGCCCGCCTTCCCCGTGCACCCTGGGGGAAGGCGGGCGGGCCGCCGTGTTGAGGGGTGTCGTCCGGTCGTCTACTTGCCGGCGCTGCGGCTGATCTCCCAGAAGCGGAACACGCCGGTGGTGTCGATGGTCGACTCGACGCCGATGATGTACGAACGCGACGCGAAGAAGCCCTTGTTCTGGTACAGCGGGATGAGCGGCGCGTTCTCGGCGACGATCTGCTGGATCTGGGCGTAGCCGGCCACCGCGGCGCTGCGGTCGGCCTGCTTGAGGCCGTCCGGCACCAGCTTCTGGCTGATCCTCGGGTCGTCCCAGCCGTGGTGGTAGGCGCCGCCGTCGATGAGCAGCGGGGCGATGTAGTTGTCCGGGTCCGGGTAGTCGGCGAACCAGCCGATGAGGTACGCCTGGTAGCGGCCCTCGGACCAGCCGGCCCGGTACTTGTCCCAGTCCGGCTCCGTCTGGACGGTCACCTGGAACAGGCCGCCGGCCTCCAACTGCTTCTTCAGGGTCTCGGGCTCGGCGCTGCCGGCCCGCGAGCGCGACCAGGTGAGGGTGAGCTTGACCGGGAGCTGGACCTTGGCGTCGGTGAGGATCTTCTTGGCCTTGCCGCTGTCCTGGTCGCCGTAACGGTCGAAGAAGGCCGTGGTGTGGCCGGTGACGCCGGCCGGGACCATCGCGTACAGCGGCTGGACGGTCCGGGCGAAGACGTCGCGGGCGAGCGACTTGCGGTCGAGCAGCTGGGCGGCGGCCTGGCGGACGGCGACGTTGCCGGCGACCGGGTCCTTGGTGTTGAAGACCAGCGAGCGGGTGTCGTTGCTGTCGCCCTCGACGACCTGGAGGTCGGTCTTGCCGCCCTGCTGGTCGGAGTGCATCTGGGCGGCGGTGTTCGGGTCCAGGCTGTTGTCGGTGAGGTCGACGTCGCCCTTGTCCAGCGCGGCCTTCAGGTCGGCGGGCTTGTCGAAGTACCGGATGGTGAACTTGCTGTTCCGGAGCTTGGCCTCGCCGCTGTACTTGTCGTTGGGCACCAGGACGACCTTGCCCAGCTGCTTGGCCGTGTCGCCGTTGCCGCCCATGACCTCGACCGTCTCGAAGCGGTACGGGCCGGAGCCGATCAGCTTGTCGTTGGGGACGACCTTGTCGGCCGGGTAGGCCTGGTGGTCGAGGATGGCGCCGGCCGGGCCGGCCAGCTTGGCCGGCAGGGTGGCGTCGGGCGTGGAGAGGTGGAAGATCACCTCGGTGTCGCCCTTGGCCTCGACGCTCCTGATCGAGGAGAGCAGGGGGGCCGCGCCGTTCTGGTCGTTGATCTTCTTGGTGCGCTCGATCGAGAACACCACGTCGGCGGCGGTCAGCGGGTGGCCGTTGGAGAACTTCAGGCCGGTCCGCATGGTGCAGTGGTACTGGGTGGCGTCGCCCGCGGTGAACTCGCAGGACTGCGCAGCGTCCGGGGAGGGGGCGCTGGAGGCCGCCGGGAAGGTGAGCAGCGACTGGAAGGTGTTGCGCAGCAGCAGCCAGGAGCCGGAGTCGTAGGCGGCGGCCGGGTCCAGCACGCCGGTGAGCTGCGTGGTGCCCATGACGATCGCCTTGCCGCCGTCCCCCTTGACGGCGTCGGTGACCGATCCGCAGCCTGCCGCCGTCACGGCGACAAGACCGGCGCAGCCGAGTGCTGCCAGGCGTTCAGCTGAAGTCTTCACGGGGCGCGTCCTTCTGGGTGCGGTCCGACCGGGGCCGGCGGCCCGCGTCGAGGGCGCTCCCGGTGCGGAAGGCGTGCGCGGGCCTGGCGCCCGTACGACCGCGGGCGGGACGGGGTTGCCCGTCGTCGGCGGTGGCAGGGCGCGAGGGAGGGGAACGAACTGGAGTAGCGTGCCATATCGAACACGCACGACCGATACCCGTGCAGATGACGTTTGGGACACGGTGGTTGAGGGCATCGCGAAACACCCGACGAGTTGTCAGGCAATGCCCTTTTTCTCCCCGGGCGGCCGTCGGCAGTGGCCGGATCCGGCTGCTTACCGGCGAGTAGACCACCCTCGCAATGAGATGACAATCACACCCGCGAAGCGACCAGCGAGCGCAGCAGTTCAAGATCGACCTGCTCCAGCGAGGAGCGCACCAGCCGCCCCGGGGCCGGCTCGATCGGCGCCACCGAGGGCACCGCGACGACCGGGCAGCCCGCCGCCTCGGCCGCCCGCACCCCGGTCGGCGCGTCCTCGACCACCACGCAGCGGGCCGGGTCCGCGCCCAGCCGCCGGGCCGCCTCCAGGTACGGGTCCGGGTGCGGCTTGGTGCGCGGCACCTCGTCCCCGGCGACCGTGAAGGCGAAGTGGTGGGAGCCCAGCGAGCGCAGCACGATGTCCACCACGTGCCGGTGCGAGGCGGTCACCAGGACGGCCGGAATCCCGTGTGCGGCCAGGGTGTTGAGGAGGCGTTCGGCGCCCGGCATGAGCGGCACGCCGCCCGCCAGCAGGTCGACGAAGCGCTGGTTGATCAGCACCGTCAGGTCCGCCGGGGCGAGGTCCACCCCGGTGGTGCCGACCAGGTAGTCGATCACCCGCGTCATCGGACCGCCGACCACCTGGGCCCGGTCCTCGTCGGTCAGCGCGTGGCCCAGCTCGGCGAACAGGGTGACCTCGGCCTGCCACCAGAAGTCCTCGGTGTCCACCAGCGTCCCGTCCATGTCCAGCAGCACCGCCTGCAGGCCGCGACCGTCCCCGTGGTCGAGGACCCGGGTGGCGGTGGAGGTGGTGGTCATGGCGGGAGTCCTTCCGTCGGTACCCCCCGGGCGCGTTCGAGCGCCCCCCGGGGATGGCACGGGCCGACCCGCTGGTGAGCGGACCGGCCCGTTCAGGATCATCCAGGATACGCCCGGTTCGCCCGAAAAGAGCGAACGGAACGAGGCGCCGGGGTTACCGGGCGTTGAAGTACTTCGCCTCCGGGTGGTGGATGACGATCGCGTCGGTGGACTGCTCCGGGTGCAGCTGGAACTCCTCGGAGAGCACCACGCCGATCCGCTCGGGCTTCAGCAGCTCGGCGATCTTGGCGCGGTCCTCCAGCTCCGGGCAGGCCCCGTAGCCGAGCGAGAAGCGGGCGCCCCGGTACTTGAGCGCGAACATGTCCTTGACGTCCTGCGGGTCCTCGCCGGAGAAACCCAGCTCGTAGCGGACCCGGGCGTGCCAGAACTCGGCCAGCGCCTCGGCCAGTTGCACCGACAGGCCGTGCAGCTCCAGGTAGTCGCGGTAGGAGTTGTCGGCGAACAGCTCGTTCGCCGCCTCCGAGATCCGGTTGCCCATGGTGACCACCTGGAGGCCGACCACGTCCCGCACGCCGGACTCCTCCGGGCGGAAGAAGTCGGCCAGGCAGAGCCGGCGCCCGCGCCGCTGGCGGGGGAAGGTGAAGCGGGTCCGCTCGGTGCCGTCCTCGTGGAAGACGATCAGGTCGTCGCCCTTGGAGTTGGCCGGGTAGTAGCCGTAGACCACGGCCGCCTCCAGCCAGCCCTCGGTCTGCAGCCGGTCCAGCCACATCCGCAGCCGCGGCCGGCCCTCGGTCTCCACCAGCTCCTCGTACGAGGGCCCCTCGCCGCTGCGGGCCGCCTTCAGGCCCCACTGGCCCTTGAACAGCGCGTCCTCGTCCAGCCAGGAGGCGTAGTCGGCGAACGGGATGCCCTTGACGATCCGGTCGCCCCAGAACGGCGGGGTCGGCACGGTGTTGTCGACGGTGACGTCCGAGCGGATCTGGCCGAGGTTGACCTCCGGCTCCTCCACCACCTCGACCCGGGCGTGCCGGCGCTGCTTGAGCTCCGGCAGGCTCGCGCCGGGCACGCCGCGCTTGACGGCGATCAGCGCGTCCATCAGCCGCAGGCCCTCGAAGGCGTCCCGGGCGTAGCGGACCTCGCCCTCGTAGATCTCGTGCAGGTCCTGCTCGACGTAGGCCCGGGTGAGCGCGGCGCCACCCAGGATCACCGGGTAACTCGCGGCCAGCTTGCGCTGGTTGAGCTCCTCCAGGTTCTCCTTCATGATCACGGTGGACTTCACCAGCAGGCCGGACATCCCGATCACGTCCGCCTTGTGCTCCTGCGCGGCGTCCAGGATCGCCGAGACCGGCTGCTTGATGCCCAGGTTGACCACGTTGTAGCCGTTGTTGGACAGGATGATGTCCACCAGGTTCTTGCCGATGTCGTGGACGTCGCCCTTGACGGTGGCCAGCACGATGGTGCCCTTGCCCTCGCTGTCGGACTTCTCCATGTACGGCTCCAGGTGGGCCACCGCGGTCTTCATCACCTCGGCGGACTGGAGCACGAAGGGCAGCTGCATCTGGCCGGAGCCGAACAGCTCGCCGACCACCTTCATGCCGGCCAGCAGGGTGTCGTTGATGATCTCCAGCGCGGGCCGCCCGGCCAGCGCCTCGTCCAGGTCGGCCTCCAGGCCGTTGCGCTCCCCGTCGATGATCCGGCGCTGCAGGCGCTCGTCCAGCGGCAGCGCGGCCAGCTCCTCCGCCTTGGACGCCTTGACCGAGGCGGAGGAGACGCCGTCGAACAGCTCCAGCAGGTGCTGGAGCGGGTCGTAGCCGTCCCGGCGGCGGTCGTAGACCAGGTCGAGGGCGGCCTCGCGCTGGTCCTCGGGGATCCGGGAGATCGGCAGGATCTTGGAGGCGTGCACGATCGCCGAGTCCAGGCCGGCCTCCACGCACTCGTGCAGGAAGACCGAGTTCAGCACCACCCGGGCGGCCGGGTTGAGGCCGAAGGAGATGTTGGACAGGCCCAGCGTGGTCTGCACGGCCGGGTGGCGGCGCTTGAGCTCGCGGATCGCCTCGATGGTCTCGATGCCGTCCCGGCGGGACTCCTCCTGGCCGGTGGCCAGGGTGAAGGTGAGGCAGTCCACCAGGATCGAGCCCTCGTCGACGCCGTAGTCGGCGGTCAGCTCGGCGATCAGCCGCTCGGCGATCTCGACCTTCTTGCCGGCGGTGCGGGCCTGGCCCTCCTCGTCGATGGTCAGCGCGATCAGGCCGGCGCCGTGCTCGCGGGCCAGCGAGGCGATCCGGCCGAAGCGCGAGTCCGGGGCGTTGCCGTCCTCGTAGTTGACCGAGTTGAGCACCGCGCGGCCGCCGAGCGCCTCCAGGCCGGCCCGCAGCACCTGGGGCTCGGTGGAGTCCAGCACGATCGGCAGGGTGGAGGCGGTGGCCAGCCGGCCGGCGATCTCCTTCATGTCGGCGACGCCGTCGCGGCCGACGTAGTCCACGCACAGGTCCAGCAGGTGGGAGCCGTCCCGGATCTGCTCGCGGGCGATCTCCACGCAGGCCTGCCAGTCGCCGGCCAGCATCGCCTCGCGGAACTTCTTCGAGCCGTTGGCGTTGGTGCGCTCGCCGATCGCCAGGTACGAGGTGTCCTGGCGGAACGGCACCGCCTGGTACAGCGAGGACGCCGAGGACTCCGGCTGCGGGGTGCGCGGGGTGACCGGCCGGCCCTGCACCCGCTCGACCACCTGGCGCAGGTGCTCGGGCGTGGTGCCGCAGCAGCCGCCGACCAGCGAGAGGCCGTACTCGCGGGTGAACACGTCGTGCGCGTCGGCCAGTTCGGACGGGGAGAGCGGGTAGTGGGCGCCGTCCTTGCCGAGCACCGGCAGGCCCGCGTTCGGCATGCAGGACAGGCCGATCCGCGCGTTCTTGGCCAGGTAGCGCAGGTGCTCGCTCATCTCGGCCGGGCCGGTGGCGCAGTTGAGGCCGATGTAGTCGACGCCGAGCGGCTCCAGGGCCGTCAGCGCGGCGCCGATCTCGGAGCCGAGCAGCATGGTGCCGGTGGTCTCCACGGTCACCTGCACCAGCACCGGCAGGTCCAGCCCGGCCTCGGCGAGGGCGCGCTTGCAGCCCAGGATGGCGGCCTTGGTCTGCAGCAGGTCCTGGCTGGTCTCGACCAGCAGCGCGTCGGCGCCGCCGGCGATCAGGCCGGCCGCGTTCTGCTGGAAGCCGTCGCGCAGCGTCTCGTACGGCGCGTGGCCGAGGGTGGGCAGCTTGGTGCCGGGGCCGATCGAGCCGAGCACCCAGCGGGTGCGGCCGTCGGCGGCGTGGGCGTCGGCCACCTCGCGGGCGATCCGGGCGCCCGACTCGGACAGCTCGAAGATGCGATCCGCGATCTCGTACTCGCCGAGTGCGGAGAAGTTGGCGCCGAAGGTGTTGGTCTCGACGCAGTCCACGCCGACCCCGAAGTAGGCCTCGTGGACGGAGCGCACGATGTCGGGCCGGGTGACGTTGAGGACCTCGTTGCAGCCCTCCAGGTTCTGGAAGTCCTCCAGCGTCGGATCCTGTGCCTGGAGCATGGTGCCCATTGCACCGTCGGCGACCACCACCCGGGTGGCGAGCGCTTCACGCAGCGCGTTCGCGCGGCTCTGCTGAGTGATGGACGGATTGGCTGCAGTGGCCATGGGGCTTCTCCCTGGTGCGACGGCTGTCGGCTTTGCGGGCCCGCTTACTCGGGCCCGCACGTGGCCAGGGTATCCGGCCCGCGCCCCGGCCTGCGGTCGCATTCCGTATCCTGAGCGTTCGACCGCAAGGGGGGAGCAACCGCGTGGGCCGATTCCCGACCGTCGCGCGACGCGTCACGGGGGCCCTGGCGGCCCCGTTCCGGGCGTTGCGCAAGCGCTGGCGGAGCTGGTCCCGGTGGCACCGGGCGCTGCTGGCACTGGGCCTCGCGGCGGCCGTGCCGGCGGCCGCGCTCGGCTCGGCCTTCGTCGCGATCCGCTTGCACTACACCGGCGACCCGTCCGCCGAGGCCCGCACCCGCGGCCGGGACGCGCTCTGGCTCGGCCACGCCTGGGTGGACGGCCGCAAGGGCGAGGCCGACGTCGCCGCGCTGGTGCGACAGCTGGCCGGCACCGGCGTCCGCGACCTGTACGTGCACACCGGCCCGCTGGAACACGACGGCTCGCTGCCGCCCGCCGTCCACCCCCGGGCCCGCTGGTTCACCGACGCGGTGCACCGGGCGCTGCCGGACGTCCGGGTGCAGAGCTGGCTGGGCGACGAGGTCAAGCCGGAGAAGGACGCCCTGGACCTGGAGGACGCCCCCACCCGGGACCGGGTCACCGCCTCCGCCCGGCAGGTCCTGGACCTCGGATTCGACGGCGTGCACTTCGACATGGAACCGATCCGGCCCGGCAGCGCCGGCTGGCTGGCCCTGCTCGACCAGGTCCGCCCGGTCACGGCCGAGCACGGCGCCGCGCTCTCGGTGGCGGCCCCGCAGCTCGACCCGGTGCCCGGCCTGCACACCGCCGGGATCCTGCTCACCGACCACGGCAAGTGGTGGGACCAGGCGTACTTCACCGAGACCGCCCGCCGGGTCGACCAGGTCGCCGTGATGGCGTACGACACCAGCATGCCGACCGAGCCGCTGTACGGCGGCTACGTCGCCCTGCAGACCGAACTGGCGCTGGAGGCCACCCCGGCCAAGGTGGACCTGCTGATCGGCCTGCCGTTCTTCTGGGACGACCGGCACGGCCATCGGGGTGACGCCGAGACCGTGCCGGCCGCCGTCCGGGGCGTCCGGCTGGGCCTGGGCCGCCAGGACCCGGGGCGGCGGAACTTCGGCGTCGCGCTCTACGTGGACTTCGCCGCCACCCCGGAGCACTGGGCCGCGTACCGGCGCGGGTGGGTGGACGCCTGAGGGGTTCCGGCGGCGCGTGCGGGAACGGCGCGCGCGGAAAGAGTGCGTGCGGGAACGGCGCGTGCGGGAAGGGCGCGTCGTCGCGCCGCGTCGCCGCCCGGACACCGTCCGCGCCCGCCCCGGAGGAGCTGACGACCCGTCAGCCCGGACCGTCCGGATATCCGCTGGATCGGGGCGGCACGCTCCCCCAGACTGTCCCGGTGCCCGGCCGCGGTGCGCATCAAAGCCCGTAGGCTGGGCAGGTAGGGACCATGGGGCGAGGCGTTCCATGGGTGACGAGAGGTTCGACAGTCGGCAGCCGACCCGTCGGCGCCCCGGCAGGCCAGCCGAGGCGGCGCAGGTTCGACCGCCGACCGGAGGGAGACGCTGGGTGATCGAGCTGGAAGATGTTCCCGAGTTGATCGACCCGGTGATGGTCTGCGCTTTCGAGGGCTGGAACGACGCGGGCGACGCCGCCTCCGCGGCCCTGGCACATCTGGACGACACCTGGGGCGGCAAGGTGATCGCCGCCCTGGACGCGGAGGACTACTACGACTTCCAGGTCAACCGGCCCACGGTCTGGCTGGACGGCGGCATCCGCCGGATCACCTGGCCGACCACCAGGCTCTCGGTGATCCGGGTGACCGAGCCGACCACCCGGGACGTCGTCCTGGTGCGCGGCATCGAGCCGAGCATGCGCTGGCGCTCGTTCTGCAACGAGCTGCTCGGCTTCGCGCACGAGCTCGGCATCGAGCTGGTGGTGATCCTGGGCGCGCTGCTCGGCGACACCCCGCACAGCCGCCCGGTGCCGGTCAGCGGGGTCACCTCCGACCCGGAGCTGGCCCGCCGGCTGGACCTGGAGGAGAGCCGCTACGAGGGCCCGACCGGCATCGTCGGGGTGCTCCAGGAGGCCTGCACGCACGCCGGGGTCCCGGCCGTGACGCTCTGGGCGGCCGTGCCGCACTACGTCGCGCAGCCGCCGAACCCCAAGGCGACGCTAGCCCTGGTCAACAAGCTGGAGGACCTGCTGGACCTGCGCATCCCGCCGGGCGAGCTCGGCGAGGACGCCAGGGCCTGGCAGCTGGGCGTGGACCAGCTGGCCGCCGAGGACAGCGAGGTGGCCGAGTACGTCCAGCAGTTGGAGGAGGCGCAGGACACCGCGGAGCTGCCGGAGGCCTCCGGCGACGCGATCGCCCGCGAGTTCGAGCGCTACCTGCGCCGCCGGGAGAACGTCGGACCGACCGGCGAGAAGCCGGTGGCCGGGCACGCCACGGCGGAGCGGCCGGCCGAGCCGGAGTCCCCGGGCTCGGCCCGGGAGAGCCAGGACGGCGACGAGGAGTAGCCGCCACCCCGGGCCCGCCCCCGGACAACTCCGAAGGGGCGTCAGGACGCGTGGTCCGGACGCCCCTTCGGCGTGTCGAGGGGGGCAGGTCCTACAGCGCGACGCCGAGCAGGGCGTCCACGGTGCGGCTGACCAGGCCGGGCGCACCCATGTCGGTGCCGCCCCCGGCCTCCTGCCGCTCGGCCCAGCGGTCGACGGCGGCCAGCGCGGCGGGCGCGTCCAGGTCGTCCGCGAGCGCCGTACGGACCTCGTCGAGCAGCTGCTCGGCGGCCGGGCCGTCCGGCCGGGAGACCGCGGCCCGCCAGCGGGCGAGGCGCTCGACGGCCTCGTCCAGGGTCGCCTTGGTCCACTCCCAGTCCTCGCGGTAGTGGTGCGAGAGCAGCGCCAGGCGGATCGCCGCCGGGTCGACGCCCTCGCGGCGCAGCGCCGAGACGAAGACCAGGTTGCCGCGGGACTTGGACATCTTGTGGCCGTCCAGGCCGACCATGCCGGCGTGCACGTACGCCTTGGCGTACGGGTGGGCGCCGGTGGCGACCTGGGCGTGCGAGGCGCCCATCTCGTGGTGCGGGAAGGAGAGGTCGCTGCCGCCGCCCTGGATGTCGAAGGACATGCCGAGGTACTGCAGCGCGATGGCGACGCACTCGATGTGCCAGCCGGGGCGGCCGTGGCCGAGTTCGGTCTCCCAGGCGGGCTCGCCCGGGCGGGCGGCGAGCCAGAGCAGGGCGTCCAGCGGGTGGCGCTTGCCCGGGCGGTCCGGGTCTCCGCCGCGCTCGGCGAAGACCGGGCGCATGGCCTCCCGGTCGAGGCCGGAGACCTGGCCGAAGCGGGGGTCGGAGTCGACCGAGAAGTAGATGTCGCCGTCCACCTGGTAGGCGGCGCCGCTGGCGAGCAGCTTCTGGACCAGCGGGACGATCCACGGGATCGACTCGACGGCGCCGATGTAGTGGGCCGGCGGGAGCAGCCGCAGGGCGGTCATGTCCTCGCGGAACAGGGCCGTCTCGCGCTCGGCGAGGGCCACCCAGTCCTGACCGGTCTCGACCGCCCGGGCCAGCAGCGGGTCGTCCACGTCGGTGACGTTCTGGACGTACAGGACGTCGTGGCCGGCGTCCTTCCACACGCGCTGCACCAGGTCGAAGGCGTTGTAGGTGGCGGCGTGGCCCATGTGGGTCGCGTCGTAGGGGGTGATGCCGCAGACGTAGATCCGGGCGGTGCCGTCCTGCGGCACGACCTCACGGACCGTGCCCGCTGCGGTGTCGAAGATACGGAGGGGGAGCCCCTGACCAGGCAGGGCGGGAACCTCGGAGGCGGGCCAGGCATGCATGGAACCGACTTTAACCTTGCGAACATTTGAAAGCCTAACCAGTACACAAGATCGACTGGATTCGCTTCCTGTCATTGCCGGACCGCTTCCCGACTGATAAGGAACGGACCTTGACGGGACCGGCGTTGTTTCCGACAGGCATGCGGCAGGCTTCGGGCGGGCTTCGGGCAGGCGTCGGGCGGGCTTTCAACAGGCTTCGGGCAGGCTTTCGGACACGGTTGAGCGCCCGGTCGACCCTGCCGCCGACCGGGCGCCCGGCACCCCGGGGGACGCGGCCGGAGCCGCTACGACCGCTGCCAGAGGGCCGGCACGTTCGGCGGCTCCCAGCCCACCATGGCGGTGTGCGCCTGGAGGCAGAGGTAGGAGGCACCGGAGTAGGTGACGCGGTCGCCCGCGTTGTACGAGGCCCCGGGCTTCCAACTGCCGCTCGGCGGCGTGGGCGTTCCGGTGGGGGTTCCGGTCGGGGTGGCGGTGGGGGTCGGGCTCGGCGTGCCCGGGGTCTGCGGCACGTCCAGGACGAAGTCGTAGCTGCCCTCACGGCCCGGGCCGTTCTGGCGGACGTTCATCAGCAGCCGGGCGTCGTAGATGGTGTCCGTGCTGTTGCGCGGCTCGCCGGGGAAGTAGAGCTGGGTGGTGAGCACCGGGCGGCCGGGCGCCTGGAGCTTGACGTGGAGGTGCCGGGTGCGGCCCGGGTAGAGGCCGGGGACGATCGTGTCCAGCTTGAAGGCGCCGTTCGCGTCGGTGAACTGGTGGCCGCGGAAGGTGAACCCGGTGTTGTCGTAGGCGCCGTTGTCGTCGGCCTGCCAGAAGTCCAGCAGGACGCCGGAGATCGGTCGGCAGGCGCGGCCGAAGACGTAGCCGCTGACGGTCAGCCGGGTGCCGGGGCCGTCGTTGACCATGGAACTGCGCAGTGGGGAGTTGGGCTTGAAGTAGGGGCCCTCGGTCTGCTCGATGGTGGGGTCGTCGCCGTCGTGGCACTCGGGGGTGAGGCCGGGGGGCCGACCGGTGCCGGCCTGCTCGCGGGCCAGCGCGACGCCGCCGCCGACCAGCAGCGGGGCGGCGCCGAGCGCGGCGGCGGCCTTCAGGACGGTCTTGCGGCTGATCATGCCGTCGGGCGTGGGCATGCGCCCTCTCCTTCGGGTGGGGGGTGGGGTGGATGTGGGGGGCGGCCCTTGCCATGGTGGGGGCATGACAAGGGCCGAACCGGCCGCCCGTCCGCGCGCGCCGGACCGGCCACCGGTGGCCACCAGCAAAGTTACGGGCAGTCCGGGGCCGCCGCGATGGACGCGATCCGGGGATCGTGGTGATTTCCGTCGACCCGGGCCCGGAACTCCCCCGGCGTCATCCCGGTCTCCCGCCGGAAGAAACGGCAGAAGTAAGCCGGGTCGGCGAAGCCCGCCTCCTTCGAGACCTGACGAATCGTCAGATCCGTGCAGGCCAGCAGCCGTTTGGCCTCCAGGGTCTGCTGGCGCCGGATCAGCCCGCCCGGGGTGCGGCCGGTGGCCTGCTTGACCAGGGTCTGCAAGTGGCCCGGCGAGACGCCGAGTTCCTGCGCACTGGACGCCACCGAGTGCCGCACCCCGCCCGGGCCGGCGATCAACCGGGTGAAGGCGGAGGCCAGTTCGGTCGGACGGCCGGGCGGCGACGGCCGCTCCCCCGGCCGGCCGGCGCGCAGCGCCCGGACGATCAGGATGTGCAGACTGGCCCGCAGCACGCCCTGGTAGCCGGGCTGCCTGGAGCGGTACTCGTGTTCCATGTCGGCGAGCAACGCGCCGACCGGCCCGGCCTGTTCGCCGAGCCCGAGCGCGGGGCGGGTGGCCAGGGTGCGCAGCGCGGCGAGGTCCTGCGGGTTCCGGAGCAGGAAGTCCTCGTTGAACAGGACGACCTGGCCGGTGAGTTCGTCCGCGTCCGACCAGTAGTGCACCTGGCCGGGCGTGATCACGCACAACTGCGGTGGCGCCAGCGGCCGGTGGACCAGGTCCAGGACGTGGGCGCCGCGGCCGCCGGTGACGTGGACGATCTCGTAGAACGAGTGCCGGTGCGGGAAGCCCGCCCGGGACAGCGGGCCGATCGTGTCGAAGCTCCCGATGGCGAACGGGAGCAGGTGCGGCAGCGGGACCTGTAGCCGGTGCAGCGGCAGGTCCGGCGTGGTACGGGGGGTGGGGGTGGTCCGTAACGCGTCCATCGGAGCAGTGTGCTGCCGGTTCGCGGACAGGTCCAGACCATCAGCCGGTCCGAACCGGTCCGCAGGCCCTAGACCGGCGGCCAGGGGATCGAGGGCCAGTCCTCGGAGGGCAGCGGGTGCCGGCCGGTGCGGCGCAGCCCGGCCACCCGGGCGCGGGTCGCCTCCAGTTCGGCGGCGGTCAGGTGCGGGGCGAGGCGCGCGGCCAGCTCGCCGTCCAGGCGCTCGGCGAGCCGGGTCAGCACCTCCAGCGCCTCGGCGGGCAGCGGCTCGCCAGCCCAGCCCCAGAGCAGGGTGCGCAGCTTGCCCTCGGTGTTGAAGGTGACGCCGTGGTCGATGCCGTAGACCCGGCCGTCGGCGGCCGGGATCAGGTGGCCGCCCTTGCGGTCGGCGTTGTTGAGCACCGCGTCCAGCACGGCGAGCCGGCGCAGCCGCTGGTCGTCGTGGTGCACCAGCAGCGCGGTGCGTCCCCCGCCGACCTCGGCCCGCACGATCGGCAGCCAGCCGTGCTCCGGGCCGCGCGGGTCCTGGAGGGCCAGCAGCGGCTCGGCCTGCGGATCCGGCTCGACCCACAGCTGCACCATCCCGGGCCCGTGCGGCCCGTCACGCAGCACGGTCGGCGGCACCAGCGCCCAGCCGGTCGCGGCCGACACCTCGTACGCGGCGACCTCGCGGCCGGCCAGCGTGCCGTCCGGGAAGTCCCACAGCGGGCGCTCCCCGGCGACCGGCTTGTAGACGGCCTGCGCGCTCAGCGAACCGTGCGTGGCGGTGCAGTACAGCGCGGCGTTGGACGCCTCGGTGAGGCGCCCGTGCACCGTCAACTCGCCCTCGCGCAGCAGCTCCAGCGCGGTGGGCACGTCGGCGGCGAGGGCGGCGGCGGTCGCCGGATCCGCCTGGGGCGGGGTCTCGGTGTTCAGCGCCGGTAGCCGTTCGCGCGCGGGCACAGGTGGCCCTCCGGATCGAGCGGCAGGTTGCAGAACGGGCAGGGCTTGCGGCCGGCCGAGACCAGGTCCAGCGCCCGCTTGGCGAACACCCGGGCCATCGCGCCGGACAGCCGCACCCGCAGCATGTCCGGACCGTTGTCGTCGTCCTCGAAGACCGCCGCGGCGCTGTCCTCGTCCTCGTCCTCCTCCACCTCGATCAGCGCCTGCGCCTCGACCACCAGGCAGCCGTCCACGCTGTCCCAGGCCAGGGCCATGGTGCCGACCCGGAACTCCTGCTCCAGCGGCAGGTCCAGCGGTGCGGTGTCGAGCAGGTCCTGCGGGGCGGCGGCCGGGATGGAGACGTCGCCGCCGCTGCGCCGCAGCGCCTCGTCCAGGACCTCGTCGATCCGCTCGGCGAGCGCCGCCACCTGGGTCTTCTCCAGCAGGACGCTGGTGATCCGGCCCCGGGCGCTGGCTTGCAGGTAGAACGCCCGGGCGCCGGGCTGGCCGACGGTGCCGGCCACGAACCGTTCGGGCTGGTCGTAGAAGAAGACCTGACGGGGCACGCTCTCGCTCCGGATCGTGTCGGTCGTGGGGATCACAGGGATCGTTCGGACGTCATGGCTCGGGCTGCCGTACGGCGGCCCGGGCGCGGGCTCGCCACGCGGCGGGGCTCGTTAGTCACCCTACGACCTCCGGGCCCCCGCAGGGGAGCCGAGCCGCAGTGGCACCGGCCAGCTCAGGTGGTGCCGCCGGCCGCTGCGGAGCGGCGTGCGGCGGCTCTCCCGCCCGCGTGATGCGGCTCCGGGCCGGGCGGCTCCGGTCAGGTCGGGTGGCGCCGGTCAGGCCAGGGTCGTACCAGGCGGGTCAGGCGGGTCAGGCGGGTCAGGCGGGTCAGGCGGGTCAGGCGGGTCAGGCGGGTCAGGCGGGTCAGGCGGGTCAGGCGGGGCGACCGTCTCAGGTGGTGCCGCCGACCACCGCGTCGCCCGCCGGGGCGGCCGGGGCCGCGCCGGTCCTGGGCGCGAGCGAGCCGAGGTCGCCGGTGTCGCCCATCCTCAGGACGAAGGGCCGCTGCGGGGTGTAGCGGATCGCGGTGACCGAGCAGGGCTCGACGCTGATCCGCTGGAAGTGGTCCAGGTGCAGGCCGAGGGCGTCGGCCACCACCGCCTTGATCACGTCCCCGTGCGAGCAGGCGAGCCAGACCGCGTCCGCGCCGTGCTCGGCGGCGACCTTCTCGTTCCACTCCCGGACCGCACCGACCGTCCGGTGGCTCAGCTCGCGCAATGACTCCCCGCCGGGGAAGGCCGCGGCGGCCGCGTGGTCCTGCACGGTGCGCCAGAGCGGCTCCTTGGCCAGCTCGGCCAGCGGCCGACCGGTCCACTCGCCGTAGTGGCACTCGCCCAGCCGCTCGTCCTCGGCGGGCGGGCCCAGCTCGGGCCGGGCCGCCAGCAGCGGCTCCAGGGTCTGCCGACAGCGCTCCAGCGGGCTGCTGACGGCCTGCACCAGCGGGATCCCCGCGAGCCGGCCGGCCAGCGCGGCGGCCTGCGCGCGCCCGGTGTCGTCGAGGTCCACGCCGGGCGTCCAACCGGCCAGGATTCCGGCGGTGTTCGCGGTCGAGCGGCCGTGGCGGACGAGCAGCAGGGTGGGCATGGGGCTCAGCCTACGGCCTCCGGGCGCGGGCGTGGAGTGTCGGTGCGAGCTGCGGCCGTCGGGTGCCGGCGCGGGGTGCGGGCGCGCAACGCGCGGGCGGGGTACGGGCCCTCCCGGGCCGCCGCCGCAACCGGCCCGCGAGGCCGTCCTGGCCCGGCTCCGCCCCGGGCACCCCTCCCCGGGCCACAATGGCCCGATGATCGTCCACTGCGCCAGCTACCACGACGGCCACCGGATCGAGGCCCCCGACGACCTCGCCGGCGCGCTCGCCGCCGCCCGCGCCGCCGGGCCCGGCGGCTTCGTCTGGATAGGACTGTTCGAGCCCACCGCCGAGGAACTCAACCACGTCGGAAGGGAGTTCGCCCTGCACCCGCTGGCCGTCGAGGACGCCGTCAGCGCCCACCAGCGCCCCAAGATCGAGCCGTACCAGGGCTCCCTGTTCGTCGCCCTCAAGACGCTCGGCTACCACCCCGGCGCCCACGCGGTGACCATCGGCGAGGTGATGGTCTTCCTCGGCGCGGACTTCGTGATGACCGTCCGGCACGGCGCCGACGCCCCGCTCTCCGGCCTGCGGGCCCGGCTGGAGAAGCAGCCCGAACTGCTGCGCTACGGGCCCAGCTCGGTGCTGCACTCGGTCTGCGACACCATCGTCGACGGCTACATGGACGTGGCCACCGGGCTCCAGACCGACCTGGACGAACTGGAGGCGGACGTCTTCGCCCCCAACCGGGTCGGCCGCGACACCGCCGGCCGGATCTACGGCTACAAGCGCCAGGTGATGACCGTCCGCCGCGCCACCGGCCCGCTGCTGGAACCGACGCTGCGCCTGGCCCGCGGCGGCGAACCGTACATCCGACCGGAGACCCTGCCCTACCTGCGGGACGTCGCCGACCACCTGGCCCGGGTGACCGACCAGGTCGACGGCATGGACCGGCTGCTGTCCGACATCCTCAACGCCAACCTGGCGCAGGTCAGCGTGCAGCAGAACAACGACATGCGGAAGATCTCGGCCTGGGCGGCGCTGGCCGCCGTGCCGACGATGATCGCGGGCGTCTACGGGATGAACTTCGAGGACATGCCCGAACTGCGCCAGCCCTGGGGGTACCCGGCGGTGCTGTCGCTGATGGTCGCGGTCTGCATAGTGCTGCACCGGGTGTTCAAGCGGCACGACTGGCTGTAGTACCGCCCGACGGCCCCGGACCGCTACGCCAGGCCGGCGCGCTCCAAGGCCTCGACGCCGGTGCGCAGCGCCTGGATCCGCTCGTCCAGGGTGAAGCCGGACGGGGCCAGGGTGAGCGTGGTGACGCCCGCGTCGGCGTAGGCCTGCATCCGGTCGGCGATCCGGGCGGTGTCGCCGATCAGCGAGGTGGCGTCGATCAGGTCGTGCGGGACGGCGGCCGCGGCGCCCGCGTAGTCCTTGGCCAGGTATTTCTCCTGGATCTCGTCGGCGGCCTGCTCGTAGCCCATCCGCCGGGCGAGCTGGTTGTAGAAGTTCTTCTCCTTGCTGCCCATGCCGCCGATGTACAGCGCGGCGTAGGAGCGCTGGGAGTCGACGCCGGCCGTGATGTCCTCGCCGACCGCGATGGTGACGGTCGGGCAGAGGTCGAAGCCGTCCAAGCCCTGCCCCGCCTTGGCGCGGCCGGCCTTCAGCGGGTCGAGGGAGAGCGCGGCGTGCTCGGGCGAGAAGAAGATGCCGAGCCAGCCGTCGGCGATCTCGCCGGTCTGCTCCAGGTTCTTCGGGCCGATCGCGGCGATGTACAGCGGGATGTGCTCGCGCACCGGGTGCACGGTGAGCTTGATCGGCTTGCCGGGGCCGCCGGGCAGCGGCAGCGTCCAGTGCGCGCCCTCGTGGACCAGCCGCTCGCGGGACATCGCCTTGCGGATGATCTCCACGTACTCGCGGGTGCGGGCGAGCGGCTTGTCGAACTTCACCCCGTACCAGCCCTCGGAGACCTGCGGGCCGGAGACGCCGAGGCCGAGCCGGAAGCGGCCGCCGGAGAGGGTGTCCAGGGTCGCCGCGGTCATCGCGGTCATCGCCGGGGTGCGGGCGGGGATCTGGAAGATGGCCGAACCGACGTCGATCCGCTCGGTCTTCGCGGCGACGAAGCTCAGCACCGTCGCGGCGTCCGAGCCGTACGCCTCGGCCGCCCAGCACACCGAGTAGCCGAGCCGGTCCGCCTCCTGGGCCACGGCGATGTTGTCGGCGTCCATGCCGAGACCCCAGTAGCCGAGGTTGATTCCGAGTCGCATGTGCCGAACCTTCCAGTCGGTGAGGGTTGGTGGCGAGGGTAGCCGCGCACTCGCCGGTCATGCTACTGACCGGTAGTGGTGGTCTGGGTCACACCCGCCGCCGCCCGGGCCCGGTGATCGTTCTGCGGGTCGCCACCCCTGCCCGGACACCGGCCGCTACGCTCAGCCGACGTGGGGAGCGCTCTCCCCGCCTGCGCGTTCTCAGGGCTACCGGGGCGCCCGGTGCCACCGGCCAGTGGAGGGCCCGTCCGATGGAAAAGCGTCACCTCGGCCGTACCGGTCTCCAGGTCTCCCGGCTCGGCCTCGGCACCATGACCTGGGGCCGCGACACCGACGAACACGAGGCCGCCGAGCAGCTCAAGGAGTTCGTCGACGCCGGCGGGACCCTGCTCGACACCGCCGACGTGTACGCCGACGGCGGCGCCGAGTACCTGATCTCCCGGCTCACCGACAGCCTCATCCCCCGCTCCGAACTCGTCATCGCCACCAAGGCCGGCAGCGTGCCGGAGTCCGCCCGCCGCTTCGACGGCTCCCGCGGCCACCTCCTCGCCGCCCTCGACGCCTCGCTGCGCCGGCTCGGCACCGACTACGTCGACCTGTGGCAGGTGCACTCCTTCGACCCCATGACGCCCGTCGAGGAGACGCTCAGCGTCCTCGACATCGCCGTCTCCTCCGGACGCGCCCGGTACGTCGGGGTCTGCGACTTCAGCGGCTGGCAGCTCGCCAAGGCCGCCACCTGGCAGCGTGCCCACCACGGGCGCACGCCGCTGGCCGGGGCCCAGCTGGAGTACTCGCTGCTCCAGCGCGGCATCGAGCGCGAGGCGCTGCCCGCCGCGGCGGACGCCGGGGTCGGACTGCTCGCCTCCTCGCCGCTCGGGCGCGGGGTGCTCACCGGCAAGTACCGGCACGGCGTCCCGCAGGACTCGCGCGGCGCCTCGCCGTACCTGTCCGGGTTCGTCCAGCCGTACCTCGGGGAGCGCTCGCGGCGGATCGTCGACGCCGTCGCCACGGCCGCCGACGGCCTCGCCAGCAGCCCGCTCGCGGTCGCCCTCGCCTGGGTCCGGGACCGGCCCGGAGTGGCGAGCGCGCTGGTCGGGGCCCGTACGGTGGCACAGCTGCAGGCGGCACTGTCGGTGGAGGCGCTTACGCTTCCGGGTGAGATCCGTGGTGCGCTGGACGACATCTCGTCGCCGGTGCACCGCTACCCGGACCAGGGGTGGAGCGAGCTGTAGCCCCCCTCGTTCAGCTGAACACGCAGTGGAGTGACCCTTGGAGCGGACGATGAGTGACACGGAGAACGGCGCTCCGGAGGAGACCTCGGCAGTCTCGGTGAGCCCGACGGAGTCGGCCGGCCCGGCCGAGACGGCGAGCCCCGCGGAGACGGCGAGCCCCGCGGAGACGGCGAGCCCCGCGGAGACGGCGAGCCCGGCGGAGAAGGCGAGCCCGGCGGAGAAAGCGGCGGCGATCGCCGAGCTGGCGCAGCGGATCCGCAGTGTCGGCCCGCAGGCCGCACCGCCGGAGGGCGAGGGCCGGCCCGCGGCTCCCGAGGACGCCGAGGACGTTAAGGACGCCAAGGCCCCGGCCCCGGCCTCCGCGCAGCCCGACCAGCAGCGCGCGCAGGCCCTCAAGGACACCGCCGAGGTGCTGACCGCCGGGGGCGCCCCGGCCGATCTCGCGGCCGCCGCGGTGGCCGAGTTCGGCGACGGCGCCGCCGAACAGCTGCGCTCCGACCCGTGGGCCGTGCTGTCCCTGCCCGGCGTCCGCCCCGAGCACGCGGACGGCTTCGCCCGCGGCCTGCTCGGCCCCGCCGCCGGCCCCGGCGACCCGCGCCGTGCCCAGGCGCTGGTGCCGTGGCTGCTGGAGCAGGCGGCGCTGCGCGGCCACTCCGCCGTCGAGGTCGCCGAGATCGCGGCCGGGCTCGACCGCCACGGGCTGCCGGACTCGGCCGCGGCGATCCAGGCCGCCGTCCTGGACGGGCGCGCGATGCCGTTCCAGGAGGAGCTGACCGGTCCCGAGGCGCACGCGGCGGGCGGCGACGAGGACGAGGAGCCGCCGACCCGGACGCTGCTCGCCCTGGAGCGACTCGCGCTGGCCGAGGAGAGCCTCGCGGACGGGCTGGTCCGGCTGATGTCGACCTTCGTGCCGGGCGAGGACCCGGAGCCGGGCGAGGAGGGTCCGGAGGAGGACACGGCGGAGGACGCCGGGACGGCGGAGGACTCCGAGTCCGCGGCCGACTCCTCGCCGGCCTCCGACTCCGAGGCGGGCTCCGGCTCCGAGGCGGGCTCCGAGCCGACCTCCGGCTCCGGCTCGGGCGTGGCCCCCGCGGAGGCCACGGCGGAGGACGCTCCGCAGGCCCCCGCCGCGCCCGGCCCGACCGCGTGGGCGGCTGCCGGCGAGGCCGCGCCGTCCTCCTCCGCGACCGCCCTGATCCAGGCCGTCGCCGACAGCGCCCTGGTGCTGCACACCGGCGGCGAGGCCGCCCGCGCCGAACCCGCCGCGCTGCTGGCCGCTGCCGGCGCCCTCGGGCTGCGGGCCTGGGCCGCCACCTGGACCGACCAGGGCCGGGAGTCCTTCGCCGCGCTCACCGACACCCCGGCCGCCGTGATCACCCTCGCCGACCTGCTCTCCGGCGCCGCCGGGCCGGGCCGCGCCTCCGACGGCACGCTCGCCCTGGACGTCCTGGTCGTCCTCGACGCCCCGCTGCTGGACGTCGAACTGGCCGCCACCGTCCTGGAGTCGCTCGCCGACGGCACCCGGCTGGTGCTCAGCGGCGACCCCGGCCAGCTCTGGTCGGCCGGCCCCGGCCGGTTCTTCGCCGACCTGCTGGCCGCCAAGGTCTGCCCGGCGGTCGCCTCCCGCACCCCGGACTTCGGCCCGATCGGCGAGCTGGTCTCCGGCGTCGGCATCGGCGAGCTCCAGCCCGTCGAGGCGCCGGACAAGGAGGTGGTCATCCTGACCGCGAAGGACGGCGGCGAAGCCGTCCACCGCGCCCTCCAGCTGCTCACCGACTCCATCCCCCGCGCCCTCGGCATCCCCGCCGAGCAGGTGGTGCTGCTCACCCCCGGCCACGGCGGCCCGGCGGGCACCCGGGCGCTGAACGCCGCCGCGAAGGCCCGGCTCAACCCGGGGCCCGGCCGGTTCGGCGGCTTCGACCCGGGCGACCGGGTGGTCGACTCCCCGGCCCCCGGCGTCACCCGCCCGGCCCGGGTGCTGGACGGCGACGCCACCGGCCTGCACCTGGCGTACGCGGACGGCTCGCGCCGGACCGTCCCGCCCGCCCAGGCGGGCCGGCTGCGACACGGCTGGGCGCTGACCGTCCACCAGGCACTCGGCCGCCGCTGGCCGGGCGCGGTCGTGGTGCTCCCGGAGGACGCCGGCCCGGCGCTCACCCGGCAGTGGGTCTACACCGCCTTCGGCCGCGGCGAGCGGCACCTGTCCGTGGTGCACGCGGCGGGCCCGGCGCTCGCCCAGGCCGTCACCGAGCGCCCGGCGCAGCCGCGCACCACCCGGCTGCGGGCGATCCTCGCCGAGAACGCCGCCTCGGCGTACTAGGTCCTGCGCGCCGGTCGGCGGAACGCGCGGAGGGCGGGCCCCCTACAGGTGGGGCCCGCCCTCCGGGTGTCCGCACGACGAACGGTTCAGTCGTCGGGGTCCTCGTCGTCGTAGACCTCGCTCACGTCGAACCGGCAGATCAGCATCTGCGGGTCGGCGTGCTCGAAGGGCTCCGGCAGCCACTCCCCCGGCTCGGTCGGCTCCGCCGCCGCGACCCAGAGCGTCGAGTCCGCCTCCTCCAGGCCGAACTCCTCGCTGCGGGCGGCGATCTCGTCCGGCTCGTACTCGCCGAACAGCACACCGATCGCGGCGTTCACCCCGCTGGTGCCGCCCCCGCCGGGGGTCAGCGACTCGTCGAGCCGCTCGGCCTGGGCGCGCAGCCGCTTGGGGTCGGCGACGTGGTAGTCGCGGCGGATCAGCACGCTGATCGCCTCCGGCTGTTCGGGGCCGTGGTAGCCGCCCGGACCCTCGTCCCCGGGGATCTCGAAGGGGGTGACCTCGTCGTAGACCTCGTAGAGGATCTGGTCGTAGGCGATGGCCGCCGTCGCGAGCTGCTCGTAGGCGGCGGACACAGCGGGATCATCCGCTGCGCTGGGGCTTGACACCGCTTCCAGATGACGGTCGATGGCGGCCTTGACCGCCTCGGCGGCGGCGCGTACCTCGGCAATGGTTGGCTGCGCGGCATCAGACATGGTGCAGACGCTATCTCCCCGCGGTGTCGGTACGCACAGCGGTTGTCACCTACACCCGCGATTTCACCGCAACTTCCCCCCTGATGTCCGATCCGCGTGCTTCTGTCCCCGCGCATGCCCGGCGCGAAGGGCGTGCGGCCGGGCCGCGCGGGGCCGATCGGGTGCCGCTTCGCGCGCCGGGATCGGGGTATCCCGTCCGGAGGAACAACGGGACTGATGCACTGTCAGTCGGGCCGGCGCGCCCCGGCCGGTCCGGGGCGTCCCACCGGGTCGGACGGGCGGCCGGGAGGACGTCCGGAAATACCCGGGCCGACTGTCCGAGGCAGGTCGTAGGCTTGCGCGCAGGTGATCCTCAGGAGGAGCGTTTTGACCCCACCGAAGCCGGTCCGGCAACCGGAGTACGAGTACCAGTCGCTGCGCATGCCGCGCGGCACCACGCGCAACGCGGCACGCCAACTGCTCACCGAGCACGCCGAGTACGGGCACTGGGAGCTCGACCGGCTGAGGCTGTTCCCCGACGGGAGCCGGACGGTCCGGCTGCGGCGGCGGATCATCCGGCAGGTCCGGAGCTGGTGACGGGCGAGCGCGCCTGAACCCGCCCGCCGCCGCGGGGATGGACGGGCGGGGCGCCTGGGTGGGGAAGGCCCAGGCGGGAGGCGGCCGGGTCGGGGGGCTCCGGATCGGCGAGCTCCGGGCCGGGGAACGCGCCCGTCGCGGTGGGGATCTCACGCCGGGCTTCGAGCCGGGGCTTCACGTCATGTCAGGCCTTGATGCGGGTTCTCACACCGGACCTCCGCCCGCCCGCGGCCACCCGTACCTCCAGGCGGCCGCGGGCGCGTCACGCTCCGGCCTCGTGCTCCGGCGGCGCCGCGGGGTGTGGCCTACCGGCGGCTCAGCGGGCCCCGGCGCGGGCGCGGCGGTAGAGCACACCGCCACCGAGCAGCAGGGCGAGACCGGCGGCGCCGAGCAGTTCGACGTCACCGGCGCCGGTGGAGGCCAGCTGGCTGCCGACGGCGCCGCCCGGCGAGGAGGCGACGACCGGGGCTGCGGCGCGGGCCGCCACCGGGGCGACCTGGCCGCTCGCGACCGGCGCGACGGCGGGGGCCGAGTGTGCGCCGGCCTCGGGGGTGGTGGACGGGCCGCCGTTGCGCGGGTTGCCCGGGACCTCTCCGCCGGCCTGCGGCGGGATGGACGGGCTGTGCTTCTCGGGGCAGTCGTCGGCCGGCTTCGGGGCCGGGGCGGGCTGCGCGACGTTGGCGCAGTCGTTGCCGAAGGCCGGGTTCCCGACGCCGACCACGTCGACGGAGTTGCCGCAGGCGTTGACCGGGACGTGCACGGGGGCCTGGATGCTGTTGCCGGAGACCACGCCGGGCGAGTTGGCGGCGACACCGGAGGCGGACGTGCCCGAGGCGGAGGAGCCCCGGCCGGAGCCGGTGTTGGCCCCGGGGCCGGCGTGGGAGCCGGAGCCGGTGTGGGAACCGGAGCCCGCGTGGGAGCCGCCCGGCTTGGCGGCCTCGGGGTGGCCGCTGACGTTGGCGCAGCGGTTGCCGTAGGACGGGTTCAGCACGCCGATCACGTCGACGGTGTTGCCGCAGGCGTTGATCGGCACCTCGACCGGCACCTGCACCGAGTTCCCGGAGGCGACGCCCGCCGATCCGGCGGCACCTCCCTGGGCCTCGGCACCCGCGTAGGCGTAGCCGGCGGTCGAGGCCAGGACACTGCCGGTGGCCACGACCGTGAGGATCCCCTTCTTGGCTACATTCCTCATCTTTTCCCCTGACGTATCGAGAACGACGTGACGACCTTGACGTAAATACCTTCCGAAAGTCGGAATATCCGGATATCCGGCAAGGTCTTCGACTGCACAGGAGTTAACGAGAGAGCGGCGGAGAGGTTGAGCCGAACGAACCAACTTCACCCGATCGAGCGATTGCTCTCTTGTTTGCCTCTCCGCATCCAGCTCCCTGCACCCAGCTCCCCTCACTCCGCATGCAAGCGGCCCCCGGGCGGCGCGTCCGCCGCCCGGGGGCCGAATAAGTCGGCTCAACGAGCCTCAGCAGCTCGGAGCGTGACTCAGAAGTTGGCGCAGTGGTTGCCGAACGCCGGGTTCAGCACGCCGATCACGCTGATGGTGTTGCCGCACAGGTTGACCGGGACGTGCACCGGGATCTGCACCTGGTTGCCGGAGACGACACCCGGGGAGCCAGCGGCCACACCCTCGGCGCCGGCACCGCCGTGAGCGGACGCGACACCAGCGGCGGCGATCACCAGGCCACCGGTGGCGGCGGCAACAGCGGCGATCTTCTTGACCTTCATCATTCCTCCTGTATGGACAACGCAACCCGTTCGGCGGGTTGCACAGGGATGAACGAGGGTGTGGCAAACGGGGTACGGAACAGATTTGCCATTCACTCGCAACGGTGACGGTCCGCACACACGGTCGATCCGCATTTCCTTGCAGGATCGTTTCTGTTGATCTCCTTCGCCCTGTCCCAAATCATTAGCTCGGACAATGCGGACGGCCCGCCCCCGGCACTCCGGGAACGGGCCGCCCACCCAAGGTGCTCAGCAGGCGTCGAGGAACCGGTCCAGCACCCGGACGCCGAACTTCAGCCCGTCCACCGGCACCCGCTCGTCCACACCGTGGAACATCCCGGCGAAGTCCAGCTCCGGCGGCAGCTGCAGCGGCGCGAAGCCGAAGCAGCGGATCCCGAGGTCCTGGAACGACTTGGCGTCCGTCCCGCCCGACAGGCAGTACGGCACCGCGCGGGCGATCGGGTCCTCCGCCCGCAGCGCCGTCTGCATCGCCTCCACCAGCGCGCCGTCGAAGGTGGTCTCGATCGCCTTGTCCGAGTGCAGGCTCTCCCGCTTCACGCGCGGGCCCAGCACGCTGTCCAGCTCCGCCAGGAACTCCTCCTCGTAGCCGGGCAGGAAGCGCCCGTCCACGTGTGCGGTGGCCTGGCCGGGGATCACGTTCACCTTGTAGCCGGCGCCGAGCATGGTCGGCTGGGCGGTGTTGCGCAGCGTGGTGCCGATCATCTTGGCGATGCCGCCGAGCACCCGCAGGGTCTCGTCCATGTTCTCCGGGTCAAGCTCGACCCCGAGCGCGTCCGACAGCTCGTTCAGGAACGCCCGTACGGTCTTGGTGATCCGCAGCGGGAACTTGTGCCGGCCGAGCCGGGCGACCGCCTCGCACAGCTCGGTGATCGCGTTGTCGTCGTTCTCCATCGAACCGTGCCCGGCGCGGCCCTCGACCGTCAGGCGCATCCAGTGCATGCCCTTCTCGGCCGTCTCCACCAGGTACAGCCGCACCTGGTCGTTGACCGTGAAGGAGAAGCCGCCGACCTCGCCGATGCCCTCGGTCACGCCCTCGAACAGCTCCGGGTGCTTGTCCACCAGGAACCGAGCCCCGTACGTGCCACCGGCCTCCTCGTCCGCGACGAACGCCAGCACCAGGTCGCGCGGGGGCTTGCGGCCGGTGCGCAGCCGGTCGCGGACCACCGCGAGGGTCATCGCGTCCATGTCCTTCATGTCGACAGCGCCGCGCCCCCACACGCAGCCGTCCGCGATCTCGCCCCCGAACGGGTCGTACGTCCAGTCCGCGGCGTTGGCCGGCACCACGTCGGTGTGGCCGTGGATCAGCAGGCCCGGGCGGGAACGGTCCTCGCCCTCGATCCGCACCACCGTCGAGGCCCGCCCCTTGGCAGACTCGAAGATCTGCGGCTCCACCCCGAACTCCGCGAGCTGCTCGGCGACGTACTCCGCCGCCTTGCGCTCCCCCGGGCCGGAGCCGTCCCCGTAGTTGCTGGTGTCGATCCGGATCAGATCGCGACAGATCCCGGCGACCTCCGACTCAGCCGTCGCCCTCGGCCCCGCCGACTCGCTCCGCTCGCTCACGGTCACTCCTCGTCTTTGGCCCGCACCGACGCACCAGCGCGCCACCCCCAGGACCTGCACCCGGGCCGTACGAGCACGTACGCCCATCCTCCCCCAGCCCCCGACCCGGATCCACCCCCTGCGCGCCCCCGAAACCCCCTGGTCACGCCCCCGCCACACACTCCCCCTTGCCCCCGCCACCACCCTCGCTCCCCCGCCCCGAACCGTTTTGGGACCCCAAGCCGATCTTTGCTACAGTTACATCTGTCAGCGCGGCCGACGAGAGAACGAAAGCCGTGAAGACAACACCCGGTCCGGGTGGCGGAATGGCAGACGCGCTAGCTTGAGGTGCTAGTGCCCTTTATCGGGCGTGGGGGTTCAAGTCCCCCCTCGGACACCAGCAAGACCCCTGTTGATTCAGGGGTCTTTTGCTTTTCCCGGCCGTCGTGTGACCAACCGCGGGGCCGGCGGCCCGGCGAGTGGTGTCGGGCGGTGGTGGAGAGCTCCGCCAGGGAGTCGTGGCTTCGGGCATGGTGGTCGGCCGACCTCGTGGGGCCGGTCGATCCGACGTGACGGCGGGTCGGCCGGCCCTTGGTGTGGGGTCGGGGCTATCGGGTGTGGAGGCGGTGGGCGGTGCGCCGGACCCACCAGAGGGCGGCCGCGGTGACGGCCAGGGTCCAGGCGAGTTGTGCCGCGGCGTACGGGTGGCCCTGGGCTGCGGAGCGGGCGAGCGGGAACAGGAGGGTGCCGACCGCCAGCGGGCCGCGCAGGTACCAGAGCGCCACCTGGCCGGGGCCGGTGTTGCCCATGGGGGTGTTGACACCGATCGTCAGGTGCATGGGCACGACGCCCCGGTAGGAGCTGACCAGCGCGGCCGCGGTGAGTGCGGGTACGGAGGCGAGGAGCGGGAGGAGTCCTGCGGCGCCCCGGCCGCCGAGCGCGCACGCCAGTGCGCCGGCTCCGGTGAGCGCGAGGAGGAGGCCGCCGGGCACCGCCGAGTGCTGGAGGGCGAGCGACTTGAACGTCCAGGGCAGGTTGGTGGAGCGCCGCGGGTCGTCGCTCTCCAGCCGGGCCGGCTCGGTGAGTTGAGCGGCCGCCAGGTATTCGGCGACCAGGGACAGCACGACGACGATCTGCTGTGCGGTCGAGGTGAAGGAGGGGGCGGCCGCGGTCAGTCCGACGGCGAGCCCGCTCCAGACGACGGCCCACCCCAGGCGGCGGGGGTTGCGCAGCAGGCAGGTGAGGTCGCGCCACGGGACCAGCAGCAGCCGGTGCCGCGGCACGGGGAGGCGGAGCCGGGGGGTGCTGCGCCGCTCCTTGAGCCGCGGTACTCCGGAGCGGGCCTGGCGGAGGTCGAGCATGAGGACGGACGTGCTGATCTGGGCGGCGACCGTCGCGCGCAGCCTGAGGGCGGCCTGCGGGATCGCGGGCAGTTCCCGCCAGGCGAGGACGAGGGCGACCACCGGGGTGCCGACCGACAGCACCGTGCCGACGGCGCCCGCCGTACCCACGAGGCCGAGCGCCCACAGGAGCGGTTGGGACGCCCACCCCCACGGGCCCGACCAGAGCAGGAGGTCCTGCAGCCAGCCCGTCCGCCCCTGTGTCCATGCCGTCCACACGCCGGCGGCGGCGACCGCGGCGAGGAGCCACCCCGCGGCGAAGACCCCGCGGCCGTAGCGGGACATCCACTGGTCGTTCCGCTCGACCAGGACGCCGACCGCGCTCGTGGTGAGCGCCACCGAGACGCCCGTCCAGGAGCCCGCGAGGGTCAGCAGGAGCCACGACTGCGGGGCCAGGCCCTGCAACAGGAAGCCCGCGACCGCGCCGGCGACGCCGCTCACCACGGAGGCCAGCGCCACCGAGGAGCGCAGCCCCGGCGCGAGCAGGGCTCGCCGGTCGACGGCCGAGGGCAGCAGGAAGCCGGTCGTGGCCCGGTCCAGCAGGACCGGGCCGCGCCACATCGCTCCCCGGGCGGTGAGCAGCAGGGCGAGGACCAGCACCGCCGGGATGACCGCCAGGAGCGTCGCGGACGCCTGTTCCCCGATCTGCACGGGTGGCCGGTCGGCCGCCCGGGTCGAACTCGTCCACTGGAGCAGGGCGGGGACGCCCCAGCAGCCGCCCACCAGGAGGACCGTGTAGGCGATGAACCACGCGCTCCTGCGCTTCTCCTGGCGCGTGCCGCTCCGGGCTTCGCGCAGGAACAGCAGGGTGTCCGCGGTGCAGTCCCCCGACCTGTCGGGCACCCGCGTCCTCGTCCCGGTCGCGGGTGCCACGCTGTCGCTCAAACCGCTCATCCTTCCCCCCGCACCGCCCCGGACGGGCCCGAGTGCCCCGCACGCGAGCCGACTTCGACGATCTGGTCCGCGACCTCGTTCAGGGCCCGGTGGTGGGTGGCCATGAGGACGGCCGTTCCGCGGTCGCGGTGCTCCGCGATCAGGCGGGCGAGGGCGGTCCGGGCGTGGGAGTCGAGCCGCTGTTCCGGCTCGTCGAGGATGAGGAGGTCGTGCGGCCGGATGAAGGCGGCGGCGAGGAGCAGCGCCTGGGTCTGCCCGGAGGACAGGGCCGAGGGGAACTGTTCGGACTGCGCCGTGAGGCGGTGCGACTCCAGCGCCCCGTCGACCGCGGCATCGGCTCCGGCGCCCATGCCGTGCGACAGCGCCACGAGCCGCAGGTGCTCCCGCACGGTGAGGTCCGGATAGAACGCACCGGGATCCATCACCGACGCGACCCGCTTGCGCACGTCCAGGGAATCCTCGTGGATCTCCTCCCCGTCGAAGACGACCGACCCCGCGGAGGGTCTCTCCCGGCCGGCCGCCACGCGGAGCAGCGTGCTCTTGCCGGATCCGTTCTCCCCGACCAGGGAAACGCACTCACCACGGTGGATGCGGAGGGAGACCCGGTCGAGCACGGTGCTGTCACCGTACGCGTGTGTGACGTCGACGAGTTGCAGCAGCGGTGCGTCCGCCGCCTTGCCGGTTTTCTTTTTCAATCGACGAGCCGTCTTCTCTCGGATGATCGAAACGTTCATTTTCACACTTTTCTGAACATTGGGCCGATCATAGCAAGGCGTCCCAATCCTGCAAAGCCGACCCAAATACACCCTCCGGACGACCCGGCACGCATCCTCCGGTCGACCCCGAGGCCGTCAAGTCAAATGGGGCGATTTGAGGCCATACGGACTGTTCGGCGGAATCCTCCGCCCGCCCGGATTCTCGATCAAGGCCTGACCTGCGACATCAATGATCGAATACATGAGCATCCGGCGACTCCGCAACAAAAGGGGCATTGCACAGAATTCGAAGAATGTCCGCCTACAATGGAATTGGTCAATTTCTTCGAAATTATCCGCCACTGATTCGCATTGCGCACACCATGAACGCATCAAGGGTCTTCCCGTGGTTACCGAAACGACATATGGTCGAACGGCAGCGGCCGGCAGCGGACGTCGGTCCTCTGCGGGTTGGCCGCTGTCTCCACCATCAAAAGGAGAAAGAGTGAACGCCACCGAATCGCGTGTCGAGTTCGTGACCGATGCCGTCAACGCTTCGTTCGCGGAGGCGCAGGAGGGTTTCGTGAACGCACACAACGCTCCCGCGATGACCACCCCCACCATCGTCGCCATATGCGAGGTCGTCGTGACGGGCAGCACGATCTGCCTCGGCTGCTGAACCACTGACCCACCGGTGACACCACCCATGTGAGCAGACGGGCCGGAAAGGGGGACGAGCGGTTCCCCTTTCCGGCCCCGCTCGACTGGAGCACTAGGACGCGTGAATGCCATTCACCAAGATCGTCAACGAGCCTTCCCACCCCATATCGCGCGAGGACGCGCATTACTGGACGCTGGCCCCGGCCGCGGTGGGCGAGATCATCAGCGGCCTCGAAGCCTTGACCAGGACGGCCGCCTACGGACCCAACGGCCTTTTGCAGGGCCTGAGTTCGAAACGTGATCGCAGCGTGGTCCCGCAGGCCCTCCGCAAGGCGATCGACAGCCGCGGCGGTGCCGTCGCCATCAAGGCCATGGGCGTCGTCGGCGGAGCGCTGACCCTGACCGGCCGCAGGAGCCGGGCGCAGCAGATCACCGGAGCCGGCCTGATGCTGGCCTCCAGCGGCCTGAGCAAGTACCGCACCTCGTTCGGCAGGGACGGGGCGGACCACATGGCCGCCCTGATCTGCGGCTACCGCCTGCTCACCGCCCTGGTCCCCGAGGCCGAGAAGTCCGACGACCTCTTCCTGCGCGCGGTCAACGCCCAGACCTTCATCGCCTACGTGACGGCCGGCGCGGCGAAGGCGATCTCCAGCACCTGGCGGTCGGGCGAGGCGCTGGAACAGGTCCTGCAGACCCAGCAGTACGGGGACAGCGCGGTCGCCAGGTGGCTGAAGAAGAGCCCGCTGCTGTGCAGTTCGATGACGTGGTTCACCATCGTCTGGGAGACCGGGTTCCCGGTCGTCTACCTGCTGGCGCCGGCGGACGCCCGCAAGGCCCTGGCCGGCGTCAAGCTCTTCCACCTGGGCATCGCCGTGACGATGGGCCTGCCGCGGTTCTTCTGGGGATTCAGCTCGGCCCACGCGGCGGTCCTCTACGCCGTGGACCGCCTGCCCAGGAACGGGGGCCGGGGATGAGGTTCGAACGCCAGGTGGTCGCCACCTTCAGCGCCGCCGCCGCGGTCAGCGCCTACCTCTCGTACATCCGCCTGGAGGAGGAGTACACCCGGCGCAGCGGACTCAAGGGGACCTCCCTGATCCAGGGCCCGGACGGCCTCGCGATCGAGTACGCGCTCGATGGCGAGGAGCTCGGCCCCACCGCCCCCGTCGCGGTCCTCGAAAGCGGCCTGGGCGCGCCGCTGGAGTCCTGGGACTGGGTGGCCGGGCTGCTCAGCCGGCGCTTCCGGGTCCTGCGCTACCACCGCAGCGGGTACTGGCGCTCGAAGAGCGGACTGCGGCCGGCCCAGTCGGTCGAGTTCCTCCTGCAACAGCTCGCGCCGGAGGGCGACGTCGTCCTGTGCGGCCACTCGATCGGCGCCCTCACCGCCATGAACGTCGCGGCGGAGTCCGCCTACGTGCGCGAGCGCGCCACCGTCCTGCACATCGTCGACGGGACGGACGCCGTACTCCTCGGTGAGGACCGCGGGTCGAAGCGGCGGGTGGCGCGCTACAACCAGGACACCGCGCGACGGCTGCTCGGCTCGGCCCTGGGCACCACCCGCTGGCTGACGAGCCCCACCGAGCGGGAACTCGAGTACCGCCCGGACATCCAACGGGCTTACCTGGCCTCGATCTCCAGCCCCCAGGTGCTGCTGGCGGCGCGCCAGGAGTACCTCCACGAGCCCCTCGCCGGCCAGGACTTCGTGGCCGCCGGCCCGCTGCGGCGCGTCGTCATCTCGGCCGCAAACAACACCGAGCAGCAGCGCAAGCTCAGCGAGCGGGTCGCCGCGGACTTCCACGTCGTCCCGGCGAGCAGCCACCGGTCCATCATCGCCAAGCCCGCCCTGGCGCAGCAGACGGCGGCGATCATCCTGGAGAACTCATGAGCGCGTGGCGCAGGACCGTCACGTCCCTGGTCAAGGCCGCCCTGGTGACGCACGTCGTGCTGACGGTCTTCGAGAACCTGCCCGACGACAAGCTGCCGATCAAGATGCGCCTGCCGTTCTTCCCCGACCTGCCGCAGTGGCGCTTCTTCGCTCCGAACCCCGGCATCGAGGACCTGTACGTCTTCTACCGCACGCGCGCGACGCCCGCGGACGGGTGGACCACGTGGGCCGACCTGGCCATGCGGAACGAGGCGAAGCCGCTCGCCGTGCTGTGGAACCCGGGGAGCCGGGTTCCGAAGGCGCTGTTCGACATGGCGTCGCAGGTGCGCACGCTCGCCTCGAACGGGGCCATGTTCGAATGGATGCTGAACAGCGACGGGTACAACCTGATGGCCGGGGCCGTGCGGGACGCGTGCAGGAGGAGCAGCGAGTCGGGGGACTACCAGTTCATGATCGTGGCGTCCGTCCCGGCCGAGGGTGCCGACGGGATCAAGCCCATCATGATCTCGCCCGAACTCGCCCTGTGAACCGGGGGAACACCGAGATGCCCGAAACCGAAAGCACCGGAAACTCCGGAAGCGCTGCGAGCACCGGAATCGCCGCAAGCGCCGGAAGTCAGGCGATCCCCGACCTGGGCGAGAAGCGGATCCTGTTCATCGTGACCGGATCCATCAATGCCGCGCTCACACCGTACTGGCTGCACTGGCTGCGCCAGTCGTTTCCCCGGATCACGAGCGATCTCCTGGTGACCAGGTCCGCACAGCGATTCGTGACGCTGGAAGCCCTGCGCCGACTGGTGGGCGGCGACGTGTGGACCGACGACTACGCCGACCCCTCCCTCCCGGAATCCGCGCACGTGGGGATCGGCGAACGCGTCGACGCCTTCGCCGTCTTCCCCGCGACGCTCGATTTCGCGATGCGGCTCGCCTCGGGAAACTGCGACACCCCCGCCACCATGGCGTTGCAGATCACCGAAAAGCCGATCGTGCTCGCCACCGCCTTTCCGGCCGGAAATGCCGTCGTCGAACACAACATGGAGCTCCTGCTGCGGCGCCCGAACGTCTCGGTCAGCCAGACCGTGGCGGCGTACAGCGTCGGGAAGCGAAAATGGGAGGGCGAGACCGGCTTCTACCTGCCGTCGGTCCTGAAGGAGCTGGAAGGAATGTTCGATGCAAAGGGCCGCCGGTAGCACCAGCTCGCGGTGAGCGGCCGCCCCGCCCGTGGAATCCCGCGCGGCGGACCGACCATGAACGAGGCGGACCGACCATGAAGTGGAACAGGGACGTCGCGGTCGTGGGCAGCGGGCCGAACGGCCTGGCGGCGGCCGTCACCTTCGCCCGCGCCGGGCTGCACGTGGACGTCTACGAGAGCCAGGACGAGATCGGCGGCGGCCTGCGCACGCACGCCCTCTTCGACAGCGACGTACGGCACGACATCTGCTCCGCCGTCCATCCGATGGCCGCCGTGTCGCCGTTCTTCCGCCGGTTCGACCTGTCGGCCCGCGGCGTCGACCTGCTCCGGCCGGAAGCGTCCTACGCCCATCCGCTGGCGGACGGGCGGGCCGCCGTGGCGTACCAGGACCTCGACCGGACCTGCGACGCGCTGGGCCGCGACGGCGCCGGCTGGCGGCGGCTGATGGCACCGCTCATCGGCCGCAGCGCCGAGATCGGGGAGCTCTTCCTCTCCGACTTCCGTTCCGTCCCCACGTCCCTGCGGACTCCGGCGATGCTCGCGTGGCGGTCCCTGGTCCACGGGACGGCGCTCGCCACCCGCCGGTTCGCGACCGACGAGGCGGCCGCCCTCCTCGCCGGGGTGGCCGCGCACGCCGTCGGCAGGCTCCCCAGCATCGTCGGCGGAGCCGTGTCGGTCTTCCTCGGCCACCTGGCGCACAGTTCGGGGTGGCCGGTGCCGCGCGGCGGGAGCTCGGAGATCGCGGCCGGCCTGGCCGAGGACATCCGGCGCCACGGCGGGCAGATCCACACCGGTGCGCGCATCACCGACCTGGCGCAGGTGCGCGGTTCGCGCGTCGTCATGTTCGACACCGGGCCGAAGGAGTTCTCGGCCGTGGCGGGCGACCGGCTGCCCGCCGCCTACCGGCGGCGGCTCCGCAGGTTCCGGTACGGGCCCGCGGCGGCCAAGGTCGACTTCCTGGTGTCCGAGGCGATCCCGTGGCGGAACACCGACGTGGCCAGGGCCGCCACCGTGCACCTCGGAGGGTCGCAGGCGCAGATCTACCGCCGGGAGTCCGGGGTCGCCCGCGGTGTCGACGCGGGCGACCCGTTCGTGCTGCTGGTGGATCCCGGCGTCGCCGATCCCGCTCGGGTCCGCGCCGGGAAACGGCCCGTCTGGGCGTACGCGCACGTGCCCAACGGGTACGCGGCGGACCCCACCGGCTCCGTCACGGCACAGATCGAGAAGTACGCGCCCGGGTTCGCCGAGACGGTCGTCGCCGCCCGGAGCACCAACGGCGTCCAGTACGAGGCGTACAACCCGAACTACGTCGGCGGGGACATCGGGGCCGGGGCCCTGACCCTCGGCCAGCTGCTCATGCGCCCGACCCCCCGGTGGAACCCGTACGCGACCCCACTGCCCGGCGTCTACCTGTGCTCCGCGTCCACACCGCCCGGTCCGGGCGTCCACGGCATGAGCGGCTACCTCGCCGCCGTCTCCGCGCTCCGCCGGGAGTTCGGCATCGCCGCGCCGCCCTCGCTCGGGCCCTGTCCGGCGTCTTTGCGACGTGAACCGTGACGGCGGCGTCATCAATCGGAGAGGCTCCTCGGTAAGGGTGGTGGCGGCGGGTCCGCCCCGTGGAACCCCTGACGTTTTTGGAGGAGACCGATGTCCGCACCTGTTCAGCACCACCGCTTCGCCGTCGACGAGGACGGCAACGACCTGGGGTACGCCCTGTCGCTGCCGGACGGGTACGACGAGGGCCCCAGGCCGTGGCCGCTGCTGCTGTTCCTGCACGGCGCCATGGAGCGCGGCGAGGATCTGGCGGCGCTCGCCGTGCACGGTCCGGTGCGGCAGATCGCCGCCGGGGCGAAGCTGCCGTTCGTGGTGGTGGCCCCGCAGTGCCCGGCGCACAGCTCGTGGGTCGCGGAGGTGAGCGCGCTGGCGGCCCTGGTCGAGGAGGTGGCGCGGACGTACCGGATCGACCCGGACCGGCGGTACGTTACCGGGCTGAGCATGGGCGGCACCGGCACGTGGGCGCTGGCCGCCCGGTACCCGCGCCGGTTCGCCGCCGCCGTGCCGATCTGCGGGTCCGGGCTGAGCGAGGCGGCGCCGCGCCTCGTCGACCTCCCGGTGTGGGCCTTCCACGGCGGGGAGGACGACGTCGTCCCGGTCGCCCACACCGAGCGGGTGGTCGAGGCGCTGCGGGAGGCGGGCGGTCCGGTGCGGTTCACCCGCTACCCGGGGGTCGGCCACGACTCCTGGACGCGGACGTACGACGACCCCGAGGTCTACGCCTGGTTGCTCGCCCAGTCCCGCCGGTCCCACAGCGCGGGCTGATCCGCCAGGATCGGCCGGACAGGACCTACTGCTGGGGGCCGGTCGCCTGACGGGGCCCGGTCCGGGGGCGGGTGGGGTGCGGGACGGACGCGGGCAGGGCGTGTCCGGTGCGGTCGTCGGTGTGCCAGGACTGCGACTGGAAGGCCAGGAACACCGCCGCCCACCGGCTCTCCGCCGGCAGGTGGACGAGCAGCGCGCCGTCCTGGTAGACGCCGTCGTCCGTCCGGAACCGCCCGCTGTTGCCCTGGTTCATGTGCACGTCGTGCACGCCGTTGCCGGGCAGGAAGCCGAACACCTTGTCCGGGACGCCGGGTTCGGGCCCGAAGCGCTGCCCGAAGACGTACACCGCGGCCGCCGGGTCGGCGATCGCCCGTTGGACGTGCTGGTCGAGCACGTCGGCGAGGTCGTTGTCCGGGCCCGGGAGGTCGGGCGGCAGGACGCGCATCGCCGCGGGGTCGAACAGGCGCCCGCGGACGAAGTCCAGGCTCGCCGTGCCCGGCCGGGACGGCACCGGGTTCCAGCCGCTGCCGGCCGGCGGGAGGAGGCCGGTGACGGGGTGCCGGAAGTCCTCGACCGCGAGGTAGCGCAGGTCGGCGGGGGCCTGCTGGGAGAGGACGTTGACCGCCGCGCGGTAGTCGGTGCCCCCGGCGTCGCGCAGGTGGATCTGGTAGTGCGGGGTGTCGGTGGCGCCCTCGCGGCGCCGGTCGACGGCGGTGGCGGCGAGCACGCCGTAGTCGCTGATCGGCATGGGTGTCGTTCCTCGGTTCCCTGGCTGCTGGTCCTGGTGCCCCGTCGGCCGGCCGGCCGGGGTGCCTCCGTTATCGCGCACCCCGCCGACCGGGGACCGTGGAATCCGCAGTTGTTCATCTGCCGTCCCCCGAAGGGATTTTCGCGCCGCAGAACGTTGACGTCGGGGCCACGGGCGCCTGGGGGCCGGGCGAGGGCTGGACGGTCAGTCGGCCGGTGCCGGCCCACCCCCGCCGGGCGGGACGTGGACGCGTCTCGACCGCCCCCGGACCAGCTCGCCGGTGACGAAGGCCGTCACCGCGGTGACGATCAGCAGCGGCATCGCATCGGCGGCCTGACCACCCAGCAACGCCGCCGCCAGCACCGTGCTGGTGACCGGAAGCCGGGTGACGGCCGCGCCGGAGGCGGCCAGTCCGGCGGCCAGCGCGGGCGCGGTGCCGAGGCCGGGCAGCGGCGCGCAGGCCGCCCCGAGCGCGGCACCGATCAGGATCGCCGGGAAGATCGGGCCGCCGCGCAGGCTGCCCAGGGCGATCCCCCAGCCGACCGTCTTGCACAGCACCAGGGCGAGCAGCGCCCCGATCGGCCAGGCCGCCGGGTCGGCCGCCAGCGCGCCCAGGGTGGCCTGCCCGGAGAGCGCGGCCTCCTCCGGTGAGCGACCGGTGAGCAGGGCGTACGCCGCGAGGCAGGCTCCGACGGCGATCGCGCACAGCACCGTCCGGACGGCGGTCCGACGAGCGGTCGGCATCGGCCGGGGGCCGTCCGGATCGCGGGTGGTGAAGGCCTTGACCCGCCGGCCGAGGGCCTGCCCGGCCACGCAGACCACGGCGATCACCACCGCCAGCGGGACGCCCCAGAGGAAGTCACCCGGGTCCGGGACGCCGCTCTCGGGCACCCGCGGCAGCGAGAGCGCGCCGATCGACAGCCCGGTCCAGTGGCCGAAGCCGGTGAAGACCAGCGCACCGACCCCGCTGGCCAGCAGGCAGGGCAGGACCAGAGCGATCAGCCGCGGGCCGCCCAGCCCGGCCGCCTCGATCATCATCACGCCCGCCACCAGCGGGCTGCCGAAGATGGTGGAGATCGCGGCCGCCGCCCCGGCCGTGCCCAACACCGGTACCAGTTCCGGGTGTTGGGACCGCCTGGCGGACCGGACGGAGAGCAGCGCGAGGCCGCCGCCGATCGCCATCAGCGGCGCCTCCGGGCCGAGCACCGCGCCGAGCGGCAGGCAGGCGAGCGCGGCCAGCACCACGCCGGGGACGGCGCCCGGCGGGGTGGGCGGGCCGCCCAGCCCGTCCACCGGCACGTGGCCGCCGTGCCCGGGCAGCCGGGTGACCACGGGGGCGAGCAGCAGGCCGGCCAGCAGCAGCGCGGGCAGCGGCCACCACCAGGGGGCGCGGTCGAAGCCGGCGGTGACCGGCAGGCTCTCCCAGACCCAGTGCTGGAGTTGGTGCTCCAGGCCGACGAAGCCGAAGGCGACCAGCGAGACCGGGGCGCCGATCAGGGCGGCGACCAGCAGCAGGCCGAGGTAGCCCTTGCCGAGCAGCACCTGGCGCAGGGTGGGGCCACCGTTCTCCTGCTGGGGCGTCCCCGGCATCGCCGCTCCTTCGCGCTCCCGGGGCGCGCGGCCCCCGTCCTGCGACCGAGTCTCGCCCGGGGCCGGGCGGCCCGCACGGCGTGCGGCCCGTCAGCCGGGCGCCGGACGAGCGGAGTTGCGCCGTTCGGGTGGGAGCGTCCTCCGCAGCGGGTGGCGACCGGAGCGGGTCGGCGTCGGCCGGAGCCGGCGGTCAGAGCCGGTGGGCGTCGCCGAGCGCGCTCTCGATGCCCTGGACCATCCGCCACAGCGGCGCCCGGCGGCTGGCGACCAGCACCACCACATCGTCCGCCCCGGACTCCCCGGACTCCCCGGACTCCCCGCCCGCGCCGTTCTCGCCGCCCGGGCGGTCGTTCCAGGTGCCGGTGACGAAGGCCATCGCCGCGTCGACCTCGGCCACCCAGTCGCTCTCGCCGCCCGAGCGCAGCCAGGTGCGCAGGGCGTGGTTGTGCGCGGCGACGACGGCGGCGGCGGTCACGTCGGCGCGCAGCGGGCCGTCCGGCCGGTCGGCGAACCGGCCGCGCAGGTAGGCCGCGAGCGTGTGCTCGTAGCGCCAGACCACGGAGAGCTCGTACGCCCGCAGGCCGGGGACCTTGCGGGTGAGGCGGTAGCGCTGGACGGAGAAGGAGGGCTGTTCGGCGTACATCCGCAGGACGAGCCGGGCCGCGTCGCAGGCGTGCTTGACCGGGTCCTCCTCGCCGGTGCCGGACTCCAGGAACTCCGTCATCTCGGCGAGGCTGCGCTCGTGGTCCGGGAAGACCACGTCCTCCTTGGCCGGGAAGTAGCGGAAGAAGGAGCGCCGGCCGACCCCGGCGAGCGAGACGATGTCGTCGATGGTGGTCTGCTCGAAGCCGCGTTCCAGGAAGAGCTCGAAGGCCGCGGCGACGAGCGCCTCGCGCATCGCCGGCTTGGCGGGCCCGTCGTTCATGGGCAGGTCCTGCTCTTCCTTCTCGCTCATTCCCGGAACATAGCATCGGCCCCGAACGGCCGGACCGGGTGCTCGGCCCGGCCGTCGGTGCACCTCGGAGGCGCTGTTACGGCAGGTTGCGGGCCATGACGATGCGCTGGACCTGGTTGGTCCCCTCGTAGATCTGGGTGATCTTCGCGTCCCGCATCATCCGCTCCACCGGATAGTCCCGCGTGTACCCGTACCCGCCCAGCAACTGCACCGCGTCCGTCGTGATCTCCATCGCCGCATCCGACGCGTAGCACTTCGCCGCCGCCCCGAAGAACGTCAGATCCCCGTCCCCACGCTGCGACTTCGCCGCCGCCGCATACGTCAGCTGCCGCGCCGCCTCCAG
>NZ_JBFBFU010000003.1:191744-415314 GCF_040684355.1 Kitasatospora sp. NPDC091276 | reverse complement strand
AAGACCCCACACCGTTCACCTGGACCAAGACCGCCGACGAGATCCTCGACTCCCTCGCCCGATTCTGCCGACGGATCTCCGGCGCAGGACACTAGAGCTTCTCCACCGGCGCGTAGCGCAGCAGCAGTTGCTTGCGGCCCTCCGAACCGAAGTCGACCGTGGCCTGCGCCCGGTCGCCGACGCCGGTGACGCCCACCACCGTGCCCAGCCCGAAGGTGTCGTGGGTGACCCGGTCCCCGATCGCGAGCGAGACGGCGTCCTGCTCGACGACCTGGCCGCCGCGCCGCGCCGACTGCCCCCAGCCCGCCTTCGGCTTCGCCGAAGCCGACGAGCCCGAAGAACCCGAAGAACCCGACGAGGAGCGCGAACCGCCGCCCCCCGACGAGGACTTGCCCCAGGACGACCCCGAGGAGAAGCCGCGCGCGGCCGGCGCCTGCGCCGCCCCCGTCCGCTTCCACTCCACCAGGTTCTCCGGGATCTCCTCCAGGAACCGCGAGGCCGGGTTGTACGCGGGCTGCCCCCAGGCGCTGCGCAGCACCGAGCGGGTCAGGTAGAGCCGCTGCCGCGCCCGGGTGAGCCCCACGTAGGCGAGCCGCCGCTCCTCCTCCAGCTCCTTGACCTGGTTGAGCGCCCGCATGTGCGGGAAGATCCCGTCCTCCATGCCGGTCAGGAAGACCACCGGGAACTCCAGGCCCTTGGCGGTGTGCAGGGTCATCATCGTGATGACGCCCCGGCCCTCCTCGTCGTCCGGGATCTGGTCGGAGTCGGCGACGAGCGCGACCCGCTCCAGGAAGTCGGGGAGCGAGCCGACCGGCGGGGTGCCCTCCTCGTCGGCGTCGGGCCGTTCGCCCGGGTCCTGCTCGTACTCCAGGGCGACGGAGGCGAGTTCCTGGAGGTTCTCCACCCGGGTCTCGTCCTGCGGGTCGGTGGAGGCCTGGAGTTCGGCCAGGTAGCCGGTCTCCTCCAGGACGGCCTCCAGCACCGCGGCCGGGCCCGCGCCCGACTCGACGACCTGCCGCAGCCCGGCCATCAGGACGTTGAACTTCTTCACCGCGTTGGCCGAGCGCGCGGCCATCCCGTACGCCTCGTCGACGCGCAGCAGCGCCTGGGCGAAGGAGATCCGCTCCCGCGCGGCCAGCGCGTCGACCATCGCCTCGGCCCGCTCGCCGATGCCGCGCTTGGGCACGTTGAGGATCCGGCGCAGCGGCACGGTGTCCTCCGGGTTGGAGAGCACCCGCAGGTACGCCAGGACGTCCCGGACCTCCTTGCGCTCGTAGAAGCGCACCCCGCCGACCACCTTGTACGGCAGGCCGACCCGGATGAACACCTCCTCGAACACGCGGGACTGGGCGTTCGTCCGGTAGAAGATCGCGACGTCGCCGGGCTTGGCGTCGCCCGCGTCGGTGAGCCGGTCGATCTCGTCGGCGATGAACTGGGCCTCGCCGTGCTCGTCGTCCGCGACGTAGCCGACGACCTTCTCGCCGTGCTCGCCGGCCGTCCAGAGCTTCTTCTCGCGCCGGTTGGCGTTGCGCTCGATGACGGCGTTGGCGGCGCTCAGGATGGTCTGCGTGGAGCGGTAGTTCTGCTCCAGCAGGATCGTGGTCGCGTTCGGGTAGTCCTCCTCGAACTGGAGGATGTTGCGGATCGTCGCGCCGCGGAAGGCGTAGATCGACTGGTCCGCGTCACCGACGACGCACAGCTCGGCCGGCGGCACCTCGGACAGGCGCCCGGCGGCCGGGTTCACGAACTCCCCGTCCACGGTGCGCTTCGGCATGGCCGCGACGGATCCGCCGCTCAGCTCGCGGACGAGCATGTACTGGGCGTGGTTGGTGTCCTGGTACTCGTCGACCAGGATGTGCCGGAACCGGCGCCGGTAGTGCTCCGCGACGTCGGGGAAGGCCTGGAGCAGGTTCACCGTCGTCATGATGATGTCGTCGAAGTCCAGCGCGTTGGCCTCGCGCAGGCGCCGCTGGTAGAGCGTGTACGCCTCGGCGAGCTTCTTCTCCATCGGGTTGGCGGCCTGGTCGGCGAAGGTCTCCTCGTCGATCAGCTCGTTCTTCAGGTTGCTGATCTTCGCGGTGAAGGACTTCGGCGGGAACTGCTTCGGGTCCAGGTCGAGGTCGCGGCAGACCAGCGACATCAGCCGCTGCGAGTCGGCCGAGTCGTAGATCGAGAAGCTGGAGGTGAAGCCCAGCACCTTGGACTCGCGGCGCAGGATCCGCACGCACGCGCTGTGGAAGGTGGACACCCACATCGCCCGGGCCCGCGGGCCGACCAGCGCCTCGACGCGCTCGCGCATCTCGCCGGCGGCCTTGTTGGTGAAGGTGATCGCCAGGATCTCGCCCGGCTGCACGCCGCGGGCGCCCAGCAGGTGGGCGATCCGGTGGGTCAGCACCCGGGTCTTGCCGGAACCGGCGCCGGCCACGATGAGCAGCGGCGAGCCCGCGTGCAGCACCGCCTCGCGCTGCGGGTCGTTCATGCCCTCCAGCAGCTGCGCCGGATCCACCACCGTGCGGGCGGCGCCGTTGCGGTACCAGGCGTCCCGCGCGGTCTCGGCGGCGTGGTCGGTCTGGAACAGCCCCTCCGGGATGGCCTCCTCGTAGGCCTCGTACGGGGCGTCGTCCTCGTACGGCGGGGGCTCCTCGTCGAGGGGCACGGCGGGCTGCTTCGACCCGGCGGCGGGTGCCTCGAAACCGGGGAGCGGGAGGTCGTCAAAGAGGCTACTCATGGCACTCCGAGTCTATGGCCACCCACCGACAAGCCCGCCCGGCCCGGAGGAACCGGACCGGGCGGGCTCGCGACCGGGGGCTCAGCGGCGCATGGGCTCAGCGAGGCACCGGCTCAGCGGCGCACCGGCTCGGCCGCCCAGGCCGGGGTTCAGACCAGACGGCGGGCGGTGGCCCAGCGGGTCAGTTCGTGCCGGTTGCTCAGCTGGAGCTTGCGCAGGACGGCGGAGACGTGGCTCTCGACCGTCTTCACCGAGATGAAGAGCTGCTTGGCGATCTCCTTGTACGCGTAGCCGCGCGCGATCAGGCGGAGCACCTCGCGCTCGCGCTGGGTGAGGCGGTCCAGGTCCTCGTCGACCGGCGGGGTGTCGGTGGCGGCGAAGGCGTCCAGGACGAAGCCGGCCAGCCGGGGCGAGAACACCGCGTCGCCGTCGGCGATCCGGAAGATCGCGTTGACCAGGTCGGTGCCGGTGATGGTCTTGGTGACGTAGCCGCGCGCGCCGCCGCGGATGACGCCGATCACGTCGTCGGCGGCGTCCGACACCGACAGGGCGAGGAACTTGACCCCGCCCTGCTCGCCCATCACCCCGGCCGAGCGGCGCAGCACCTCGACACCGCCGCCGCCGGGCAGGTGGACGTCCAGCAGCACCACGTCCGGCCGGGTCTCGGCGACGACCCGGACCGCCGACTCGACGTCGTCGGCCTCGCCGACCACGTCGATGCCGGTCGCCTCGGTGCGGCCGATCTCGGCCCGGACCCCGGTGCGGAACATCCGGTGGTCGTCCACCAGGACGACTCTCGCGGTGCGCTCCGGCGCTGCCTCAGTCATTCGTTCTCTCCATCTCCAGCTCGACCTCGGTCCCGCCGTCCGGCGCGGGCCGCACCCGTGCGGTGCCGCCGTTGCGCTTCATGCGGCCGATGATCGACTCCCGTACGCCCATCCGGTCCTCGGGCACCGTGTCGGGGTCGAAGCCGGGACCGTGGTCGCGGACGAACACCGACACCGTCTTCCCCTCCACCTCGGCGTAGACCTGGACCGGTCCCCCGCCACCGTACTTGGCCGCGTTGACGGTCGCCTCCCTCGCGGCCTGCATCTGGGCCGCGATCCGCTCGTCCATCGGGCAGTCGCCGACGATCACGACCTCGACCGGGACGCCGTGCCGGTCCTCGACCTCGGCGACGACGGCGCGCAGGCTCTCCGCCATGGTGTCGGGCGCGGCCTCGGCGGCGGCCTCCGGGCGGTACAGCCACAGCCGCAGCTCGCGCTCCTGGGCACGGGCCAGCCGCAGCACCTCCTTGGGGTCCTCGGCCCGGCGCTGGATCAGGGTCAGGGTGTGCAGCACCGAGTCGTGGACGTGCGCGGCGATCTCGGCCCGCTCCTGGGCGCGGATGCGCGCGGTGCGCTCGGCACCGAGGTCCTGCCACAGGCGCAGCCCGTACGGGCCGAGCAGCACCAGCACCCCCGCGAGTACCGCGAGCGAGGCCTCGACCACCGAGCCGAGCGTCGAGCCGCTGCCCTGCATGGCGAGGAAGGCGATGGTGCCGGCCACCACGAGCAGCACGCCGGCACCGACCCGGGTGTAGGCGCCGCGCCGCTTGTCGCTCTCCTCCAGGCCGAACCAGCGCTGCCAGCGCGAGTCGTCGGCCTGCCGCCAGACCAGCGCGACGCCGACGCCGATCGCCAGCAGCGGCCAGGTGTACGGCTTGGCGGTCTGCAGGCCGAGCGCGTTGAGCAGGGCGGTGATGCCGATCACCATCATCACCAGGGCCGCGAGCTGGCCGAGGCCGCCCTGCCCGGTCTTGCCGCCCGCGCCGTCCTCCCCCTCCGCGGGGGCCGCGGCCGGCTCGCCCTGGAGGGCGTGCTGGAGCAGTTCGCGCAGCCGGCCGAGCCAGCCGCCGCGGCCCTTGCTCAGCGCGCCGCCCGGCTGCTGCCCCGAACCGGTCGGGACGAAGGCGCCGTTGACGTACACCCAGTGGGCGGCGCCGCGCTGCGCGGGCTCGCCGATGCCGATCGGCACCACGAACCAGAACGCCGCGTACAGCAGGGTGCCGATCCCCTGTGCGAAGAACAGCAGCACGAACGCGAGCCGCACCCACCGCACCGGGAGCCCGAGGTGCACCGCGAGCCCCTGCGCGACGCCGCCGAGCATCCGCCGCTGCGGGCTGCGGTAGAGCCGGCGGTACGGCGGCCGTCCGCCGTCGGGCGCGGTCGGGTCGGTGCCGCCCGCCGGCACGGCGTCGGGGGCGAGGGATCGGGGGTCGGAACCGGGTGCTGCCACGCCACCGATGGTTCCACGCCCGCGCACGCGGACGCATCAGGGTGTGCCCCTGACCCCTTCTCAGGGACAAGTCAGGGTCCGGGCAGGGCTCGCACCGGTTGGGCCGGACCGGGGCAGCCGGGAGGATGGTGCCCATGACCGACGACCACCGCATCCAGGAGACCGGGCCCGCCGCCCCGCCGGAACCGGACCGCCCCCCGCTGACCAGGACCGAGCACCACCGCGTGGTGGCCGGCGTCTGCGGCGGCCTCGGGCGGCACCTGGACATCGACCCGGTGGTCTTCCGGGTGGTCACCGTGGTGCTCTGCCTCTCCGGCGGCCTCGGGCTGTTCCTGTACGGCCTGGCCTGGCTGATCGTCCCCACCGAGCCGGTGCCGGACGGCCGGGGCGGCACCCGGCACGGGCGCACCGAACTCCAGCGGGTGCTCACCGGCCGGGTGGACGGCCAGTCGGTCGGCGCGGTGCTGCTGGCCGTGATCGGTACCGGGGTGTTCTTCTCCTCGATGGGCCAGGACGACCAGCTGTTCCCGCTGCTGCTGCTCGCCGGCCTGGTCTTCCTGGCGGTGCGCTACGACCCGGACCGCCGCCGCGGCCGGGTGCGCCGGCGCCGCCGCGGCGGCCCGTACGACCGCCACTACCCCGACGGGGACCAGTACGGCCCGTACCCGTGGTCCGGGCCGGAGGACGACGAGGCCGCCCGCGCCCGGCACGCGGCCGAGCGCGCCGCCGGAACGGTGCCCGCCGACTCCCCGGCCCCCGGCCCGACCGGCTACCTGTGGGACCCGCGCCACCCCGAGCGCAACCCGTACGGCGCCGGCCCCACCCCGCCGTTCGGCACCCCGGTGCCGCCGGCGGGCGGCCCGGCCCAGCCCTGGTGGCAGCGCGTCGACCTGCCCGCGGGCGACCCGCTGCGCAAGGACGGCCCGCCCGGCCGGCCCCGGCCCGCCGCCGTCCGGCACCCCCGGGAGCGGTCCGCGCTCGGCTTCTTCGGCCTGCTGCTGGCGATCGGCGCGGGTGCCGCGGTCTGGTCCGCCTCGGCCGGCCACACCGACGTCACCGTGCTGAGCGCGACCGTGCTGGCCACCGCGCTGCTGGTGATCGGCCTGACGCTGCTGCTCGGCGCGAAGTTCGGCCGGGCCCGCAAGCTCGCGGTGACGGGCCTGCTGCTCACCCTGGCGCTGGTCTTCGTCGGCCACTCCCCGGACTCCATGCGCAACGCCGTCGGCCAGCGCGACTTCACCGTCGTCGCCTCGGCCGAACTCCAGCCCCGGTACGCCCTGGGGGCCGGCCGGCTCCAGCTGGACCTGAGCGGGCTCGACCCGGCCGGGGCCACCCTCACCAGCAAGGTCGAACTCGGCGCCGGCGAGCTGACCGTCGTCCTGCCGCCGGACGTGACGGTGAACCTGGTGGCCCGGGTGGGCCTCGGCGACGTCTCCACCCCCGGTGAGCGCAACAACGGCACCGGCCGCCACACCTACCTGCTGCCACCCGGCAGCGGCCATCCGTCCAAGGGCACATTCGACCTCGAACTCGCGGTCGGGATCGGCAACATCAAGGTGGTCCAGCAGTGAGGAAGCACCGGCTCGACCTGTTCTCGCTGATCGCGGGGGCGCTGTTCAGCACGATCGCGGTGGTCTACCTGGTCGCGGCGCTCAACGACCAGGCGGTGAACGGCCGGATCGTCATCCCGGTCACCTTCATCGTGCTCGGCCTCGGCGGCCTGGCCGGCGCGGTCGCGGCGGTCGCCCGGCGCGGCCGCACCGACCGCCGGGACTGAACCCGCCCGATCAGGCTCAGCTCTGCAGCGGCCCGAGGTTCAGCTTGTCGCCGTCCTGGGTGACGGTGTACTTCGGCAGCGGCTTGACCGCCGGCCCGTTGACCACCGCACCGGTCGCGGCGTCGAACCGGGAACCGTGGCAGGGGCAGTACAGCTGGCCGTTCTTCGGGGCGTCGACCGCGCAGCCGGAGTGGGTGCACACCGCGGACAGGCCGCAGTACTGGCCCGCCTTGGGCTGCACGATGTAGACGGCGTCCCCGGTGGCCGGGTCCTTGACCTGGGCCGAGCCGCCGACCGGCACGCTCGCGGCGGCCACCGAGGGGGCCGGTCCGGACTGCGCCGGGGTGGTGGCCGGGGCCGCGGACTGCTTGGGCGCGGAGTGCTTGGCCCGGCCGAAGGTCCGGGTGAGCGAGCCGGTGAGCAGCCCGGCGCCGCCGATCGCGACGGCGGCGATCCCGCCGTCCACCAGCGCCCGGCGCCTGACGCGGTCCTCGCCCAGCCCGCGCCCCCGGTCCCGGCCGGCCCGCCGGGCGAGGTAGCCGTCCACCGACAGGTCCGGGGTGCCGGCCAGCAGCAGCGGCGTCCAGGCCATCAGGTAGCCGAGGTCGTTGCCCAGGTAGTAGGGCGAGACGTTCCAGCTGACGGACAGCCAGAGGCTGAGGTTGATCAGCGCGCCGCCGAGCGCCGCGATCCGGCCCCAGAGGCCGAGCAGGGTGCCGAGGCCGACCGCCAGCTCACCGAAGGCGACGGCGAGCGCGAACAGGGTGGGCGCGTCCAGGGCGGCGCCGAGCAGGAAGGAGATCGGGCTGCCGCCCTTGGCCGCCTGGGTCTGCGAGACGAACGACGCCGGGTCGGCCGCCCCGGCCAGGTAGTGCGCGTCGGACAGTTTGTCGAGGGCGGCGTACACGAAGGTGACGCCGAGGAAGAGCCGCAGCGGCAGCAGCGCGTACCGGGACGCGGACGCCCGCCACTGCGCCGCCCGGTCGGCCGGACCGGCCGCTCCCCCGTCGCCCGCTTCCCCGTCACCAGCCACGGAGTTGCCAGCCTCCGACATCGCTCACACCTTCCCTCGCGGCCCGCCACTCCCTGACAGGTCCGGTCCGCATTCTGCCCGCTCCCGATCGCTTTCGGTGGGAGGTCCCCACCCCGGCGGCGACCGCCCCACCGCGAACGGCCGCGCCGCCGCTCCCTGGTACGGGAACGACGGCACGGCCGTTCAGCAGCGGCTCAGCGGCCGGCGGGAGTGCTCACTCCCACTCGATGGTGCCCGGCGGCTTGCTGGTGACGTCGACGACGACGCGGTTCACGTCGCGGACCTCGTTGGTGATCCGGGTGGAGATCTTGGCCAGCACGTCGTACGGCAGGCGCGACCAGTCGGCGGTCATGGCGTCCTCGGACGAGACCGGGCGCAGCACGATCGGGTGACCGTAGGTGCGGCCGTCGCCCTGCACGCCCACGCTGCGCACGTCGGCGAGCAGCACGACCGGGCACTGCCAGATCTCACGGTCCAGGCCGGCCGCGGTCAGCTCCTCGCGGGCGATCGCGTCGGCGTCGCGGAGCAGGTCCAGCCGCTCCTGGGTGACCTCGCCGACGATCCGGATGCCCAGGCCCGGGCCCGGGAACGGCTGGCGCTGGACGATCTCCTCCGGCAGGCCCAGCTCCTGGCCGACCATCCGGACCTCGTCCTTGAACAGCTTGCGCAGCGGCTCGACCAGCTGGAACTGGAGGTCCTCCGGCAGGCCGCCGACGTTGTGGTGGGACTTGATGTTGGCGGTGCCGGTGCCGCCGCCGGACTCCACCACGTCCGGGTACAGGGTGCCCTGGACCAGGAAGTCGACCGACTCGCCGTGCTCGCCGGCCTCGGCGACGATCTCGGCCTGGGCCTGCTCGAAGACCCGGATGAACTCCCGGCCGATGATCTTGCGCTTCTCCTCGGGGTCGGTGACCCCCTTCAGCGCGTTCAGGAAGCGCTCCGCGGCGTCGACCACCTTCAGCTGCACGCCGGTGGCCGCCACGAAGTCCTTCTCGACCTGCTCGGTCTCGCCCTTGCGCATCAGGCCGTGGTCGACGTACACGCAGGTCAGCTTGGAGCCGATGGCCTTGTTGACCAGGGCCGCCGCGACCGCGGAGTCCACGCCGCCGGAGAGGCCGCAGATCGCGCGCTTCTCGCCGACCTGGGCGCGGATCAGCGCGACCTGCTCCTCGACCACGCTGCCGGTGGTCCAGGTCGGGGCGATACCGGCGCCGCGGTAGAGAAAGTGCTCCAGGATCTGCTGGCCGTGGTCGGAGTGCAGCACCTCGGGGTGGTACTGGACGCCGTAGAGGCGGGCCTCGTCGTTCTCGAAGGCCGCGACCGGGACCACCGCGGTGGACGCGGTGACGGTGAAGCCCTCCGGGGCGGCGGAGCAGGCGTCGCCGTGCGACATCCACACCGAGTGCTCCGCCGGAACGCCCTCGAACAGGGTGGAGCCGGTGCGGCTGACGGTCAGCGGGGTGCGGCCGTACTCGCGGGCGCCGGTGTTGTCGACCGTGCCGCCGAGGGTCTTGGCCATCAGCTGGAAGCCGTAGCACATGCCGAAGACCGGGACCCCGGCCTCGAAGATCGCGCGGTCGAGCTGCGGCGCGCCCTCTTCGTAGACCGACGACGGACCGCCGGAGAGGATGATCGCCTTGGGGTTCTTGGCGAGCATCTCGGCGACCGGCATGCTGCTCGGCACGATCTCGCTGTAGACCCGCGCCTCACGCACCCGACGGGCGATGAGCTGGGCGTACTGGGCGCCGAAGTCGACCACCAGGACGGTGTCGTTGTCCGGCGCGGACTGGACGGGAATTGCAGAGGACACAGACGGCCTTCCGGCAGCGGTACGAGAGGTGTCACACCGAACCGCTTCCCCGGCGGGGGCCGCGGCGGCGACGGGTGGGGGTGTCTGGACACCGATTCTACCGGGCTGTCCGGTTTCACTCGTCTGCCCGTCCGAACGACCGTGACCGGGCGGGGCCGCCTTTCGTTGCTTCAGACGACCGTACGACCGCGCCGCGCCCGCCAGACGCGCCGCCTTCGCCCCGGCCAGGGGCGCCGCCGTACGGACTGCAGGACCACGCGTGGAGCTTCATCCCAGTCCACCGGCGCATGTGGCACCGCCGCCCCGGCCCCGCCGGGAGCGCGGTGCCGTGGGACCGTGCGCGGGTGCCGCGGCCGGACAGCAGGGGACAGCGACCCCGGCCGCGACTGGACCGAGAGGTGGGACGGCCGGTCCCGGGGACGCCCGGGCCGGTCGTCGCACCCCCCGCCGCGAGCCGGGCACACCCGGGCGCACACCCTTCCCCGTCCCGCGCCGCTACGCGCGTCCCCGTGCGCCGCAGCCACCCACACCACTACGCACCGTGATCATCGACGCCTCGCGTCGGCACCTGCCCGCAACCGCCCGGCGGGGCGGGGCGAGGCCCGCACCCGCGCCCGGGCCACACCAGGGAGTCGGCACCCGTACCAAATGCGCTGGGCCGAACTGTGCCGAATCGGTTGCAGAGCAAGCCCTTCGTCCAGCACGATGCTGCGTGGAAGCGGTTCTCCCGGCGGCCGGCAGGCTCCCCGCGGAGACCCCGACCGCTGCCGCCGCACTGGGCGACAGCCCCGTACGTCACCTCACGCTCCGTGAGCGAAGGCCCGGCGCAGACCTGCGCGCCGACCCGCCGCACCGCGAGCGTGCGCGCCCCGCGCCACCGGCCACCCACGCCGGCCCGCGACGGCGCGACCCCTGAGCCGACCGACCCGACGGCGCCCCTCCCCCGGCGCCGTCACCCCCAGCACCGGCGCAGCCCTGACGCCGCGTGCTGAGCGACAAAGGGCCCCGTTCCCCCGCGGGGCCCTTTGCCCTGTCCGGGCCGCTCCGCCCACGGGACGCTCCGCCCACGGCTGCTCCGCTCGCGGCTGCCCGGCTCAGGGCTGCTTGCGCCAGACGCTCGGATCGACCGGCTCCTCGGCCGGCTCCTCGGCCGGCGAGCCGGGCGGCGGCACCAGCGGCGCGTCGTCCGAGCCGACCACGTCGCCCACCGCCGCCCCGGAGGCGTACGGCTGCGGCTCAGGACCGGCCTCGTACGGCGCCCCCGGCGACGGCACCGCGCCGTACGGGGGCGCGCCGTAGGCGTCCTCGCGGGCCACCGCACCCCGGCCGCGGACGGCCGCCAGCAGCGGCGGCACCAGCAGCGCGCCGATCGCCGCCCAGACCAGGTTGGCCACCAGCACGCCGGCGAAGCCCAGGCTGATCGAGGTGTCCCGGGACAGCACCGTCTGGTTCGCGAAGGTGTTCCACCCCGGGGTCGCCGAGGACGTCGAGGTCGTCATCAGCGCACCGCCCACCGCCATCAGCGCGGTGAGCGCCACGGCGTGGACGGACGCCAGCCGGAGCCGGTCGGCCGCGTCCAGCCGCCGCCGGTACGCCGACCAGCCGAGGACGCCCGCCGTGGCGAGGGCCAGCAGGCCGGTCCAGCGCCAGTCGGCGGTCTGGTCGTGCAGGTCGAAGAAGGAGAATTCCCCCCTGTCGGGGGTGTCCTGCCGGCCGCCGCCGATCGCGGCCGCCGCGTCGCTCGCCCCGCCGCTCGCCCCGCTGAACGCCTGCAAGGTCGCCCCGGAGCCCAGGCCGAGCAGGCCCAGGCCGAGGTTGGGCAGGAAGGCCGCCGAGACCGGGGTCTGCCAGCCCCCGTCGCTGTTGACGGCGACCAGCACGAAGCCCGTCACCGAGGCCAGGCCCAGTGACAGTGCCAGCGCCCGGCCGGCCGTGAGCGCGGCGACCGCCCAGCCGCGCACCGCCCGGCTGCGCCAGGCGGCCCAGCGCAGCGCGTCGGTGCCGTGGACGGCGAAGGCCGTCAGCGCGGCGAGCAGGGCGGTCCAGCCGACCGCCTCCGGCCAGCCGGAGTCCACGGTGTACGTCACCCCGAGGGCGCGGCCGACGAGGCCGGTGCGCTGCGGCTGCCAGGACGTCCCGCCGGCCAGCCCGAGCAGCGCGGTCACCGCCGCCAGGACCACCGCGGTGCGCAGCGCCTCGCCCGCGGCCTGGGCCCGGGTGAGCTGGAGGCCGGCGGCCCGGCGGCGGCGCGCCGCGGTCCGCAGGCCGAGCCAGAGCGCCAGCGCCCACAGCACGGTGACCGTCAGCGGCACCGCCCGGAACAGCGCGTCCATGCCCTCCGCGTCGCCGCGCCGCAACGCGCTGGTGTACCCGAGCTTGAACGGCGCGCCGAGCGCGCTCAGCGCCATCGACAGGGCGGCGCCGAAGCGCTCGCCGAACCCGGGCGCCCGGACCAGGTAGGCGTACTGGTAGTCGCTCGGGATCGCCACGATCAGCGCCGCCAGCAGCAGCACGGCGGTCGGGGCGGCGGCGACCAGGAGCGCCGGGCGCCAGTCCGCGCCGAGCAGCTGGCTCAGCACGGTCGGCCGCCCGGCCCGCGGGTCGTACGGCTGCCCGGCGCCCCAGCTGCCCAGCGTGGGCGGCCCGGCGGGCTGCGGGTGGCCCGGGCCGTAGCCGGGCGGCGGGCCGTACCCGGGCGGCGGAGGCGGCGGCGGGTACCCGGGCGCGGCGGACGGCGGACCGTACGCCGGCAGGGGCGGTACGGCCGGCGGTACGGGAGGCGGAACGACGGGAGGTACCGCGGGCATGGCGGCCGTCGGCGGGGGCGGCGTCAGCGGCCGCCCGCACGAGACGCACGCGGACGCCCCTTCCACCGATGCCGCGCCGCACGATGCGCAGATGGCCATGGACCGGTTTCCCCCCGCTCGACGAGTTCCTGGTCCCCCAGAAAGCCCGTTTATCCCATCGGATCCGAACGAATGTCAACCGGGCACCGAGCCGGGCGGGTTGGCCCGTCGAGGCCTGCTCAGCCGCGCTTCTTCGGGACCTCCGGGACGGGCAGCAGCGGCAGTCGGAGCGCGCCGAACGCGTCCTCCGGGACGGCCGGCCGGGACGGCGCCACCGGGGCGACCCGCCGGTAGGCCTCGCCCTGGGCCGGACGGCGGTCCGCCTCGCCCTTGTTGGGCCACATCGACATGGCGCGCTCGGCCTGCGCGGTGATGGTCAGCGAGGGGTTCACCCCGAGGTTGGCGGAGACGGCCGCGCCGTCGACCACGCTGATCCCGGGGTGGCCGTACAGCCGGTGGTAGGGGTCGACCACGCCGGTCTCGGGAGCGTCGCCGATCGGGCAGCCGCCGAGGAAGTGGGCGGTCATCGGGATGTCGAAGATCTCGCCGGCGCTGCTGCCCGCGAAGCCGTTGATCTGCTCGGCCAGCGCCTGGGCGCCCTGTTCGGCGGCCGGGATCCAGGTCGGATTGGGGGCGCCGTGGCCCTGGGCGGAGGTGAGCCGGCTCTTGCCGAGCAGGTCCTTCTTCAGCGAGACGGTGATCGAGTTGTCCAGCGACTGCATCACCAGGCCGATGATCGTCTTCTCGGACCAGCGGTGCTGGTTCATCGAGCGGGCGAAGGTCACCGGGTGGCGCACCGACCCGCCCAGGTAGCGCAGCCAGCGCGGGGCCCGCCCGCCGCCCTTGACCTGGGCTATCGACAGCGCGCCCATCGCGTTGGAGCCCTTGCCGTAGCGGACCGGCTCGATGTGGGTGCTGGCGTCCGGGTGGATCGAGGAGGTGATCGCCACGCCCTTGGTGAAGTCCACCCGGCTGCCGTAGCGCCGGTCGGTGGTCTGCGCGCCCACCAGCGCCTCGGAGTTGGTGCGGGTCAGCTCGCCGAGCCGGGCGGAGATCCGGGGCAGGTGCCCCCCGTCACGCATCCGGTGCAGCAGCGACTGGGTGCCGTACGTCCCGGCCGCGACCACCACCCGGGCGGCGGTGATGGTCCGCGCGCCCGCCTTCACCCGGTCGGTGCGGGAACGGGAGTCGGTCCGGCGCACGTCCACCGCGTAGCCGTGGCTCCCGTCGGCTCCGGGGAGCTCCCGGATCCGGGCCACCGTGGTGAGCGGGTGGATCTCGGCGCCGCCCCGCTCGGCCAGGTGCAGGTAGTTCTCGGTGAGCATGTTCTTGGCCCCGTGCCGGCAGCCCGTCATGCACTCGCCGCACTCCACGCAGGCCTTGCGGGCCGGCCCGGCGCCGCCGAAGTACGGGTCGGCGACCTCGTCCCCGGGCGCCGCCTTGGCCCTGCCGCCGGCGTCCCGGCCGTCCCCGAAGAAGACCCCGACCGGCGCCATGTGGAAGGTGTCGCCCACCCCCATCTGCTCGGCGGCGGCCTTGAGGTGCACGTCGGAGGGGGTGACGGTCGGGTTGAGCCGGACCCCGAGCATCCGCTGCGCCTGGTCGTAGAACGGCGCCAACTCCTCCTGCCAGTCGGTGATGTGGCGCCACTGGCGGTCCTCGAAGAAGGCCTTCGGCGGCACGTACAGGGTGTTGGCGTAGTTCAGCGAGCCGCCGCCGACCCCGGCGCCGGCCAGGATCAGCACGTTGGCCAGCAGGTGGATCCGCTGGATGCCGTAGAGGCCGAGTTTCGGCGCCCACAGGTAGTTCGGCAGGTCCCAGGAGTTCCTGGGCAGTTCGTCCCGCTCGAAGCGCCGACCGGCCTCCAGGACGGCGACCCGGTAGCCCTTCTCGGTCAGCCGCAGCGCGGCGACCGAACCACCGAAGCCGGAGCCGACCACGACCACGTCGTAGTCGAACTCCGCCGCACCGCCGGACTCCACCATCTGCCACTGCTCCTTCGGGACGCGAACCTGACTACGGGACGGGCGAACCTGACTGCGGGACGGAACCTGGCTGCCGGACGGAACCTGACTGCCGGACGGAACCTGACTGCCGGACGGAACCTGGCTGCCGGACGGTCGGACCGGACCACCGGCCGGGCCGACTCCGACCCACGGGGACGAACCGCCGGGCCGGTACGGCTACTTGAACCTTCGGCCCGGGACGGCTACTTGAACCGCAGCGCCTTCAGCACCCGCAGCCCGCCGGTCATCACCGCGGCGAACTGCCGGTCGTCCAGCCCGAACGAGGGCGCGATCGGCATCAGCCGCTGGGTCGCGACGGTCTGCGCCTCGGTGAAGCGCAGGATGCCCTCGGCACCGTGGCGGCGGCCGAGCCCGGAGTCGCCCATGCCGCCCATCGGCGAGCCGATCGAGCCGTACGCGGCCGCGTAGGCCTCGTTGACGTTGACCGTGCCGGTGCGCAGCCGGGCCCCGACCGCCCGGCCGCGCCGGGTGTCCCTGGTCCAGACGCTGGAGTTCAGGCCGTACGGCGTGGAGTTGGCGGCGGCCACCGCCTCGTCGTCGGTGTCGAAGCGGTAGACGGAGACGACCGGGCCGAAGGTCTCCTCGCCGCAGACCGCCATGTCCGGGGTGACCCCGTCGAGGATGGTCGGCTCGAAGAAGTACGGGCCGAGGTCGGGCCGGGCCCGGCCGCCGGCCAGCACGGTGGCGCCCGCCTTGACCGCCTCCTCCACGTGCCGGGTGGTGGTCTCCAGCTGGCGGACGGAGACCAGCGAGCCCATGTCGGCGCCGTAGGCCAGGCCGCCGCCGAGGCGCAGCGCCCGGGTGCGGGCGGCGAAGCGCTCCAGGAAGTCGTCGGCCACCGAGCGGTGCACCAGCAGCCGCTCGATCGAGATGCACAGTTGCCCGGCGGAGGAGAAGCAGGCCCGCACGGCGCCCGCGGCGGCCCGGTCGAGGTCGGCGTCGGAGAGGACCAGCATGGCGTTCTTGCCGCCGAGTTCGAGCGAGGCGCCGACCAGCCGGGCGGCGGCGCGCTGGGCGACCTCCCGGCCGGTGCGGGTCGAGCCGGTGAACGAGACGTAGTCGGCGTGCTCCACCACGGCGGGACCGATCACCGGGCCGTCGCCGATCACGACCTGCCACAGGTCGGCCGGCAGCCCGGCCTCGATCAGCAGCTCGCGGGCCCACAGCGCGGTCAGCGCGGTCTGCGTGTCCGGCTTGTTGACCACGGCGTTGCCGGCCGCGAAGGCGGGCAGGACGTCGCCGACGGACAGCTCCAGCGGGTAGTTCCAGGGCGAGATGTGGCCGACCACGCCCTTGGGCCGACGGGCCTCGACCGCGTGGGTGAGCACCGGCAGCGCCCCGCCTCGCCGCTTGTCCCGGAGGTAGCCGTGCGCGGCCCGCCCGTAGTGCCTGGCGGCCATGGCGACGGCCAGCACCTCCTCGAAGGCGTGCAGCCGGGCCTTGCCGGTCTCGGCCTGGACGAGGTCCAGCACCTCGTCCTGCCGCTTGAGCAGCAGGTCGTGGAAGCGCAGCAGGACGGCCGCGCGGCGGCGCACCGGCAGCACGGCCCAGGCCGTCTGGGCGCGGCGGGCCAGTTCGAAGGCGACCTCGACGTCGGCCGGGGTGGACCGCGGCAGGCTCGCCAGCCGCTCGCCGGTCAGCGGGGCGACGGTCTCCACCAGGCTGGGCTCGCCGGTGGCGGTGACGCCGGCGGCCAGCCGGGCGACCAGGGACGGCGGGACGGCCGCCGCGACGGTCCGGCCCCCGCCGGGGGCGGGCGGGTTCCCGGTCGCGGGGTGTTCGGTGGCCGCTGCGCCTGCTGTGAGGTCCGACATACGGCGCAGCCTAGGCGCTCGACGGCCGGTCCGGTACCCGTCGGTAACAAGAATCTGCCGCGGCCGGGTGGAGCGGGCTCCCCCCGGTCAGCGGGTCGGCGCGAAGTAGTGCAGCACGGCGTTGAAGCGCTGCTCCGCCTCGTTCCACTCGTTGCCCCGGTCCGGGCTGGACGAGTAGATCGCGTAGCTGGTGCCGTCGTCGTCGATGAACTCGGCCTCGACCGCCCGGCGCCGGCCGCCCTCCTTGGCGAGGTAGCTGAACTCCCAGACGGCCGCCTCGTGGCCGTTCACCGCGACGCCGGTCATCTTGTGCTGCTTGTACTCCTTCAGGTTCTTGGAGACGGTGGCCTCCATCTGCCGCAGGTGGTCCAGTGGCTTGACCGACTGGCCGACGGTGACCGCGAACTGCAGGTAGTGCACCTTGTTGTCGGGGCTGTAGTAGACCTGGTTGTCGGGTGTGGCACTGCGCTGCCAGGCCGGGCTGACCGAGGGCAGCGGGAAGCGGAAGCCGGCCGGGTCGTCGACCCAGTGGTAGCCGTTGGGCGCCGCCGGCCCCGGGCTGGCGCCACTGGTGGGGTCCGGGCTGACGGAGGCGGTCGGGACGGGCTCGTCGGCCGTGGAGGCGGCGACGTGCCCGGTGGTGGTGTGCCGGGTGGCGAGGAAGGTCGCGCCGGCCGCCAGCAGGCCGACGGCCACCGCGATCACGACGATCTTCAGGGTGCTGCGGCGCTTGGCCGGCCCGCGCGCGGGCGTGACGGGGTGCGCCACCGGCGCGACCGCTGCGGTGAGCGCCGCCGCCTCGTCGGCCGCGCCCCCGGTGGTGTCCGGAACGGCCCCCGAGCGCACCCCGGTCGGCTCCTCGGCCTCCACCGTCGTCCCCGGCGCGGCCTCCTCCGCGTGGTCCTCCGCCGCCGCCGGGCGCTCGCTGCGGTCCACCACGGGCACCGACTGGGTGGGCGCGCGCAGCGGCGCGACCGACTTCAGGCCGATCGTGTGCCCGGCCTTCACCTCGGCCAGCATCCGGGCGGCCTCGTCCGCGTTCGGCCGCTCGGCCGGGTCCTTGGCCATCAGCGCGGCCAGCACCGGGCCCAGCGGCCCGGCCCGGAGCGGCTCCGGCAGCGGCTCGCCCACCACGGCGGCCAGCGTGGTGATCGGCGAGGTCCGGCGGAACGGCGACTGGCCCTCCACCGCGGCGTACAGCGTCGCCCCGAGGCCCCACAGGTCGGAGGCCGGCCCCGGCCGCTCGCCCTGGGCGAGCTCCGGCGCCAGGTAGTCCGGCGAGCCGACCAGGTCGCCCGGCCGGGTCAGCTCGGCCGAGCCCTCGTACGTCGCGATGCCGAAGTCCAGCAGCACCACCCGCCCGGTGCCGCGCTCCAGCAGCACGTTGGCCGGCTTCACGTCGCGGTGCAGGACGCCGAGCTGGTGGCCGCGGTGCAGCGCGGCGAGCACCTGGCTGCCGACCTCGGCGACGGCGCGCGGCTGCAGGGTGCCGTCCTGGCTGATCACGTCGGCCAGCGAGCGGCCGTCCACCAGCTCCATGACGATCCACGGCCGGCCGTCCTGCTCCAGCACGTCGTGCACCGTGATCACGCCGGGGTGCTTGATCCGGGCGGCCGCGCTGGCCTCCCGCTTCATCCGGGCGTGCAGGATCTGCAGCTCGTCCTCGGGCAGGTGGTTGACGGTCAGTTCCTTGACCGCGACCTCGCGGTTCAGCATCCGGTCCCAGGCCCGCCAGACGGTCCCCATCCCGCCGCGGCCGAGCCGGTCGCCCAGCTCGTACCGCCCGGCCAGCAGCCGCTCCGTCTCGGCCGTCTCCGGCCGGTCCTGCACGCCCATCGGCGACCACTCCCCCTCACATCCGTCTGCCGTCACAGCGACGGAGGGCCTGGTGCAGACCACTGTTCGAACAAATCCCACGCACACATTAGGCGCACCTTGCCAGCCCCGGTAATCACGCTCACCCGTCGGACCGACGGCCCGGGACAGTCCGGGGCCGTCAGCCTGCGAACAGCACCACCGCGGTCACTCCCAGCACCAGCAGCAGGAACACGCCCCCGACCAGCAGCGGGCCGAGCAGCGCCGGAGGTATCCGCGGCGACCGCACCTCGTCCGGCCGCCCGGCGCCCACCCCGACGTCCGCGCCCACGACGACCTCCGGCCGCCCCCGTCCACCACCCCGCCCGCGCCGACGCCGCACCAGCGGGGCCTCCGGTCTCAGCACCAGCGCCCGCGCCGCCCACTCCTCGTCGACCGGCTCCGGCGCGCCCGCGAGCAGCGCCGCCAGCTCCCGGCGGGCCTCCTCGGCGGTCGGCCGCAGCGAGGGGTCGGGCTGCAGCAGCCGCTCGACCAGCGGCGCCAGCGGCCCGCAGGCCGCGGCGGGCTCCCGCCGCCCGTCCCGGACCGCCGACACCAGCTCCGGCACGCCGCCGTCCGGGAACGGCGAGCGGCCGGTGACCAGCCGCTGCACCAGCACCCCGAGCGCCCAGCAGTCGCCCGCCGGGCCGCCGTCCAGCGGCCAGCGCTCCGCCACCGGGCCGACCAGGGTGGCCCGCACGTCGTACCGGCGGCGCCCGCCCGGGCCGCCGAGGTCCTCGGCCAGCGCCTCCTGCGCCACCCCGGACAGCAGCCCGCCGAGCATCGCCGCGCCGTCCTCGCAGACCAGCACGGACTCGGGGGTCAGGTTCCCGTGGACGAGTCCGTCCTCGTGCAGCGCCCGCAGCGCGCCGGCCAGGTCCGCCGCCAGCTCGGCCGCCCGGTAGGGCGGCACCGGTCCGGCCGCCACCAGGTCCGCCAGCGTCATGGCGCCCGACCGCTCCTCCACCGTCCACAGCAGTTCGCCCTCGACGAAGGCACCGAGCCCGCGCAGCAGCCGGGGGTGCCCGGTCGGCGCGGACGAGCCGACCGCCGCCACCCGGCGGACCAGCCGGTCGGCGTGCGCGGGCACCTCGCCGTCCAGGTCCTGACCGGTGGTCAGCAGCGCGGGCAGCTCCAGGGCGCGCAGCAGCACGGACTCCCCGGTGCGGTCGTCCACCGCCAGGGCCCGCAGGAGTTCGGGACGGTCCGTCAGCCGGTACCGTCCCGCCAGCAATTGCCCCGGGCCGCCTCGCATGCCAGTTCCTCTCGCTCACCGAGCAGCCTACTGAGCGGCTCCTTTACGCTCGGTCCCATGGACTGGACCGATCTGATCGACACCGCCTTCAAGGTGGCGGGAAACAACAGCCAAGCCAATCAGGCCGAGGCCGTGCGCACCGTGGAGGCGGCCGTCATCGACGGCGAGAATCCGGTCGCCTCGACGGCCGGGCGCCATCCCGACCACTTCCGCAAGGGCGTGCTCGTCCTCACGACCCACCGACTGCTCTTTCTCAAGGACGGTAAACCGCCGGTCCCGGTTCCGCTTACGGCGGTCACGGACGCGGCCGTGGCCAGGACCAAGCTCAACGGCGACGTGCTCACCGTCGTCGCGCTGACCGGCTCGCACCGGTTCGAGGACGTGGCCAAGGCCGACGTCTTCGCCGAGCAGCTCCGGGAGGCCGCCCGGCTCGCCCGCAAAGCCGCTTCGGCCGCCCGCCCGGCGGCCGACACCGCCCCCGCCGACCTCAGCGCGGGCGACCAACTCCTCGGCCAGCTGGAGCGGTTGGCCGCCCTGCACGCCTCCGGCGCGCTCACCGACGAGGAGTTCACCCGGGCCAAGGCCCGCCTGATCGGCTAGGCCCTGCCCGGCCGGGGCCAGGATCTACGGCGCGGGCTGGAAAGTGGCGAAGGCCGTGTCCCGGGCCTGGGAGTTGGCCGGGGCACCCCAGTCCGCGTCCGGGGTGATCCAGTAGATCGCGTAGCCGTACTTGGCCGGGTTCCCGGTGACGAAGCCCCGGTTGAGCGAGTGCGTGCGCGGCGTGCCGCTGATCCACTCCCAGTCGGCCGCGTTGCTCCACTGCCGGTAGTTGATCGCGGCCAGGTTGACCCGCTGGTAGTTGGTGACCTTCGAACGCAGGCCCGGCTCGGACTCCTGCCAGTCGGCGACGGCGCTGGGACCGGGGGTGGTGGTCCACTCGATGGTCAGGGTACTGCCGTTGCCCTTGAAGATCCGGCGGACGCCCTCCGAACCGGCCGGCTGGAGCCAGTCCGGCAGGACGACCGAGAAGCCGGTCGGGTCCTTGTACTCGTGGTAACCGGCCGGCACGGCGGTCCCCGGAGGGGTCGGGCTCTGCGCGGGGGTGGTGGCGGGCGAGCCGGCGGCCGGCGGGTTCGCCGCGGAGGGGCCGGGCGTGTCGGCCGGCTTGTCGGGGGCCGGCGTGTCGGTGGCCGGCTTCTCCGGGGCGGGCTTGTCGGTGCCCGGCTCCGGCTCCGCGGGCGGAACGGACGCGGCCTGGGTCCCGCTCGGCCCGGTCTCGGGGCCGGCCGAGACCGACGAGGTGGCGCCCGCGCCGTTCGCCGACGAGTCGTCCCCGTTGCCGACGGCCTGGAGCACCGCGACCACCCCGGCGATCAGCAGCAGGACCAGCACCACGGTGACGACGGCCAGCCGCCGCCGCCCGTTGCGCGGGTCGGCACCGGCCGCCTGCGTGGCGCCCAGGGTCCACTCACTGGTCACCGGCCGGATCGGCTCGGCCGCCGGAGCCGAACCCGACGCCGAGCCCGACGCCACCTCCGAGGACGGCGAAGCGGGCTCGGGCGCCGGCTCCACGACGGGCTCCGCCGCGGCGGCGGGCTCCTCGTCCTTGGCCCGGCTGCCCACCCGGACCGTCCCCAGCAGCCCGCCGATGGACCGCTTGCGGCCCTCCTCGGCCTCCGCCGGGGCCTCCTCCGGCTCCACCGCGACGGCCGGCCGCTCGACCGGCAGCGCGTGCACGGTGGTCGACTCGGCCTTCGAGGTGGCCTCCGCGACGACCCGCTTCAGCATCGACCGGGTCTGCGAGGCGTCCAGCCGCTCGGCCGGGTCCTTGGCGAGCAGCCCCTCGATCACCGGCTGCAACGCCCCGGCGTTCACCGGAGCGGTCAGCTCCTCCGTCATCACCGCCGTCAGGGTGGCCAGCGCCGAGCCCCGGTCGTACGGCGGCCGGCCCTCGACCATCGCGTACAGCGTGCCGCCCAGCGACCACAGGTCGGCCGGCGGCCCGGGCTTCTGCCCGCGGGCCCGCTCCGGGGATATGTACGAGGGCGCGCCGACCAGCATGCCGGTGGAGGTGACCGAGGCGTCGCCCTCCACGCTGGCGATGCCGAAGTCGGTGAGCACGACCCGGCCGTCGTCGCCGATCAGCACGTTGGACGGCTTGACGTCCCGGTGCAGGATGCCCAGCGCGTGCGCGGCGCTCAGCACGCCGAGCACGTCGAGCGCGATCTCGGCGGCCCGGGCGGGGGCCAGCGGCCCGTCCTCCCGGATGACGTCGGCCAGCGAGCGGGACTCGACCAGCTCCATGACGATCCACGGCCGGTCGTCCTCGTCGACCACGTCGAAGACGGTGACCGCCGAGTTGTGCCGGATCCGTGCGGTGGCCTTGGCCTCGCGCAGCGTCCGGACGATCAGCCGGTGCTTCTCCTCCTCCTCGACGCTGGCGTTCATCCGCAGTTCCTTGACCGCGACGGTCCGCCCCAGCATCTCGTCCTCGGCGCGCCAGACGGTGCCCATGCCGCCGCGCCCGAGCACGCCGTTCAGCCGGTAGCGGCCGGCCAGGAGGCGGCCGGTGGAACCCTGCGCCTGGGTCATTCGGAACGTTCCCCCATGTGCTGCTGGCGGTCGTGGTGACGGCGTGTCGGCCCGGCCTCAGGCCCGAACGCCCAAGTCTCCATCATCCCCTGTCCCCGGGGGCCGGGACCACCCGGCCCCCGCACCCGATCCGGGGCGTGCCGGATCGGGCTCGGCGCTCCGTGCCCGATCTGTGATCGAAAACTCGCCAAGATCTGGCCGGGGCGCTGCTACCGTTCGGCAGCTCATCGTCTTTCCGGGGGGATCCGACGCCCATGACCGCACCCGCACCGGGCGCTGACGGCCAGTCGGGCCGGCCGCGCACCGCCCAGCACTACTCGGTCACACCCACCCTGGATTCCCCCGAGGGCTACGTCGCGCCCGGTATGCCCGGTGTCCCGGTGGCCGGATACGTCCCCGCCGTCCGCTCCCACCGGACGGGCCCGCGCCGCCGCACCGCCCTGGCGGTCGCCCTCGCCCTCCTCGCCATGCTGCTCGGCGGCCTGGCCTACGGCTGCGCGCCGGCCCGGGCCGCGGACAGCCTCGGCTGGCTGGCCATCGCCCTCGCCGCCCTGGTCGCCTTACCGCTCGGCCGGCTCGGCGGCCGCAGCCGGGTGCTGCCGCTGCTCGGCGCGCTGCTCGCGGCCTGCGCGCTGCTGCTCGGCCAGCTGACCGGCCAGCTCCGCCGGGTGCACGCGGCCGGCCCCGGCCCGCGCGGCCTGCCGCACGACGCCCTGGCGCACTGGCGCGCCGAGCTGCGCGCGCTCGACCTCGCCTTCTACGGCATCGCCCTGGTCGGCGGCTTCCTCCTCACCCGCCGCACCGCCAACCGCGGCTGACTCCGGTCCGGACAGCCCGAGGCCCCCGCCGGCCGGAACCGACGGGGGCCTTCACCACGACGCGTCTCAGCGGTGGTTGAGCGCCGGGTTGACGGTCACCTCGACCCGCTGGAACTCCTTGAGCTCGGTGTAGCCGGTGGTGGCCATCGCGCGGCGCAGCGCGCCGAACAGGTTCATGGTGCCGTCGGGGGTGTGCGAGGGACCGGTCAGGATCTCCTCGGTGGTGCCGACCGTGCCGAGGTCCACCCGCTTGCCGCGCGGCAGCTCCTCGTGGACGGCCTCCATGCCCCAGTGGAAGCCCTTGCCGGGCGCGTCGGTGGCGCGGGCCAGCGCGGCACCGATCATCACCGCGTCGGCGCCGCAGGCGACGGCCTTCGGGATGTCGCCGCTGTAGCCGACGCCGCCGTCCGCGATCACGTGCACGTAGCGGCCGCCGGACTCGTCCATGTAGTCCCGGCGGGCCGCGGCCACGTCGGCGACGGCGGTGGCCATCGGCACCTGGATGCCGAGGACGCCCCGGGTGGTGTGGGCGGCGCCGCCGCCGAAGCCGACCAGCACGCCGGCCGCGCCGGTGCGCATCAGGTGCAGGGCCGCGGTGTACGTGGCGCAGCCGCCGACGATCACCGGGACGTCCAGCTCGTAGATGAACTGCTTGAGGTTGAGCGGCTCCGCGCCGCTGGACACGTGCTCGGCCGAGACGGTGGTGCCGCGGATGACGAAGACGTCGACGCCGGCATCCACGACGGCCTTGGAGAACTCGGCGGTGCGCTGCGGCGAGAGCGCGGCGGCGGTGACCACACCGGAGTCGCGGACCTCCTGGATCCGCTGCTTGATCAGCTCGGCGCGGATCGGCGCGGCGTAGATCTCCTGGAGGCGGCGGGTCGCGGCGGCCTCGTCGGTGATCGTGGCGATCTCGTCGAGCAGCGGCTGCGGGTCCTCGTAGCGGGTCCAGAGGCCTTCCAGGTTCAGCACGCCGAGGCCGCCGAGGCGACCGATGGCGATGGCCTGCTGCGGCGAGACCACGCTGTCCATCGGGGCGGCCAGGAACGGCAGCTCGAAGCGGTAGGCGTCGATCTGCCAGGCGATCGAGACCTCCTTCGGGTCCCGGGTACGGCGGCTGGGGACGACGGCGATGTCGTCGAAGGAGTACGCCCGTCGGCCGCGCTTGCCTCGCCCGATCTCGATCTCAGTCACTTCGAGCCCTTCTGGTTTGTTGCTCATGCCCGCCGGGTCACCCCGGCCGCCCCCAGTATCCCGCACCCCGGTTGCCTCGCGCGCTCGCCTCCGGGGCGCGGGGCCCACCCCGGCGGCCCGCCCCCGCCCCCGGGCGCGCCGAAGGGCCCGGCGCCGGGGTGCGGCGACGGGCCCTCGATGTCCGCGGACTCAGCGGTTGGAGTAGTTCGGCGCCTCGACGGTCATCTGGATGTCGTGCGGGTGGCTCTCCTTGAGGCCCGCCGAGGTGATCCGGACGAAGCGGCCCTTGCTCTCCATCTCGGCGATGGTGGCGGCGCCGACGTAGCCCATGGTCTGGCGCAGGCCGCCGACCAGCTGGTGCAGCACGGCCGACAGCGGGCCGCGGTAGGGCACCTGGCCCTCGATGCCCTCGGGGACGAGCTTGTCGTCCGAGGCCACCTCGGCCTGGAAGTAGCGGTCCTTGGAGTACGAGCGGCCCTGGCCGCGGGACTGCATCGCGCCCAGCGATCCCATGCCGCGGTAGGACTTGAACTGCTTGCCGTTGATGAACATCAGCTCACCCGGGGACTCCTCGCAGCCGGCCAGCAGCGAGCCCAGCATCACGGTGTCGGCGCCGGCGGCCAGCGCCTTGCCGATGTCGCCGGAGTACTGGAGACCGCCGTCGCCGATGACCGGCACGCCGGCCGCCTGACAGGCCACCGCGGCCTCGTAGATGGCGGTGATCTGCGGGACGCCGATGCCGGCGACCACGCGGGTGGTGCAGATGGAGCCGGGGCCGACGCCGACCTTGACGCCGTCCACGCCGGCGTCGATCAGCGCCTGGGCGCCGTCGCGGGTGGCCACGTTGCCGCCGACCACGTCGATCCCGACGGCCGACTTGATCTTGCCGATCCAGGCCAGCGCGTTGTGGCTGTGGCCGTGCGAGGTGTCCACGACCAGGAAGTCCGCACCGGCCTCGACCAGGGCCTGGGCCCGGTCGAACGCCTCGGCGCTGGCACCGACGGCGGCACCGACCAGCAGACGGCCCTCGGCGTCCTTGGCGGCGTTCGGGTACTGCTCGGCCTTGACGAAGTCCTTGACGGTGATCAGGCCCTTGATCCGGCCCTCGTCGTCGACCAGCGGCAGCTTCTCGATCTTGTGGCGGCGCAGCAGCGCCATCGCGTCCACCCCGGAGATGCCGACCTTGCCGGTGATCAGCGGCATCGGGGTCATGATCTCGCGGACCTGGCGGCTGCGGTCGGACTCGAAGGCCATGTCACGGTTGGTGACGATGCCGAGCAGCTTGCCGGCCTCGTCCGCGATCGGCACGCCGGAGATGCGGAACTTGGCGCACAGCGCGTCGGCCTCGGCCAGCGTGGTGTCCGGGCCGACCGTGATCGGGTCGGTGACCATGCCGGACTCGGAGCGCTTCACCAGGTCGACCTGGTTGGCCTGGTCCTCGACCGACAGGTTGCGGTGCAGCACGCCGACGCCGCCCTGGCGGGCCATCGAGATCGCCATCCGCGCCTCGGTGACCTTGTCCATCGCGGCGGAGAGCAGCGGGATGTTCACGCGCACGTTCCGGGAGACCCGCGAGGAGGTGTCGACCTGGTTCGGCAGCACCGCGGAGGCCCCGGGCAGCAGCAGGACGTCATCGAACGTGAGCCCGAGCATGGCGAACTTCTCGGGTACGCCTGCGGCGTTGTAAGACATTTGGGGGGTACCTTCCGTGGCCGGCCTATTCCGCTCACGCCCTGAGGGTGGGGCGCGTTCATCGCTCACTCGCAGCAGACCGCCGAAGCCGGGTGGTTTTGGAGGAACCTCCAGGGGAACCCCGCGCGCACCCGCGAAACTTTGGCAACCCGCCCAGGCGCCGATACCCCATGGTACTGGCACCGCGAATGTGTCCTCGTGTGCCCTTGACAACACCGGCCCCCCGTGGCTCATTCCGGCCGGTCAGGGCTTCAGGAGGACTCCTCCGCCAGCGCCCGCAGCCGGCTGAGCGCCCGGTGCTGCGCCACCCGGACGGCGCCCGGGGACATCCCCAGCACCTCGCCGGTCTCCTCCGCCGACAGCCCGGCGGCCACCCGCAGCAGCACCAGTTCGCGCTGACGGGCCGGCAGGTTGGAGAGCAGTTCCTTGGCCCAGGCCGCGTCGCTGCTCAGCAGCGCCTGCTCCTCCGGGCCGAGCGCCTCGTCCGGCACCTCCGGCAGGTCGTCCTGCGGAACGACCGTCGAGCCGGGCCCGCGCATCGCGGCCCGCTGCAGATCGGCGATCTTGTGCGCGGCGATGCCGTAGACGAAGGCCTCGAACGGTCGCCCCTGGTCCTTGTACCGGGGCAGCGCGCACAACACCGCGACGCAGACCTCCTGCGCGACGTCGTCCACGTGGTGCCGGGCGCCGCCGGGCAGCCGGACCAGCCGGCCGCGGCAGTAGCGCAGCGCCAGCGGATGGACGTAGGCGAGCAGGGCGTCGATGGCCGGGCCCTCACCGCGGACGGCGGCCGCGACGAGCTCGCCCACCAGCGGGGAGCCGCCCGCGCCGAGCACCGGCGGTCGACCGGGGCCGGGCACCGCGCCGGGGCCGCCGGGGTCGGCGTACGACGGATCGCCACCCGGGCCGGAGGGCTCGGCCTCCACCGGGTCCGCCTGGCCGGCCGCACCGGCGACGTCGTCACGCATCGGTCCATGGTGCCTGGTCGAGCGGGAAAACGCGGCACCGCGTCCGGAGTTGTGCACCGGAACGTTATGCGCTGCGGCGCCGTACGGCGTGCCGCCGCGCACCACCGGCCCCTCCTGCACCGTACCGCCTCCCGCCCCGCCGCCGTCGGTGGTCCCGTCCTTCGCGCCGTCCGCCGCATGTCCCGCGGCCGTGTGGTTCGCCGCAGTGCCTGTCCGCTGGTCCCCGAGGTGCTCCACTCCTCCATGGTGCAACCTCGGGACCGTAACGTCACACGCCCGGACGACGTCCGTCCCGGGAACCGTCGGCGGCGCGCCGCAGCCGGCGGCGCCACCGGCGGTCAGCGGACCAGGCCCCAGCGGAAACCCAGCGCCACCGCGTGCGCGCGGTCCGAGGCCCCGAGCTTCTTGAACAGCCGTCGGGCGTGGGTCTTGACGGTGTCCTCGGACAGGAACAGCTCGCGGCCGATCTCGGCGTTGCTGCGGCCGTGGCTCATGCCCTCCAGCACCTGGATCTCACGCGCCGTCAACGTGGGCGCCGCGCCCATGTCGGGGCTGCGCAGCCGGCGCGGGGCGAGCCGCCAGGTCGGGTCGGCGAGGGCCTGGGTGACGGTGGCCCGCAGCTCGGCGCGCGAGGCGTCCTTGTGCAGGTACCCGCGGGCGCCCGCGGCCACCGCGAGCGCGACCCCGTCGAGGTCCTCGGCGACGGTGAGCATGATGATCCGCGCGCCCGGATCGGCGGACAGCAGCCGCCGGACCGTCTCGACCCCGCCGAGGCCGGGCATCCGGACGTCCATCAGAACGAGATCGGAGCGGTCGGCCACCCAGCGGCGGAGGACCTCCTCCCCGTTCGTCGCGGTGGTGACCCGGTCCACACCGGGTACGGTCGCGACCGCGCGGCGAAGCGCCTCGCGGGCGAGCGGGGAATCGTCGCAAACGAGAACGGAAGTCATGACCGTCGTCCTCCGCAGCTGATCCGCGTCACGTTGAGCCTCCTGGCTGGTACGAACCTCTCCGACACGGCCGATCGGCGACAGAGTCCGTGCTGATCGCCTCGAATTCCGCGCGATCGTTCCCGACGTCCGGCGCCCGCTAACCGCCTCCGCACTTCCAACGACCGTCACTCGAATGAGTTACGGCCTTCGGGGCCATCTCCACCACTGTACGTGGCCAACCCATTACCGATCAGCCGCATCGCGGTGCACACGCCGCACTTTTCCCCAGCTCGCGCGCGGTGGGCGCACGACCCGCACACCGGTGCGGAGTGTCGCGCGCCCGTCGGCCACCCGAATGCCACGCCCGCGCCCGCCGAACCCCTTGCCCACTTTGCCCGTTTTTATAGCTTTCGTATGGTCATTGACTGTTGTGCCACTCTGTGGGTGACTTGTCCATGGAGTTGCCGTAAGTCATATTTCCAGGTGTCCACACCAGTGCATCGACGCCCGCCGTGCCGCCCAGCAGCAGCCCGCTGAGCGCCGGCCCACGGCCGACGAGCCTCTGAAGGGAATGAGCCATGGCAGATTTCTCCCGCCTCCCAGGTCCCAACGCGGACCTCTGGGACTGGCAGCTCTCCGCAGCCTGCCGTGGCGTGGACAGTTCGCTCTTCTTCCACCCCGAGGGCGAACGCGGGGCCGCGCGGAGTTCGCGCGAGGCCAGCGCCAAGGAGGTCTGCATGCGCTGCCCGGTGATCACCGAGTGCGCGGCGCACGCGCTGGCGGTCCGCGAACCGTACGGCGTCTGGGGCGGGATGACCGAGGACGAGCGCGAGGAGATGCTGGGGCGTTCGCGGCACCGGCTGGTGGAGGTCCCGCTGACCCCGCCGGCGATCGCCCGGCGCTAGCCCCGCCTCCACGGCGCGCCGTGAAGAAACGTTTCCTCTCGGCGTCCCGGCCTGTTCAAGCCCAGCCCAGAACGCTCAGGCCCCAGAGGTCAGCGCCCGGCCGACCCCGCCAGCCGCTCCAGCATCAGCGCCACGGCCGGCACCTCGGCCAGATCCGGCAGGGTCAGCGCGACCACCTGCCGCACCGCCGGCGCCCCCGCGGCCGTCCGCACCGGCACCGTCGACACCCCGTCCGGGCGCACCGACTCCAGCGCCAGCCGGGGCAGCACCGCCACCCCCAGCCCGGCCGCCACCAGGCCGACCACCGCCGGATAGTCGTCGGTCGCGAAGTCGATCCGGGGCTCGAAGCCCGCCCCCGCGCACAGCTCCACCAGGTGCCCCCGGCACTGCGGGCAACCCGCGATCCACTGCTCCCCCGCCAGCTCGGCCAGCTCCACCGGCCTGCCGCGCCCCGCCAGCCGGTGCGCGGCGGGCAGCAGGCCCACCAGCGGGTCGTCCAGCAGCGGGGTGACCACCAGATCGGACCAGTCGGAGCCGGCGCTCAGCTGCTGTGCCTCCAGGTTGGCCTCGGCCCGCGCCTCGCGCGGCGTCCCGTGCGCGGGCGCCGGCAGCGCGGCGCCACCGTCGGACTGCGGGTAGCGGAAGGCCAGCGCGATCTCGCACTCGCCGCCGCGCAGCATCGCCAGCGACTCCGGCGGCTCCGCCTCGACCAGCGACACGCGCACCCCCGGATGGCTGTCCCGCAGCCGGGCGACCGCGGGCGGCACCAGGGTGGAGCTCGCGGTCGGGAAGGAGACCAGCCGCACCCGCCCGGCCCGCAGCCCGGCGATCGCGGCGATCTCCTCCTCGGCCGCGGAGAGCCCGGCCAGGATCCCGGTGGCGTGCTTGAGCAGCACCCGCCCCGCCTCGCTGAGCTGCATGCCCCGGCCGGAGCGGACCACCAGCGGGGTGTCCACCGACTTCTCCAGGGCCTTCATCTGCTGGCTGATGGCGGGCTGCGTACAGCCCAGCTCGCGGGCGGCGGCGGAGAAGGAGCCGGTGCGGGCGACGGCACGCAGAACGCGCAGGTGACGGGCCTCGATCATGCCTCAGTTATAAGGCAATCTTTGCCAATGGCAAAATTATGCTGATGATTGAAGCCTCAAACGCCGGACACGCCGGAGGCCCGGCCGCACCCCGAGGGGCGCGGACCGGGCCTCCGGTCGACCGTCAGGCGTCAGTGCGAGTGGCCGTGACCGTGGCCGTGGCCCGCCTCGGCCTCCTCTTCCTTCTTCTCCACCACGAGGGTCTCGGTGGTGAGCAGCAGGGAGGCGATCGAGGCCGCGTTCTCCAGGGCGGAGCGGGTGACCTTGACCGGGTCGATGACGCCGGCCTTCACCAGGTCGCCGTACTCGCCGGTGGCCGCGTTGTAGCCCTGGCCGATCTCCAGCTCGGCGACCTTGGAGGTGATGACGTAGCCCTCCAGGCCGGCGTTCTGGGCGATCCAGCGCAGCGGCTCGTGCAGCGCCTTGCGGACCACCGCGACACCGGTCGCCTCGTCGCCCGACAGGCCCAGGCCGCCGTCCAGCACCTTGGCGGCGTGCACCAGGGAGGCGCCGCCACCGGCGACGATGCCCTCCTCGACCGCGGCACGGGTCGCCGAGATGGCGTCCTCCAGGCGGTGCTTGCGCTCCTTCAGCTCCACCTCGGTGGCGGCGCCGACCTTGATGACGCAGACGCCGCCGGCCAGCTTGGCCAGGCGCTCCTGCAGCTTCTCGCGGTCCCAGTCGGAGTCGGTGGCGGCGATCTCACCCTTGATCTGGGCGACGCGGCCGGCCACGGCCTCGGTGTCACCGGCGCCGTCGACGACGGTGGTCTCGTCCTTGGTGATGGTCACGCGGCGGGCGGTGCCCAGCACGTCCACGCCGACCTGGTCGAGCTTGAGGCCGACCTCCTCGGAGATGACCGTGCCGCCGGTCAGGGTGGCCAGGTCGCCGAGGATCGCCTTGCGGCGGTCGCCGAAGCCCGGGGCCTTGACGGCGACCGCGTTGAAGGTGCCGCGGATCTTGTTCACCACGAGGGTGGACAGCGCCTCGCCGTCGACGTCCTCGGCGATGATCAGCAGCGGCCGGGAGGCACCGCCCTGGAGGATCTTCTCCAGCAGCGGCAGCAGCTCCTGGATGGAGGAGATCTTGCCCTGGTTGATCAGGATGTACGGGTCCTCCAGGACCGCCTCCTGCCGCTCCGCGTCGGTGACGAAGTACGGCGACAGGTAGCCCTTGTCGAACTGCATGCCCTCGGTGAAGTCCAGCTCCACGCCGAAGGTGTTCGACTCCTCGACGGTGATGACACCGTCCTTGCCGACCTTGTCGATCGCCTCGGCGATCAGCTCGCCGACCTGGGTGTCCTGGGCGGAGAGGGACGCGACGGCGGCGACGTCGTCCTTGCCCTCGATCTCGCGGGCCACCGAGAGCAGGTGCTCGGAGACGGCGGCGACGGCCTTGTCGATGCCCTTCTTCAGGGCGGCCGGGCCGGCACCGGCGGCGACGTTGCGCAGACCCTCGTTGACCAGGGCCTGGGCCAGCACGGTGGCGGTGGTGGTGCCGTCACCCGCGACGTCGTTGGTCTTGGTGGCGACCTCCTTGACGAGCTGCGCGCCAAGGTTCTCGTACGGGTCGTCCAGCTCGACCTCACGGGCGATGGTGACACCGTCGTTGGTGATGGTCGGGGCGCCGAACTTCTTGTCGATGACGACGTTGCGGCCCTTGGGGCCGATGGTCACCTTGACGGTGTCGGCCAGCTTGTTGACACCGCGCTCCAGCGAGCGGCGGGCGTCCTCGTTGAACTGCAGGATCTTCGCCATGTTCCCTATTCCCTCGGGGCTTCGGCCGGCCCACCGGCCGCCGGACTACGTGAACCAACAACCACGCCCCGGGCCCCTGTCACTTGGGACACGGATCCGGGGCGGGTCGGAACGACTTACTTCTCGATGATGGCGAGAACGTCGCGAGCGGAGAGAACCAGGTACTCCTCGCCCTGGTACTTCACCTCGGTGCCGCCGTACTTCGAGTACAGGACGATGTCACCGACGGCGACGTCGAGCGGCAGACGCTGGCCGTCCTCGAAGCGGCCCGGGCCGACGGCCAGGACGACGCCCTCCTGGGGCTTCTCCTTGGCGGTGTCCGGGATAACCAGGCCGGAGGCCGTGGTGGTCTCGGCGTCGAGCGGCTGGACCACGATGCGGTCCTCAAGCGGCTTGATGGCAACCTTGCTGCTGGTGGTCACGTCCGAGCTCCCCTTCGGAGATTACGGGGTTTCTAACGGGTAGGAGCGAACCTGTGGGCCTGCCGTCGCGGGGGTCAGGCACACGTCTTCGCGTTAGCACTCCCCCAGTGGGGAGTGCCAAGGACGACCATAGGCCGGTGTTAGCACTCAGTCAACCAGAGTGCCAACGGCGCGCCCGGGCATCCCGAACCGCGGGCGCGGAGCCGTACTCCTGTGCGACCACCCCGCCCCCGGGCGGACTCCCGCCGCGAGCCGCGACCCCGCCCACCGCGCCGGCCGTCGGAGCCGGTGGGGCCGCCAACCCGCCAGAATGGCCCCGTGGACACCGAGAACCTCCAGCCCCTGCTGGCCCCCGAGGGCCAGGCCCTGCTCGCCGAACTGCGCGAGTTCACGCCCGAGGAGGAGCTGGCGCTGGCCACCAGGCTGCGGCGGGAGCACCCGGCCGAGCTGGTGTCGGCGGCCTTCGGGCAGGCCCGGCTGCGGCAGCGGGCGCGGGCGAAGTTCGGGGCGGACGCCGACCTGATGTACTTCACGCCCAACGGCGTCGAGCAGTCCACCCGGCGCAGCGTGGCCGAGTGGCGGGCGCGCCGCTTCGCCGAGCTGGGCGTCCGCCGGCTGGCCGACCTGTGCTGCGGCATCGGCGGGGACGTGCTGGCGCTGGCCAGGGCCGGGATCGAGGTGCTGGCCGTCGACAAGGACCCGGCGGCCTGCGCCGCCACCGCCGCCAACGCGGCCGCGCTGGGCCTGGCCGACCTGGTCCGGGTGCGCTGCGCGGACGTCGCCGAGGTGGACGTCACCGGCTACGACGCGGTGTTCACCGACCCGGCGCGGCGGACGGCGCGCGGCCGGGTGTTCGACCCGGAGGCGTACGCCCCGCCGCTCTCCTGGGCGATCGAGGCCGGCCGCCGGACCCCGATCGGCGCGCTGAAGGTGGCCCCGGGCATCCCGCACGAGGCCGTCCCGGCCGACGCCGAGGCGGAGTGGGTCTCCGACCACGGCGACGTGAAGGAGGCGGTGCTCTGGTTCGGCACCGGGGCCGCCCGCCCGCACCGCGCCACCCTGCTGCCGCAGGCCGCCAGCCTCACCGGCGGCGACCTGCCCGACCCGCCGGCCGGCCCGGTCGGGCGCTACCTGTACGAGCCGGACGGCGCGGTGATCCGGGCCCACCTGGTGGCCGAGGTCGCCGAGCAGGTGGGCGGCCGGCTGATCGACCCGAAGATCGCCTACCTGACCTCGGACCGGCTGGTGGCCACCCCGTACGCGCACGCCTTCGAGCTCACCGACGTGCTGCCGTTCCACATCAAGCGGCTGAAGGCGCTGCTGCGCGAGCGCGGGGTCGGCACGGTGGTGATCAAGAAGCGCGGGATGGCGATCACCCCGGAGGAGCTGCGCCGCCAGCTCAAGCCCTCCGGGCCGAACGCCGTCACGGTGATCCTCAGCCGCACCGACAACGGGCCGCTGATGATGCTCGGCCGGCCCGCCTGAGGCGGCCGCGCGGCGGGCGCCCGGACTACGCGGCGGGCGCCTGGATGTAGTCCTCCAGCCGGGCCACCGAGAAGCCCTGCTCCTGGATCCGGGCCAGCAGGTCGCCGAACATCTGGGTCATCGTGGCGCCCTTGAGCTCCTTCGGGCCGCGGAAGTGCGCCAGGATGATGTCGCCGGACTTCAGCTTCTTGTCCGCCGCCTGGTACTGCATGTCGTGGATCTGCATCGACTCGCGCCAGAGCACCATCGCGCGCGGGCCGCACTGCTGGACCGAGTTGTTCAGGGTGGGGGTGTTGGCGCCGTCCCCGAACGGCGGGCGGAACAGCAGCGGGGCGGTGCCGTACTGCTGGGTGAGCGCGGACTGCGCGTCGCAGATCTCGGACTTCTGCTTCTCCGCCGGGATCTTGCTCATCACCGGGTGGTCCACGGTGTGGTTCTGGATGTGGTTGCCGAGCGCCTGGAGCGGCTTGAAGTAGCCGTAGTCGTTCTTGACGATGTCCCGGGTCAGGAACATCGAGATCGGCACCTTGAGCTCGGTCAGCATCTCGACGAACTTCGGGTCCTTCTCGGCACCGTCGTCGATGGTGATGAAGACGACCTTGTCGCTCGTCTTCACCTCGCTGAACACCGGTACGGGGCCGGTCCGTTCGAGCTTGATGGGCTTGTCCGCGGGCGGTGCGGGGGCCGGCGCCAGCGGCTTGAGGTTCCACTTCGCCCAGGCCGCCGGGTCCCCGCCGGCCGGGGCCGGGGTGGTGGGCGTGCCGGCCGGGCTGGTCGGCACCGCGCCTCCGCCGGTGGGCTGGGGCGTGGCCGCCGAGCTGCCGCCGGCCGCCGCCGGGGCGGCGGCGCCCCCGTTGTCGCCGCATCCGGTGGCCAGGGCCAGCAGGGCCAGCGCCCCCACCGCGTACGTCCTGGTCCTGCTCCGACCGTCCCTGTTCACCGCAGCGCGCTCCCGGTTCCCGTCCAGCTTCTTCTCAGCTATGCACGGTAGCGGTCGGGGCGGCGGTTCCCGGACGGGGCCTATTCGACGTGCTCGCTGGTGAAGGACCAGCGGTGCACCGGGCGGCCGAGCAGGTCGGCCGGCGGGTCGGCGACCGGCACCGGCTCGCCGGTCCACCAGGTGATCAGCAGCACGCGTTCGCCGGGCGCGCCGAGCAGCTCGGTGCGGACCAGCCCGGCCGAGCCGCGCACCGACGGCAGCGCCACCTCCCGTGCCCAGGAGGCGAGTTCGGCCCCGCGGCCGGCGGCGGCGCGGGCCTCCCACATCGCGGCGACGGTCACTCGGCGCCGCCGGTGAGGGCCTGGTACGCCTGGCCGTGGACGTCGCCGTGCCGGACGTCCGCGGCCGGCACGTGCGCCTCGGTCACCGGCAGCGAGGAGTCGGCGGACAGGTCGAGCGCGGACGGCGTGCGGTCGCGCCACACCATCTCGGAGCCCAGCGCGGCCACCATCGCGCCGTTGTCGGTGCACAGGCCCGGCCGGGGCACCCGCAGCCGGATGCCGGCCCGGTCGCAGCGCTGCTGGGCCATCTCGCGCAGCCGCGAGTTGGCGGCCACCCCGCCGCCGATCATCAGGTGGTCGACGCCGTTGTCCCGGCACGCCTTGACGGCCTTGCGGGTGAGCACGTCGGTGACGGCCTCCTGGAAGGACGCCGCCACGTCGGCGATCGGCACCTCCTCGCCGGCCCGGCGCTTGGCCTCCACCCAGCGGGCGACGGCGGTCTTCAGGCCGGAGAAGGAGAAGTCGTACGCGGGGTCGTTGCGGCCGCTCAGGCCGCGCGGGAAGGCGATCGCCTTGGGGTCGCCCTCCCGGGCGGTGCGGTCGACCACCGGGCCGCCCGGGAAGCCCAGGCCGAGCACCCGGGCGACCTTGTCGAAGGCCTCGCCGGCCGCGTCGTCGATGGTCGCGCCGAGCGGGCGGACGTCGCTGGTGATGTCCTCGCTGAGCAGCAGCGAGGAGTGCCCGCCGGAGACCAGCAGCGCCATCGTCGGCGACGGCAGCCGGCCGTGCTCCAGCTGGTCGACGCAGATGTGCGAGGCGAGGTGGTTGACCCCGTACAGCGGCTTGTCCAGCGCCCAGGCGTACGCCTTGGCGGCGCTGACACCGACCAGCAGCGCCCCGGCCAGGCCGGGGCCTGCGGTGACCGCGATGCCGTCCAGGTCGCTCGCCTTGACGCCGGCGGTGTCCAGGGCGCGCTGGATGGTCGGGACCATCGCCTCCAGGTGGGCGCGGCTGGCGATCTCCGGGACGACGCCGCCGAAGCGGGCGTGGTCGTTGACGCTGGAGGCGACCGCGTCGGCCAGCAGCGTGGTGCCGCGCACGATGCCGACGCCGGTCTCGTCGCAGGAGGTCTCGATGCCGAGGACGAGCGGTTCGTCAGCCATGGCGGGTGTCCTTAAGGTCCTTCGGGTCAGTGCTGGGGTGGTCGAGGCGCATCACCAGCGCGTCGACGTTGGCGGGCTGGTAGTAGCCGCGCCGGATGCCCACCGGCTGGAAGCCGAAGCGCTCGTACAGCCGCTGGGCGCGCGGGTTGTCCACCCGCACCTCCAGCAGCAGTTCGGCGCAGCCGCGGCGGGCGGCCTCCCGGATCAGGTCGGTGAGCAGCGCCGCGCCGAGGCCGGCGCCCTGGTGGCGCTGGTCGACGGCGATGGTCTGGACGTCGCCCTCGCCGGCGATCGCCATCAGCCCGGCGTAGCCGACGACGGCGCCGTCCGCGTTGGTGGCGACGGTGTAGTGGCGGGTGCCGCCGGGGTGGGTCTCGGCCAGCTCGGACCAGTACATCCCGGTGGACCAGGCGTCCTCGGGGAAGAGTCGCAGCTCCAGCTCCATCACCGGCGCGATGTCCCACCAGCGCATCGGGCGCAGGGTGGTGCCGTGTTTCACGCCGGGAGCACCGCCTTGCCCCCTAGAACGTTCTTGAAGGCGGCCGGCACCTGGGCGTCCGGGCGGCGCAGGTACAGCGGGACGTTCGGCAGCAGCTCGCGGCCGGCCGCCAGCTCGGCGGCGGCGAAGGCCGCCAGGGCGCCGGCCGACACGTGCTCGGGGCCGTGCGCGCCGGGGAAGGTCTCGGGGTAGAGCAGCGCGCCGGCACCGACCGACCGCGGGCGCGGGGCCAGCTCGGCGGGGCGGTCCACGCCGGGGCCCTCGGTACGGCGGCCGTCGGCGTCGTAGGAGGCCCAGTAGACCTCCTTGCGGCGCGCGTCGGTGGCCACCGTGAACGGCTGCCCGGCCAGGCCCTCAGCGCGGGCCTGGTGGGCGATCGCGTCCAGGGTGCAGACGCCGTGCACCGGCAGCCCGAGGGCGTGGCCGAGCGCGGCGGCGGTCACCAGGCCGACCCGCAGGCCGGTGTACGGGCCCGGGCCGACGCCCACCGCGATGCCGGTGAGCCGGTGCTTGTCGACGCCGGCCGCCCGCAGGACCTGGTCGATCGCGGGCAGGAGCAGTTCGCCGTGGCGCCGGGCGTCGACCTGGTGGGTCTCGGCGAGGACGGCCGTGCCGTCGTGGACGGCGGCGGTGACGGCGGGGGTAGCGGTGTCGAACGCGAGCAGCAGCACGGGTCAAGGTTAGACCGACGTTGGTCCGACCGGCTGATCGACCGGGTGTGCCGCCCGGGAACACACATCCGGGGCGCCGCGCCCCGGCTGGACGGACCTGGCACGATGGGGCGGTACGTAAAGGGACGGCGGCGGGAGCGGCACGTGGCGAAGATGGGTCCTGGCGTGGTGGTCACGGGGCTGACCCTGGGGGCCCTGGCGGTGGTGAGCCTGCTGGCCTTCCAGGCCAACGGTGCTCAGGACCGGGCGGCCGGCGCCAAGCCGACCGCCAGCACCACGACGTCCGGCGGGCCGGCCGCCTCCCCGACGCCGAGCGCCTCGGCCACCCCGACGGCCCCGCCGCTGCCGACCATCTCGGGCAGCGGCACCAGGGTGGTCTACTCGATCAGCAGCCACTACGTCTGGCTGGTCGACCCGAAGAAGAACCCGCAGGTCGCACCCGGCTTCCCGGTCACCCCGGGCTCGGTCGAGCCGGCTCCGGGCAGCTACTCGGTCTACAGCCGCACCCCGACGACCACCGGGACGGACGGCAAGCAGATCGAGCACGTGGTGCGCTTCGCGCAGCAGAACGGCGTGGTGTTCGGCTTCAGCGCCGCCGTGGACGGCGCGACCCCGACCGCCGAGCCGAACGCCAAGACCGGCGGCATCCGCAGCGGCCGCCCGGACGGCCAGCTGCTCTGGGACTTCGCGCCGAACGGCACCAAGGTGGTCGTGGTCGCCTGAGCTCGGCCCAGGTGAGTCAGGCCGCGCGGGGTGTGCCCGTCTCCGGCTCCTCGGCCCGCCGGGGCTCCGGCTCGGGCGGGGTGGACACCGCCTCGGCGGCCGCACAGGCGGCCAGCAGCGCCCGCATCGGCGCCCCCTGGACGCGGCGGGCGGACTCTCCGGCCCCGGCGCCGTGCCCGGCGCGCTTCGGGGCGGGGGTGGTGCTCGACATGGCGCCTCCCTAGTTAGGCAGACCTAACCGCAGCACCCATCCCACCACGCCCGGCACCCCGCCCGCAACACTTCCCGACAGCCCGTCGGCAAAACGGCGCACACCCGGGTGCGGGCCTCAGCCGAGCGCCTCCAGCGCGACGCCCGCCCAGCGCGGACCGAGGCCGGTCAGCACCACCCGGCGCGGGTCCAGGTCGTCCTCGGCGGCGGTGTCGCCGAGGGCCCGCTCGATCCGCACCTCCAGCCGGTCCTCGGACAGCCGCTCGACCTTGCCCTCGCCCCACTCGACCACGACCACCGACTCCGGCAGCGAGACGTCCAGGTCGAGGTCCTCCATCTCGTCCAGGTCCCCGCCGAGCCGGTACGCGTCCACGTGCACCAGCGCCGGGCCGCCGACCAGCGACGGGTGCACCCGGGCGATCACGAAGGTCGGCGAGGTCACCGCCCCGCGGACCCCCAGCCCCTCCCCCAGGCCCCGGGTCAGCGTGGTCTTCCCCGCTCCCAGTTCACCGGAGAGCAGCACCAGGTCCCCGGGCCGCAGCAGCGCGGCCAGCTCCCGGCCGAGCCGGCCCATCCGCTCCGGGGTGGGGACGGTGAGAGTGGCGTGCGAGCCCATGCGCGTGTCTTGCCCTTCGGTCCGTACCGGCGTGCCGACCGCCGGCCGCCACCGCTACCGTGCCACATCGCCGGCCCGGCGCGCGCCGGGAAGGGGTCAGGAGCCGTCCAGGGCCGCCGGGGGCGGCGCGGCGGCGGCGAAGTCGGCGGCCCGGCGCAGCAGCGCCACCAGCTCGTGGTCGACCAGCTCCGGGCGCTCCAGCATCACCAGGTGCCCGGCGCCCTCCACCAGGACCAGCTCCGCGCCGGGCAACCGCGCGACCATCGCCTCGCTGTGCGCCGACGGCGTCAGCAGGTCCTTCGTACCGGCCAGCACCAGCGTCGGCAGGCCGCTCAGGGCGGCGAGCGCCGCGTACTTCTCGTGCGTGCCGAACACCGGGTAGAACTCGGCGACCACGTCGATCGGGGTGGCGTCCAGCAGTTGCTCGGCGAACCGCACCACGCCCGGGTCGACGTCCCGGCCGCCGAAGGAGAACCTCCGGTAGAAGACGGCGGCGACGTCCGCGCCGAGCCGCCGGCTCGCCTCCACCAGCTCGACCTGTCGGCCCAGCAGCCGCATCATCCCGGGCGCGACCTTCTTGAACAGCTTCGCGCCGGCCGACGGCAGCCCGAGGCTGACCTCGTTCCAGTCCCCCGCCAGCGTGCCGATCAGTGCCACCCCGGCGACCCTCTCCCGGAACAGCTCCGGGTACTGGTCGGCCAGCGCCATCACCGTCATGCCGCCCATCGAGTGGCCCACCAGCACCAGCGGCCCGGTCGGCGCGACGGCGTCGATCACCGCCTTGAGGTCGCCGCCCAGCTGGTCGATGCTGGCCGGCTCGCCGGCCAGGTAGGAGCGGGAGCGCTCGGAGCGGCCGTGGCTGCGCTGGTCCCAGAAGACCAGCCGCAGTCCCTCGCGCAGCGCGGCCCGCTGGAAGTGCCAGCTGTCCTGGTTGAGGCAGTAGCCGTGGCAGAACACCACGGTCAGCGGCTCGGGGCCGGAGGTGTCGCCGTCCGGCTCGGGGCCGGTGCCGGTGCCGTCCAGCTCGACGTACAGCTCGGTGCCGTCCGGCGCGGCCACCGTCCGCGGGCGCCCGCGCAGCGAGCCGTACGGGGCTTCGGCGTCCAGCTCGGCCCGGGCCCGGCGGCGGGTCGCCCGGCCGACGGTCAGCCGCTCGATCGCCACCCCGGCGGCCGCCCCGGCCGCCAGCACGCCGACCGAGATCCCGATCACACCGGCCCGGCTCACCCCGGAGGCCGCGCCGGCCGCCTTGGCCACCGCCGCGACCGGGCCGCTCTCGGCCGGTCCCTCCGTCATGCGCCCGGGCCCTCGGTGCGGCTGCCGCCCAGGTAGCGGCGCGGGACCCGGGCGCCGATCCGGGTCACGATCTCGTACGAGATGGTGCCGCAGGCCCGGCCCCAGTCCTCGGCGGTCGGCTCGCCCTGCTCGCCGTTGCCGAACAGCAGCACCTCGTCGCCGATCGCGGGGGTGTCCCCGCCGAGGTCCACGACGAACTGGTCCATCGCCACCCGGCCGGCGATCGTGCGCCACTTGCCGCCGATCTGCACCGGGCCGGTGCCGCTGGCGTGCCGCGGGATGCCGTCGCCGTAGCCGACCGGGACCAGGCCCAGCGTGGTCGGGCCCGGCGTCACGTAGTGGTGGCCGTAGCTGACCCCGTGCCCGCCCGGAACGTGCTTGACCAGCGCCAGCCGCGCGGTCAGCGCCATCACCGGGCGCAGCCCGAAGTCGGCCGGCGACCCGACCTCCGGCACCGGCGACAGCCCGTACGCGGCCAGGCCGGTGCGGACCAGGTCGAAGTGCGACTGCGGGAGCAGCAGGGTGGCCGGCGAGTTCGCCAGGTGCCGCACCTCCGGGCGCAGCCCGGCGGCCTCGGCCCGGGCCAGCGCCGCGTGGAAGGAGTCCAGCTGGGCCTGGATCGACGGGTGGCCCGGCTCGTCGGCGGCGGCGAAGTGCGACCAGACGCCGACCACGGTCAGCAGCCCCTCCGCCTCGGCGCGGCGGGCGGCGGCCACCAGGTGCGGCCAGTCGTGCGGCTGGCAGCCGTTGCGGCCCAGACCGGTGTCCGCCTTCAGGTGCACCCGGGCCGGGATACCGGTCTCCCGGACGGCCGGCAGCAGCTCGTCCAGCGCCCACTGGCCGCTCACCGAGATGTCGATGTCCGCGCGCAGCGCCTCCCGCCACGGCCCGCCCGGCGTCCACAGCCAGCACAGGACGCGGGCCTGCTCCGGGCGGATGCCCGCGGCCCGCAGTGCCAGCGCCTCCTCGGGCGTCGCGCAGCCGAGCCAGCCGACCCCGTTCGCGACCGCCTCGCGGGCGCACTCGACGGCGCCGTGGCCGTAGGCGTCCGCCTTGACCGCGAGCATCACCGCCGAGCTGCCGACGCGCTCGCGCAGCGCGGCAAGGTTGCCGCGCAGGGCGGCCAGATCGATGGTCGCCTCGGCCCGTACGCCGTCGGTCAGGGTGGCCGTGCCGGTCGTGTTCGCAGTTGTCATCAGGGTCAGTCTCCCAGACATCCCGGAGTCCTCGCCGAACGGCCCGTCCGTGCGGCGGCCGGTGCCAGGGCCCCCGGCACCGCGCCGACCTGCGGCGCACCGCTCGTCACCCTGTTCCGGACGCCCACGGAGGACCGATCGGTTCCGCACCGCCCGCCCCGCCGCCCCGGGCCTACGCCTCCCGCACCGCCCGCCCGCCCTCGACCGACGCCCCCGGCTACGCCTCCCGCACCGCCCGCCACACTGCGGGCAGCGCCTGCGCCACCGCGGGCGCCGTCACCGGCGCGCCCGGGTCGCCCGCCGCGTGGCGGCCCGCCAGGCCGTGCAGGTAGGCGCCCACCGACGCGGCGTCCAGCGGCGACAGGCCGGCCGCCAGCAGGGAGCCCGCCAGGCCGGCCAGGACGTCGCCGCTGCCGGCGGTGGCCAGCCAGGACGTGCCGGTCGGGTTGACCCGGACGGCGCCGCCCGGGTCGGCGATCACCGTGGTGGAGCCCTTGAGCAGGACCGTCGCCCGGTAGGCGGCCGCCAGCCGGCGGGCGGTGGCCAGCCGGGCGGCGGCCAGCGAGTCGGCGGGCGGCGGCGCGGTGCCGTCTGCGCCCGCGAGCAGCCGGGCGGCCTCGCCGGTGTGCGGGGTGAGCAGGGTGGGGGCCGTCCGGCCGGCCAGCGCGTCCGGGCCGAGCCGGGCCAGCTCGGTCAGCCCGTCCGCGTCCACCAGGACCGGGACGTCGCTCGACAGTGCCTCGGCCAGCGCCTGCCGCGCCCCCTCGCCGCCGCCCGGCCCGACCACCCAGGCCTGCACCCTCCCGGCCCCGGCCGGCCCGCCCTCGGTGACCAGCACCTCCGGGAAGCGCCGCACCACCTCCTCGGCCGCCGTGCCGACGTACCGGACGGCGCCCGCGCCGCCGTGCAGCGCCCCGGCGACCGCCAGCAGCGCCGCGCCCGGGTACGTCGCCGAACCGGCCGCCACCCCGACCACGCCCCGCCGGTACTTGTCGCTCTCGGCGCCCGGCAGCGGCAGCAGCGCCGCCACGTCCGCGTGCTGCAGGGCCGTCACCTCCGGCGCGGGCGGCTCCAGTCCGATCCCGACCAGCTGGACGGCGCCCGCGTAGGAGGCGCCCGGGTCGACCAGCAGGCCCGGCTTGTACGTGCCGAAGCAGACCGTGACGTCCGCGCGCAGCGCCTCGCCCGGCACCTCGCCGGTGTCGGCGTCGACCCCGCTGGGCAGGTCCACGGCCACCACGACCCCGCGCCGCCCGGCCCGCGCGTACGGCCGGGCCCCGTCCCGCAGCCCGCCCCGGCCGCCGATGCCGACGATGCCGTCCAGCACCAGGTCGGCGCGCGAGAAGTCGGCCAGGCCGACTTCCTGATCCAGCACCACCCGCCCGCCGGAAGCCCGCAGCGCGGCCAGCCCGCCCGCGTGCGCACGCTCCGGCGCGAGCAGCACCGCCGTCACCCGCGCGCCCCGCCGGGCCAGCGCCGCCCCGGCGTACAGGGCGTCACCCCCGTTGTCCCCGCTGCCGGCCAGCACCACCACCCGACTCCCGTACACCCGCCCCCGGCGCCCCGCCAGCAGCCGGGCACAGGTCGCCGCCAGCCCGGCGGCCGCCCGCTGCATCAGCGTCCCCTCCGGCAGCCGCGCCATCAGCGCGGCCTCGGCGGCCCGGACGACTTCCACCCGATGGGCATGACGCATGAGAGGGCTCCTTCAGCGGTCGACGTACCGCCGACGCTAGCCCGCGCCACCGCCCCACGGCAGGCCGAGCTGCGGGACACTTTCGGGTGACACCCACTTCGATCCCCCACCGGCGTCGGTCCGCGCGCCTACCTTGTGGCTCGGCACGGACCCACAGGAGGGAGAAGGGCCATGGTCGCCATGCCAGCTGTCGAGGGCCCGCGAGGCCGGGACGACCTCGTCCAGGCGTTCCTGGAGTTGGACACCCCGCCCGGCTACAAGGCAGAACTCGTCGAAGGGGAAATCGTCGTGACGCCCCCACCGGACGGGGCCCACGAAACCGCGTTCTCGCTACTCAACCGGCAGTTCATGCGCAAGGTCGAGATCGAGCTGGACATCTCCGGCAACAAGGGACTGATCACACCCGAGGGTCGGTTCATCCCCGACGGAACCCTGAGCCCGGTCGGCCATTTCGAGCACGCCGACTCCTGGGCCTCCGCCACGGGAGTCCTGCTGGTCTTCGAGATCACCTCGACCAACCCGCACAAGGACCGCGAACCCAAGCGCCGCGGCTACGCCGCCGCCGGCATCCCGTGCTACCTGCTGATCGACCGCAGCGAGGGCATGGTCACGCTGTTCACCAAACCCGAGGGCGACGACTACACCACCCGCACGCAGGTCGAGTTCGGCAAGCCGATCGACCTGCCCGCCCCCTTCTCCTTCACGCTCGACACGGCGCCCCTGCGGTAGGGCACAGCCACCGCAGGGACGCCGTGAGCGCTACTACTCGACGGTGACCGACTTGGCCAGGTTGCGAGGCTGGTCGACCTCGTGGCCCTTGGCCGTCGCCAGCTCGCACGCGAAGACCTGGAGCGGCACGGTGGAGACCAGCGGCTGGAGCAGGGTCGGGGTGACCGGGATGCGGATCAGGTGGTCCGCGTACGGGACGACCGCCTCGTCGCCCTCCTCCGCGATCACGATGGTGCGGGCGCCACGGGCCCGGATCTCCTGGATGTTGGAGACGATCTTGTCGTGCAGGATCGACCGCCCGCGCGGCGAGGGGACGACCACGACGACCGGCAGGCCCTCCTCGATCAGCGCGATCGGGCCGTGCTTGAGCTCGCCCGCCGCGAAGCCCTCGGCGTGCATGTACGCCAGCTCCTTGAGCTTGAGCGCGCCCTCCAGGGCCACCGGGAAGCCGACGTGACGGCCGAGGAACAGCACCGAGCGCGCGTCGGCGAGCGAGCGGGCCAGCTCGCGCACCGGCTCCATGGTCTCCAGGACCTGCTCGACCTGCTTGGGCGCGTCGCCGAGCTCCTTGATGACGGCGAAGATCTCGTCGCCCCACTTGGTGCCGCGCACCTGGCCCAGGTAGAGGGCGACCAGGTAGCAGGCGACCAGCTGGGTCAGGAACGCCTTGGTGGAGGCGACGGCGACCTCGGGGCCGGCGTGGGTGTACAGCACCGCGTCCGACTCGCGCGGGATGGTGGAGCCGTTGGTGTTGCAGATCGCCAGCACCTTGGCGCCCTGCTCCCGGGCGTGCCGCAGGGCCATCAGGGTGTCCATGGTCTCGCCGGACTGGGAGATGGCGATGACCAGCGTGCCCGGGCCCATGATCGGGTCGCGGTAGCGGAACTCGGAGGCGACCTCGACCTCGCAGGGGATGCGGGTCCAGTGCTCGATCGCGTACTTGGCGATCATGCCGGCGTGGAAGGCGGTGCCGCAGGCGACGATGACGACCTTGTCGACCGAGCGCAGGTCCGCGTCGGAGATGCGCAGCTCGTCGAGGATGAGCCGGCCGTCGGTGCCGATCCGGCCGAGGAGGGTGTCGGCGACGGCCTTCGGCTGCTCGGCGATCTCCTTGAGCATGAAGTAGTCGTAGCCGCCCTTCTCGGCGGCCGAGGCGTCCCAGTCGACGTGGTACTCGCGCACGTCGGCCGGGGTGCCGTCGAAGTTGGTCACCGTGACGCCGTCCCGGCGCAGCTCGACGACCTGGTCCTGACCCAGCTCGACGGCCTCGCGGGTGTGCGCGATGAACGCGGCGACGTCGGAGGCGAGGAAGTTCTCGCCCTCGCCGCGCCCGACCACCAGCGGCGAGTTGCGGCGGGCGCCGACGACCACGTCCGGCGCGTCGGCGTGCACGGCGACGAGGGTGAAGGCGCCGTCGAGGCGGCGGCAGACCACTCGCATGGCCTCCGCGAGGTCGCCGTCGTAGGCCTCGCCGAGCAGGTGCGCGACGACCTCGGTGTCGGTCTCGGAGCGGAGGGTGTGGCCGCGCTCGGCGATCTCGGCCCGCAGCTGGGCGAAGTTCTCGATGATGCCGTTGTGCACCACGGCCACCCGGAGGTGGTCGTCCAGGTGGGGGTGGGCGTTGGCGTCCGTCGGGCCGCCGTGGGTGGCCCAGCGGGTGTGGCCGATGCCGGTGGTGCCGCCGGGCAGAGGGGTCTCGGCGAGCGACTTCTCCAGGTTGGCGAGCTTGCCGGCCCGCTTGTCGGTGACCAGACTCCACTGCCCGTCGGAGTCCTGCGCCTGCACCGCGACACCGGCCGAGTCGTAGCCCCGGTACTCCAGTCGCTGCAGGCCTGCGATTACTACGTCGAGGGCGGACTGCGCGCCCACGTATCCAACAATTCCGCACATGCGTGCCAGCATAAGGGCGGTTCTGGGGCCCTTTTCCCGATTCCCGCGAACAGTGCGTGACCGACACCACAACCACGGTGAACGCCGCCACGGCTCACAATGGAGCATGTGCTGACCGAACTCTGTACGCGGGGCGCCGCCACGCCCGGCCCGTCGCCGTCCCCCTACGTGGACCTCAGTCGGGCCGAGTGGAGCGCACTGCGCGAGCGTACGCCGCTGCCGCTGACCGCCGAGGAGGTGGAACGGCTACGCGGCCTCGGTACCGCCCTCGACCTGGACGAGGTCCGCGACGTCTACCTGCCGCTGTCCCGGCTGCTGAACCTGTACATCCACGCCACGCACGAGCTGCGCGGCACGCTGGGCACCTTCCTGGACACGCCGGACACCGAGCGCACCCGCACCCCGTTCATCATCGGGGTGGCCGGCTCGGTCGCGGTCGGCAAGTCGACGACGGCCCGCCTGCTCCAGGCCCTGCTCGCCCGCTGGCCCGAGCACCCGCGGGTCGAGCTGGTGACCACGGACGGCTTCCTGCTGCCCAACGCCGAGCTGCGCCGCCGCGGCCTGATGGCCCGCAAGGGCTTCCCGGAGTCGTACGACCGCCGGGCGCTGATGCGCTTCGTCGCGGACGTGAAGGCGGGCAAGGAGCGCGTCACCGCGCCGGTGTACTCGCACCTGGTGTACGACATCGTGCAGGGCGAGCGGCTCACCGTGGAGCGCCCGGACATCCTGATCGTCGAGGGCCTGAACGTGCTCCAGCCGGCCCTGCCCGGCAGCGACGGGCGCACCCGGCTGGCGGTGGCCGACTACTTCGACTTCTCGATCTACGTCGACGCCCGCACCGACGACATCGAGCACTGGTACCTGGACCGCTTCCGCAAGCTCCGGCAGACCGCCTTCCAGGACCCGAACTCCTACTTCCGCCGCTTCACCGAGGTGCCGGAGGAGGAGGCGATGGAGTACGGCCGGCAGGTCTGGCGCACCATCAACAAGCCGAACCTGCTGGAGAACGTGCTGCCGACCCGCGGCCGGGCCACCCTGATCCTCCAGAAGGGGGCGGACCACAAGGTCCGCCGGGCGCTGCTGCGCAAGCTCTGACACCGATGCGACGGAAGGGGCCCCGCCGGCGGCGGGGCCCCTTCCGTCATGCCGGGCTCGCTCAGCCCAGGTGCGTCCGCACCGCCTCGGCCAGCCGCTGCGCGACGGACTCGGCCTGCACCGGGTCGGCGGCCTCGACCATGACCCGGACCAGCGGCTCGGTTCCGGACGAGCGCAGCAGCACCCGGCCGGTGGAGCCCAGTTCGGCCTCGGCCTCGGCGACCGCGGCGGCCAGCTCGACGCTGGTGTGGACCCGGCTCTTGTCGACGCCCTTGACGTTGATCAGCTGCTGCGGCAGACGGGTCATCACGGCGGCCAGGTCGGCCAGCGGCTGCTTGGTGGCGGCCAGCCGGGCGCCCAGCATGAGGCCGGTCAGGGTGCCGTCGCCGGTGGTGGCGTGGTCGAGCAGGATGACGTGGCCGGACTGCTCGCCGCCCAGCGCGAAGCCGTGCTCCTTCATCGCCTCCAGCACGTAGCGGTCGCCGACGGCGGTCTCCACCAGGTCGACGCCCTCGCGCTCCATCGCCAGCTTGAAGCCGAGGTTGGACATCACGGTGGCCACCGCGGTGTTGCGGCGCAGGGTGCCGGCATCCTTCATGGCGACGGCCAGGATGGCGATGATCTGGTCGCCGTCCACCTCGTTGCCGTCCGCGTCGGCGGCCAGGCAGCGGTCGGCGTCGCCGTCGAGGGCGATGCCGAGGTCGGCGCGGTACTCCGTCATGGCGGCCCGCAGCCGGTCCAGGTGGGTGGAGCCGACGCCGTCGTTGATGTTGAGGCCGGTGGGCTCCGCCCCCAGGGTGTGGACGACCTCGGCGCCGGCCCGGGCGAAGGCCTCGGGGGCGACGTAGGCGGCGGCGCCGTGGGCGCCGTCGATGACGACCTTGATGCCGTCGAGGCGGTTGGGCAGCACGCCGATCAGGTGGGCGACGTACTTGTCGAAGCCCTCGGTGTACTCGCGCACCCGGCCGACGGCGGCGCCGGTCGGGCGGTTCCAGTCCTCGCTGCCGAGCGTGTGCGTGCGGTAGTGGGCCTCGATCGCGTCCTCGATGCGGTCGTCCAGCTTGTGGCCGCCGCGGGCGAGGAACTTGATGCCGTTGTCGGGCATCGCGTTGTGGCTGGCGGAGAGCATCACGCCGAAGTCGGCGCCGAGCGCGCCGGTGAGATAGGCCACGGCCGGGGTCGGCAGCACGCCGACCCGGAGCACGTCGACGCCGGCGCTCGCCAGGCCGGCGATGACAGCGGCCTCCAGGAACTCGCCCGAGGCTCGCGGGTCCCGGCCGACCACCGCGACCGGCCGGTGGCCCTCGAAGGCGCCGGCCTCGCCGAGCACATGGGCCGCCGCGACCGACAGCCCGAGCGCGAGCTCGGCCGTCAGGCCCTCGTTGGCCACCCCGCGCACGCCGTCCGTACCGAAGAGTCGTCCCACTGTCCCGTCCTCCATCACCACTGCTCGGAACCCAACCGATGGCACCCGGCCGCCGCACGATAGCCGGGGAACACGTCGCCCCGGAGTACACGTGGTACTCCGGGGCGACGGTTCGCGCAACCAGGGGGTGCGCCGCCAGGGCGGACCGCACCCCCAGGGACGCGATTAGCGCTTGCTGTACTGCGGCGCCTTGCGGGCCTTCTTGAGACCGGCCTTCTTGCGCTCGACGGCGCGGGCGTCACGGGTCAGGAAGCCGGCCTTCTTCAGCGCGCCGCGGTTGTTGTCCACGTCGGCCTCGTTCAGGGCACGGGCCACGCCGAGGCGCAGCGCGTAGGCCTGGCCGGAGACGCCGCCACCGGTGATGCGGGCGACGACGTCGTAACGGCCGTCAAGCTCGAGGAGCTTGAAGGGCTCGTTCACGGTCTGCTGGTGCACCTTGTTGGGGAAGTAGTTCTCCAGGGTGCGACCGTTGATCTTCCACTGGCCGGTGCCGGGGACGATGCGCACGCGGGCGATCGCCTCCTTGCGACGGCCGAGGCCGGCGCCCGGGATGGCCTCGCCGAAGCGGCCGGCCAGCGACTCGGAGGTGTAGCTCTCCTCGGAGGTGTACTCGCCCTCGACGGCCTCAACGGCCTCGTCGAAGTCGACCTCAAGGGTTTCAGTGGTCTCGGCCACGGTGTTCCTCAGCTCTTTTCAGTGTTGGGGGGCTTGGTGGCCGAATTACTGCGCGACCTGGGTGATCTCGAACGGCACCGGCTGCTGGGCAGCGTGCGGGTGCTGGTCGCCCGAGTAGACCTTCAGCTTCGAGAGCATCTGGCGGCCCAGGCTGTTCTTGGGGATCATGCCCTTGATGGCCTTCTCGACGGCCTTCTCCGGGTTGTTCGCCAGCAGGTCGTCGTAGCGCACCGACCGCAGACCGCCCGGGAAGCCAGAGTGGCGGTAGGCCAGCTTCTGGGTCTTCTTGTTACCGGACAGGTGCACCTTGTCGGCGTTGATGATGATGACGAAGTCACCAGTGTCAACGTGCGGCGCGTAGATCGCCTTGTGCTTACCCCGGAGGAGGTTGGCGGCCTGGGAAGCCAGACGGCCGAGCACGACGTCGGTCGCGTCGATGACGTGCCACTGACGCTGGACGTCGCCGGGCTTGGGGCTGTACGTACGCACGGTCGTAGCCTTCGCTTTTCAGTGAGTGAGTCCTGACAGGAGCACCTGGGACGGAAGAGCAGCCTGGCCAACCTTGGACGCAATTCAAGGGGGACCGCTGGTCGTCGAACCTGATGTCTCCGGCGTACCGACCTCTCACGTGAGATAGAGCGAGCCAATACGCACATCAAGCGTCCAGGTTACCGGGCGCACGGGTGGGGGTCAAAAATCGGCTTCCCCCCACCCCCACCGTCACTCAGCGTTCGCGCTCCACCCGGCTGACGTCCCAGACCGGCTCGGGCGACTCGTAGACCCGCCCGTCGGCGCCGAACACCAGGTAGCGGTCGAAGGTCCTGGCGAACCAGCGGTCGTGGGTGACGCACAGCACGGTGCCGTCGAAGGCCTCCAGCCCGGCCTGCAGCGCCTCGGCGCTGTCCAGGTCCAGGTTGTCGGTCGGCTCGTCGAGCAACAGGGCCGTCACGCCGGAGAGTTCGAGCTTGAGGATCATCAGCCGGGCCTGCTGCCCACCGGACAGCGACTCGAACTTCTGCTCCTCCTGCCGGTCCAGCTCGTAGCGGCGCAGCGCGCCCATCGCGGCGCTGCGGCTGAGCGCGTGCTCCTCCTCGACGATCGAGCGCACCGTCCGGCCGAACAGCTCCGGGTGGGCGTGGGTCTGCCGGAAGTGGCCGGGGACGACCCTGGCGCCGAGCTTCCAGGTGCCGGTGTGCGCGACGCTCTCGTCGCCCGCCAGCAGCCGCAGGAAGTGCGACTTGCCGGAGCCGTTGGAGCCGAGCACGGCGACCCGCTCGCCGTAGAACACCTCCAGGTCGAAGGGCTTCATCAGACCGGTGAGCTCCAGTTGCTCCACGGTGAAGGAGCGCACGCCGGTGCGCCCGCCCTTGAGCCGCATGGTGATGCTCTGCTCGCGCGGGGGCTCCTCCGGGCGGCCGGCCTCCTCGAACTTCTTCAGCCGGGTCTGGGCGGCGGCGTAGCGGGTGGCGAGCGCGTGGCTGACGGAGGCCGCCTGGCGCAGGGTGACGACCAGCTTCTTGAGCTTGGCGTGTTCCTCGTCCCAGCGCCGGCCCAGCTCCTCGAAGCGCGCGAAGCGGTCCTTGCGGGCCTCGTGGAAGCTGTCGAACCCGCCGCCGTGCACCCAGACGCTGCTCCCGGCCGCGCCGGACTCGACGGCGATGATCTTGTCGGCGGCCTCGGAGAGCAGCTCGCGGTCGTGCGAGATGAACAGGACGGTCTTCGAGGTGGCCTTGAGGGCCTCCTCCAGCCAGCGCTTGCCCGGGACGTCCAGGTAGTTGTCGGGCTCGTCGAGCAGCAGCACCTCTTCGGGGCCGCGCAGCAGCGCCTCCAGGACGAGCCGCTTCTGCTCACCGCCCGAGAGGGTGTTCAGGCCGCGCCACTGGGCCTTGTCGAAGGGCATTCCGAGGGCCGCCATGGTGCAGACGTCCCAGTCGGTCTCGTAGTCGTAGCCGCCGACGTCGGCCCAGTCGGAGAGCGCCTGGGCGTAGGCCATCTGGGTCTTCTCGTCGTCCTGGGCGATCATCGCCAGCTCGGCGGCGTCCACCGCGCGGGCGGCGACGGCGATCCGCTCGGGGGCGACGGACACCAGCAGGTCGCGGACCGAGGCGTCCGGCGCCAGCGCGCCGGGGGTGGCCCGCTCGTCCTCGCGGCCGGTGGTGCCGACGAACTGGCGCATCACGCCGAGCCCGCCGCTGATCGTCACCGTGCCGCCGTGCGGCTGGAGGTCCCCCGCGATCATCCGCAGCAGGGTGGTCTTGCCGGCCCCGTTGGCGCCGACCAGGGCGACCGCGGCGCCCTCGCCGACCCGGAAGGACGCGTCGTCGAACAGCACCCGCCCGTCCGGCAGGTAGTACTCAAGGTGCGAAATCTCGACGTGTCCCATGCGGACGATTGTCCCAAGCCGACGCGCCCGGCCCAAACGGATTACCCGACGGGCGGCTGACCGGGCAGTGTGCGCAGCCGCCTGGCCTGGCGGTTGCGCTCGGCGAGCTGGTCGTCCGCCGGGTAGCCGACTTCCTCAAGAGTGAGCCCGTACGGCCGGATCACGTTGACGGCCGAGTTGCGGACCCCGCCGGCCAGCACCTCGCCGGGGAACTCCACCGGCCGGTGCCCGTCGCCGACCAGCAGCATCGCCCCGACCAGCGCCCGGACCATGTTGTGGCAGAACGCGTCGGCGCGGACGGTGGCGACCGCCAGCGAGCCCTCCTGGGCGGCGTAGGAGTCCACCGGGACGCGGTCCCAGTGCAGCTCCAGCAGGGTGCGGATGGTGGTGGCGCCCTCGCGCTTCTTGCAGTACGCGGCGAAGTCGTGCTCGCCGAGCAGCAGCTTCGCGGCCTCGTTCATCCGGTCGACGTCCAGCGGGCGGTCGTGCCAGAGCACGTGCCCGCGCAGCAGCGGGTCGACCCCGCCGGGGTGGTCGGCGACCCGGTAGGCGTAGCGGCGCCAGATCGCCGAGAAGCGGGCGTCGAACCCGGCCGGCGCCTCGCCGACCCGGTAGATCCGGATGTCCCCGGGCAGCCGGCCGGCCAGCCGGCGCAGCAACTTCTCGCGGTGCGCCTCCCAGAGCTCGGCCGGCAGGTCGACGTGCGCGACCTGGCCGCGGGCGTGCACCCCGGCGTCGGTGCGCCCGGCCACGGTCAGCGGGAACAGCTCGGGGCTGCGGGTGACGATCCGCAGCGCGCTCTCGATCTCCTCCTGGACCGTCCGGCGGCCGCCGCGCTGGCGGGCCCAGCCGGAGAACTCGGCGCCCTGGTAGGCGAGATCGAGCCGGACCCGGACGCACCCGTCGGCCGGGCCGTCCTTCACCGGCGGCTGCTCGGCGCAATCGTTGACCACAATCCACTCCAGACAGAAGGAACGGGCCCGCTCCCCCACGGATGGGAGAGCGGGCCCGCGACCACACCTAGCGGTGTCAGGCCTGCTCGGCCTCGACGGCCTCGTCGGCCTTGGCGTCGGCCGGAGCCTCGACCTTGGCCTCGGCCTCCTTGACGGCGCGCTTGGTGGCGCCCTCGGCCTCGCCGACGGCGGTCTGCGCGACGGTCAGCGCCTCGACCAGCTCGATCACGGCCATCGGGGCGTTGTCGCCACGACGGGGACCGATCTTGGTGATACGGGTGTAACCACCCGGGCGGTTCTCGTAGCGCGGCGCGATCTCGGTGAAGAGGGTGTGCAGCACGGCGATGTCGGTGATCGTCTTGCGCACCAGGCGACGGTTGTGGATGTCGCCCTTCTTCGCCTTGGTGATCAGCTTCTCCGCCAGCGGGCGCATCCGACGGGCCTTGGCCTCGGTCGTGGTGATGCGGCCGTACTGGAACAGCTCCCGGCACAGACCGGCGAGCAGCAGCGGCTCGTGGTGCGGGCCGCCGCCGAGGCGGGCACCCTTGGTGGGACGCGGCATGGATGACTCCTTGAATCTCCGACTACGGCCGTATCAGGTACCGCAGCGGGCGTCCGGGCACTGTTGCCCGGACGACTTTCACGACGACGGGGGCGGTTCGGTGGAACCGCCCCCGCGGCCAAATCTCTTAGTACTGCTCGGTCTCGGCGTAACCCGCGTCGTCCAGGTCGTCGGCGCCGAAGGCGTCGGCGGCGGCGGTCGGGTCGAACCCGGGCGGGCTGTCCTTGAGGGCCAGGCCCATGCCGGCCAGCTTCGCCTTGACCTCGTCGATCGACTTCGCACCGAAGTTGCGGATGTCGAGCAGGTCGGCCTCGGAGCGGGCGACGAGCTCACCCACGGTGTGGATGCCCTCGCGCTTGAGGCAGTTGTAGGAGCGGACGGTGAGCTCCAGCTCCTCGATCGGCAGCGCCAGGTCGGCGGCCAGGGCGGCGTCCGTCGGGGACGGGCCCATGTCGATGCCCTCGGCGTCGATGTTCAGCTCGCGGGCGAGACCGAACAGCTCCACCAGGGTCTTGCCGGCCGAGGCCATGGCGTCACGCGGACGCATGGCGGGCTTGGTCTCGACGTCGACGATCAGCTTGTCGAAGTCGGTCCGCTGCTCGACACGGGTGGCCTCGACCTTGTAGGTGACCTTCAGCACGGGGCTGTAGATCGAGTCGACCGGGATGCGGCCGATCTCCTGGCCGGAGGCCTTGTTCTGGACGGCGGAGACGTAGCCGCGACCGCGCTCGACGGTCAGCTCCATCTCCAGCTTGCCCTTGCCGTTCAGCGTGGCGAGGACCAGCTCCGGGTTGTGCACCTCGACACCCGCCGGCGGGGCGATGTCGGCGGCGGTGACGACACCCGGGCCCTGCTTGCGCAGGTACATCACGACCGGCTCGTCGTGCTCCGAGGAGACGACCAGCTGCTTGATGTTGAGGATGAGGTCGGTCACGTCCTCCTTGACGCCCGGCACGGTGGTGAACTCGTGCAGGACGCCGTCGACGCGGATGCTGGTGACAGCGGCACCCGGGATCGACGACAGGAGCGTGCGGCGCAGGGAGTTGCCGAGGGTGTAGCCGAAGCCCGGCTCCAGCGGCTCGATCACGAACCGCGAGCGGAACTCGTCGACGACCTCTTCGGTCAGCGAGGGGCGCTGAGCGATAAGCATGGGGGGTATTCCTCCAGTTGTCTTCGGCACCCACTATTTGATGCCGACAGGACCAAGCGTACGGGGTCCCGCGAACAGCGACGAATCACCGCGTGGGACCCCGTACGAAGGTTCAAAGCAGGTACTGCGAGCCCGAAGGCGCTGCGTCAGACGCGGCGGCGCTTCGGCGGACGGCAGCCGTTGTGCGGGGTGGGGGTGACGTCCTGGATCGAGCCGACCTCCAGGCCGGTGGCCTGGAGCGAGCGGATCGCGGTCTCGCGGCCGGAGCCCGGACCCTTGACGAAGACGTCAACCTTGCGCATGCCGTGCTCCTGCGCGCGACGGGCAGCGGCCTCGGCGGCCATCTGCGCGGCGAACGGGGTGGACTTGCGCGAGCCCTTGAAGCCGACGTGACCGGCGGAGGCCCAGGAGATCACGTTGCCCGCGGGGTCGGTGATCGAAACGATGGTGTTGTTGAACGTGCTCTTGATGTGCGCGTGGCCGTGAGCGACGTTCTTCTTTTCCTTGCGGCGGATCTTCTTCGCGCCGGCAGCCTGACGACCCTTGGGGGGCATAAGTCTGTTCTCCTACTGAGGTGGTCGGTCCGCTGACCCGCGGGCCGGAGGGATGTCCGGTTACGGGACGGACTACTTCTTGCCCGGCTTCTTCTTGCCGGCGATCGCGCGACGCGGGCCCTTGCGGGTACGCGCGTTGGTGTGGGTGCGCTGACCGCGGACCGGCAGGCCGCGGCGGTGACGCAGACCCTCGTAGCAGCCGATCTCGACCTTGCGGCGGATGTCGGCGGCCACCTCACGGCGGAGGTCACCCTCGACCGTGTAGTTGGCGTCGATGTACTGGCCCAGCTTCACGAGGTCTTCCTCGGAGATGTCGCGAACGCGGACATCCGGGTTGACACCGGTCTCGGCCAGGGTCTGCTGGGCGCGGGTACGGCCGATGCCGTACACGTAGGTAAGGGCGATCTCGATCCGCTTCTCACGGGGGAGATCAACGCCGGCGAGGCGTGCCATTCAAGGCTCCTGTGCTTTTTCAGAGGTCTTGCGTGCTACCTACTCCTTCGCCTCTCGACGATGGAGCCCCGGCCTCTGACCGGGGGTGGCAGTCCGTCCCTTCGTGGGGACGGATCGGGTAGCCCGCTTATGACGTTTTCGCGTCGCGCGAAGTACTACGAGAAATGCTGGGGAGAGATCAGCCCTGGCGCTGCTTGTGGCGCAGGTTGTCGCAGATCACCATGACCCGGCCGTGGCGGCGGATCACCTTGCACTTGTCGCAGATCTTCTTGACGCTCGGCTTGACCTTCATGTTCAGGTTCTCCGGGTCTAGATCTGACGTTCTTACTTGTAGCGGTAGACGATCCGCCCGCGCGTGAGGTCGTAGGGGCTGAGCTCCACGACGACCCGGTCGTCCGGCAGGATGCGGATGTAGTGCATGCGCATCTTGCCACTGATGTGCGCGAGGACCTTGTGACCGTTCTGCAGCTCGACCCTGAACATCGCGTTCGGAAGAGACTCGATCACGGTGCCCTCGATCTCAATGGCGCCTTGCTTCTTAGCCATGAACTGCGAGATCCACCTTCCGGGACCGGCTACCGTATGCGGCACGCTCGTGCGAACCTGGGTTCACCCCGCCCCCGAAGGGAAGAGGGCGTGCTGAAGCACGCTACGAGTGAGCCGACGGTCCATCCTACGCCAGTGCGTCCGGTGGGCCAAAACGAGGTCCCCCGAAGGCAGCCACCGTGACGTTCCGGCGGGTCAGAACCCGGCGGTGACCTTCAGCGGCTCGACGTGGGCGGTGCAGGCCGCGCAGCGGCGGGCGGCCGCGGGGATCTCGGTCAGGCACTCGGGGCAGGGCCGCTTGGGGGCCTTCGGCTTCTTCGGCAGGTACCGCGCTGTCGCCTTGGTGACCGGCAGCACGACGCAGAAGTACAGCACCGCCGCGGTCATCACGAAGGCGATCAGCACGTTGAGGAACTGGCCGTACGGGAACGTGACCCCGGCCACCGTCGCCTTGTACGAGCTGAAGTCGCCGGCCGCGCCGACCCCGACGCCGACCAGCGGGGTGAGGAAGGCCGACACGAAGCCGGTCACCACCCCGGTGAACGCGGCGCCGATGACGACACCGACCGCCATGTCGACGACGTTGCCGCGCATCATGAAGTCGCGGAATCCCTTGAGCACTGCACTCTCCCGATCGATCGAAGCTGCTGAAGCCGCTACTGAAGCCACTGCCAGCCGATAAAAATAGGACAAAAGCCCTGGAGGTCCAAACCCCCAGGGCCCTGATCCCTTGTCAGCAGCGGAAGTTGGCCGCTCAGCCGACCGTCGCGAGACTAGCCGAGCGGGTCCGGGGCGGCGGTGATGCCCAGCTTCGCGAGCTCCGCCTTGCCGCCGTCGAAGGCCGTCAGGACCAGCGGGCCCTGCTCGGTGACGGCCACCGAGTGCTCCCAGTGCGAGGCCCAGGTGCCGTCGTTGGTGACGACCGTCCAGTCGTCCTCCAGCACGGCGGTGTGCGGGGTGCCCAGCGAGACCATCGGCTCGATCGCCAGCACGGTGCCGGGGATCAGCTTCGGGCCCTTGCCGCGGCCGCGCTCGACGTAGTTCAGCACGTGCGGCTCCATGTGCATCGCGGTGCCGATGCCGTGGCCGCCGTAGCCCTCGGTGATGCCCCACTTGCCCTTGGGGGGCAGCGGCTGGCGGCGGATGAAGCCCTCGATCGCCTTGGAGACGTCGACCAGGCGGTTGTTCTTCTTCATCTGGGCGATGCCGGCCCACATCGAGCCCTCGGTCACCCGGCTCAGCATCTCGACCTCGGGGCGGACCTCGCCGACCGCCACGGTGATCGCCGAGTCGCCGTGCCAGCCGTCCAGGATGGCGCCGCAGTCGATCGAGATGACGTCGCCCTCCTGGAGCACCCGGTCACCGGGGATGCCGTGCACGACCTCGTTGTTCACCGAGGCGCAGATCACGCCGGGGAACCACAGACCGCCGTGGTCGGCGCGGAAGTTGGAGGTCGCACCGTGGTCGGTGATGACCTTGTCCGCGATGTCGTTGAGCTCCTGGGTGGTCACCCCCGGGGCGACCGCCTCCCGGCAGGCCTTCAGCGCCTCGGCGACGACCAGCCCGGCCGCTCGCATCTTCGCGATCTGCTCGGGGGTCTTGATCTCCACCATCTGGTCACGCCTTCCACGTTCTGTTTGCCACTGCCTACCACCGTACGACGCCGTACGGCCGCGCCGCCCGGGATCGGGGAGCGCGGCCGTACGGCGTCGCCGGGAAACTCAGTTGTCCTGCTTCAGTGCCTCGATCGCGCGGCGGGTGACCTCGTCCACCTTGCCGAGGGCCGAGATGGTCGCCACCAGGCCCTGCTGGGCGTAGTAGTCGATGATCGGCTCGGTCTCGGTGTGGTAGACCTCCAGCCGGGTGCGCACCTTGTCCTCGGTGTCGTCCGAGCGCTGGTACAGCTCGCCGCCGCACTCGTCGCAGACGCCCTCGACCTTCGGCGGGTTGTAGTCCACGTGGAAGACGTGGCCCCCGTCGTTGCGGCACAGGCGGCGGCCGGCGATCCGGCGGACCACCTCGTCCTCGGGGACCTCCAGGTCCAGCACGCCGTCCAGCTTGATCCCCTGCTCGGCGAGGAAGTCGTCGAGCGCCTTGGCCTGGCCGAGGTTGCGGGGGAAGCCGTCGAGCAGGAAGCCGCCCGCGGCGTCCTCCTGGAGCATGCGGTCCTTGGCCATCCCGATGGTGACCTCATCCGGCACCAGGCGACCCGCGTCCATGTAGCTCTTGGCCTCGAGCCCCAGCGGGGTGCCCTGACCGATGTTGGCGCGGAACAGGTCGCCGGTGGAGATGTGGGGAATGGACAGGGTCTTGGCGAGCAGGTGCGCCTGAGTACCCTTCCCGGCCCCGGGAGGACCAACGAGGACGATACGCATCAGCGGAGGAACCCTTCGTAATTGCGCTGCTGGAGCTGGCTCTCGATCTGCTTCACAGTTTCGAGTCCGACGCCGACGACGATGAGCACGCTGGTGCCGCCGAACGGGAAGTTGGTCTGCTGTCCGAAGGCGACCAGGGCGATCATCGGGATCAACGCGATCAGGCCCAGGTAGAGCGAACCCGGCCACGTGATTCGGGTCAGCACGTAGTTCAGGTACTCGGCCGTCGGTCGGCCGGCCCGGATGCCCGGGATGAAGCCACCATACTTCTTCATATTGTCGGCAACTTCTTCGGGGTTGAAGGAGATCGCGACGTAGAAGAAGGCGAAGAAGACGATCAGCAGGAAGTAGGTCGCCATGTAGATCGGGTGGTCGCCCTTGACGAAGTGCTGGGTGATCCACACCGCCCAGCCCGACTGGCTACCGGTCAGCTGGACCACCAGGGCCGGGATGTACAGCAGCGACGAGGCGAAGATGACCGGGATGACACCGGCCTGGTTCACCTTGAGCGGGATGTAGGTCGACGTGCCGCCGAACGCCCGCCGGCCGATCATCCGCTTCGCGTACTGCACCGGGATCCGGCGCTGGGCCTGCTCGACGAAGATGACCAGCATCACAACGATGATGCCGACCGCGACCACGGACAGGAACTCGACCCAGCCGCCACCGATGGTGCCGGAGCCCTTGATCGCCCACATCGAGGACGGGAACTGCGCGGCGATCGAGGTGAAGATCAGCAGCGACATGCCGTTGCCGATGCCGCGGTCCGTGATCAGCTCGCCCAGCCACATGATCACCGTGGTGCCGGCGGTCATCGTGATCACCATGACGGCGATCCGGAACACGCTCGTGTCCGGGACGATCTGGTTGCCCACCGGGCAGCCGGAGAACAGCGCGCCGCTGGAGGCCGTCGCCACGATGCCGGTGCCCTGGAGCACGGCGAGCGCGATGGTCAGGTAGCGGGTGTACTGGGTGATCTTCGTCTGGCCGGCCTGGCCCTCCTTCTTCAGCGCTTCCAGTCGCGGGATCACGACCGTGAGGAGTTGGAGGATGATGCTCGCGGTGATGTACGGCATGATGCCGAGCGCGAAGATCGTCAGCTGGAGGAGCGCGCCACCGCTGAACAGGTTGACGAGCCCGAAGAGGCCGTTGTTCTTGGTGTCCTTCACACACTCGTTCACGGCCGTGAAGCTCACGCCGGGGATCGGAATGTGCGAGCCCAGGCGGAACAGCACCATGATGCCCAGCGTGAACAGCAGCTTCTTGCGCAGGTCGGGCGTCTGGAACGCCCGCGCGAACGCACTGAGCACGGTGCCTCCTGCGCCTCCCGCGCGTCGTCGGCGGGAGGGTCGGTCCTGAATGGGAGTTTTGGCGGTACGGGCTCCCGTACAGACGGCACAGGCGAGCCTACGCGCAGCCTACAAGGGAACTCCACGGACTCTAACAGTGCGCAGCCACTCGGAAGAAGCGCGTACCGCCCCTCCCCCACTCACGGGGTACGGGATGCCCGGGTTTGCCACACAAAAGAACGAGGGCACGTCAACGGAATGCCCGGAAAACGCGATGCCCGGAAAACGCGCGAGCCCCGCGCCTCCCGAAGGAGGTGCGGGGCTCGCACGGAAGTCAGCGGGCTCAGACGAGCTCGGTGACGGTACCGCCGGCGGCGGTGATCTTCTCGGCGGCGGAGCCGGAGACGGCGTCGACCGTCACCTGCAGCGCAACCGAGATCTCGCCGGTGCCGAGCACCTTGACGAGGGAGTTCTTGCGAACCGCGCCCTTGGCGACCAGGTCCTCGACGGTGACCTCTCCACCCTGCGGGTAGAGCTCGGCCAGCTTGTCGAGGTTGACGACCTGGAACGTGATCTTGAACGGGTTCTTGAAGCCCTTCAGCTTCGGCAGGCGCATGTGGAGCGGCATCTGGCCACCCTCGAAGCGCTGCGGAACCTGGTAGCGGGCCTTGGTGCCCTTGGTACCACGACCGGCGGTCTTACCCTTGGAGCCCTCACCACGACCCACGCGGATCTTGTCGGTCTTGGCACCCGGGGCGGGACGCAGGTTGTGGATCTTGATCGGGTTGTCGCCCATGATCAGTCCACCTCCTCAACCGTCACCAGGTGACGGACCGTGTGGGCCATCCCGCGGATCTCGGGACGGTCCTCCTTCACCACGACGTCGTGCATGCGCTTGAGACCAAGCGAACGCAGGGTGTCACGGTGATTCTGCTTGCTGCCGATGTACGACTTGGTCTGCGTGATCTTCAGGCGAGCCATCAGGCGCTCACCCCTGCAGCACGCGCCCGCAGCAGAGCGGCGGGGGCCACGTCCTCCAGCGGCAGGCCACGACGAGCGGCGATCTCCTCGGGGCGCACGAGGCCCTTCAGAGCAGCCACGGTGGCGTGCACGATGTTGATCGCGTTGTCCGAGCCGAGCGACTTCGACAGGATGTCGTGAATGCCGGCGCACTCCAGGACGGCGCGCACCGGACCACCGGCGATAACACCGGTACCGGGGGCGGCGGGCTTCAGGAGCACGACGCCGGCGGCCTTCTCACCCTGGATCGGGTGCGGGATGGTGCCCTGGATACGGGGGACCTTGAAGAAGTTCTTCTTGGCCTCCTCAACACCCTTGGCGATGGCGGCCGGAACCTCCTTCGCCTTCCCGTAACCGACACCCACGGTGCCGTCACCGTCGCCCACCACGACCAGCGCGGTGAAGCTGAAACGACGACCACCCTTGACAACCTTGGCGACACGGTTGATCGCGACAACGCGCTCGACGTAAGCGGTCTTCTCGACGGCGGGGGCGTTGCCCCGGTCGTCACGCTTACGGTCGCGCCGCTCGCCACCGCCGGTGCCACCGCCGGCGCCGCTACCGCGGCGCTGGGGTCCAGCCATTGGAATTACCTCTCTCGATTACGTCCGTCGACTGAGTCGACGAGCGGCTTAGAAGTCGAGCCCGGCCTCGCGAGCCGCGTCCGCCAGGGCGGCGATGCGGCCGGCGTACCGGTTGCCCGCGCGGTCGAAGACGACCGACTCGATGCCGGCAGCCTTGGCGCGCTCGGCGACCAGGCTCCCGACCTTCTTGGCCAGCTCGGTCTTGTCGCCCTCGGCGCCCTTGATGGACACGTCGAGGGTGGACGCCGACGCCAGGGTGTGACCCTTGGCGTCGTCGATGACCTGGGCGACCATGTGACGGTTCGAGCGCGTCACGACGAGGCGCGGACGCACCTCGGTGCCGACGACGCGCTTGCGAACGCGGATCGCGCGGCGCTTGCGAGCGGCGCTCTTGTAGGCGTTGCCCTTGCCGATCTTGACAGAGACGCTCATCGCTTACTTACCACTCTTTCCGACCTTGCGGCGGATGACCTCGCCCGCGTACTTGACGCCCTTGGCCTTGTACGGGTCGGGCTTGCGCAGCTTGCGGATCTTCGCGGCGACCTCGCCGACCTTCTGCTTGTCGATGCCGTCCACGTGGAACTTGGTGGCCGACTCGACGACGAAGGAAATGCCCTCGGGGGCCTCGACCAGGATCGGGTGGCTGTAGCCCAGCTGGAACTCCATGTCGGAGCCCTTCGCCAGAACTCGGTAGCCGACACCGCTGATCTCCAGCGACTTGCGGTAGCCCGCGGTCACGCCGGTGATCATGTTCGCCACCAGCGTGCGGGAAAGGCCGTGCAGGGCCTTCGACAGACGCTCGTCGTTGGGGCGGGTGACGAGCAGCGTGCCGTCCTCGCCCTTACCGATCTCGATCGGCGCGGCGACAACGTGGGTGAGGGAGCCCTTGGGGCCCTTCACCGAGACCGCCTGGCCATCGATGGTGACGTCCACGCCAGCGGGGACCTGGATGGGCAGCCGTCCAATGCGCGACATTGCTGTACCTCCGTTTCCCGAATTACCAGACGTAGGCGAGAACTTCTCCGCCTACGCCCTTCTTGGCGGCCTGCTTGTCGGTGAGGAGACCCGAGGACGTGGAGATGATCGCCACGCCCAGGCCGCCGAGCACCTTCGGCAGGTTGGTGGACTTTGCGTAGACCCGCAGGCCCGGCTTGCTGATCCGCTTGATGCCAGCGATCGAGCGCTCACGGTTGGGACCGAACTTGAGCTCGATGGTCAGCTTCTTGCCGACCTCGCCCTCAACGGGCTCCTCAACCTTGTAGGAGGAGATGTACCCCTCCTGCTGCAGGATCTCGGCGACGTGCGCCTTGATCTTGCTGGCCGGCATCGCCACGGAGTCGTGGTACGCCGAGTTAGCGTTACGCAGACGCGTGAGCATGTCTGCGATGGGGTCGGTCATGGTCATGATGGCCTCAGGCCTCTCTCGCCGTGGTTTCTCCGCGCCAGGTCCCCCCGCCGCACTCCGAGGAGTGCGGCAGGGGCACAGACGCAGGGGACCTGCGGCGTCGTAAGACTGGGTGCGAGCCCTCCGAAGAGGGTCGACGGCAGCTACGGAGCTGCCGCGACAGGGGGCCCGACCTCACTACCCTACGGGATTCCGTACGCAGCCCCAAAAAAGGGGCTCTGTGGGGTCGGGCACACCTGCTTCGCTATGGCGTTACCGCGAGGTCCTGGTTACCAGGAGCTCTTGGTCACGCCCGGCAGCTCGCCGCGGTGCGCCATCTCACGAAGGCAGACACGGCAGAGGCCGAACTTGCGGTACACCGAGTGCGGACGGCCGCAGCGCTGGCACCGGGTGTAGGCCCGGACGCCGAACTTCGGCTTGCGCTCGGACTTCGCGATGAGGGACTTCTTCGCCATGTGGTTACGCCTCCTTGAACGGGAAGCCCAGAGCGCGCAGGAGCGCCCGGCCCTCGTCGTCGGTCTGGGCGGTGGTCACGACGGTGATGTCCATACCGCGCTGACGGTCGACCTTGTCCTGGTCGATCTCGTGGAACATGACCTGCTCGGTCAGACCGAAGGTGTAGTTGCCACGGCCGTCGAACTGCTTCGGGGAGAGGCCACGGAAGTCACGGATACGCGGCAGGGCCAGCGACACCAGACGGTCCAGGAACTCCCACATGCGGTCACCACGGAGGGTGACGTGGGTGCCGATCGGCTGGCCCTCACGCAGCTTGAACTGCGCGATGGACTTACGAGCCTTCGTCACCGCCGGCTTCTGACCGGTGATGGCGGTGAGGTCGCGGATCGCGCCCTCGATCAGCTTGCTGTCACGGGCGGCCTCGCCGACACCCATGTTGACGACGACCTTGACCAGGCCGGGCGTCAGCATGACGTTCTCGTACGAGAACTGCTCCTGCAGCTGACCCTTGATCTCGGAGTTGTAACGCTCCTTGAGACGGGGGGTCACCTTCTCAACAGTCGTCTCAGACATCAGATGTCCTCACCGGTTCGCTTGGCAACGCGGATCTTGTTGCCCTCGTCATCGAAGCGGTAGCCAACGCGGGTGACGACCTTCTTGCCGTCCTTCTCCACGACCAGCTGGACGTTGGAGACGTGCACCGGGGCCTCGACGGTGACGATGCCACCCTGAGTGCCCGGGCCCGGCTTGGTGTGCTTCTTGACCCGGTTCACACCCTCGACCAGGACCTTGTTCTCGGCGGGCATGGCCTGGATGACCTTGCCCTGCTTGCCGCGGTCCTTGCCGGTGATGACCTGAACCAGGTCACCCTTCTTGATCTTCATGCTGTTCGCCATGAGTTAGAGCACCTCCGGCGCAAGCGAGATGATCTTCATGAACTTCTTGTCACGCAGCTCGCGGCCCACCGGGCCGAAGATGCGGGTACCACGGGGGTCACCATCGGTGTTCTTCAGAACGACCGCGGCGTTCTCGTCGAAGCGGATGTACGAGCCATCCGGACGACGACGCGACTTCACGGTACGGACGACGACGCACTTGACGACGTCACCCTTCTTCACCGAACCGCCGGGGATCGCGTCCTTGACGGTCGCGACGATGACGTCCCCGATGCCGGCGTAGCGACGACCGGAGCCACCGAGAACGCGGATGCAAAGGATTTCCTTCGCGCCCGTGTTGTCGGCGACACGCAGTCGCGACTCCTGCTGGATCACAGCTTTCTCCTGATCGTCAACGAGAGCTGACGGGCCGGCCGCTGCTCACACCAGCGCCCACGAGGGGCCTGGTGCACATACGGCCGTACCGCATCAACTTCGTTACTTGGCCTTCTCGAGGATCTCGACGACGCGCCAGCGCTTCGTCGCGGACAGCGGGCGGGTCTCCGCCAGGAGGACCCGGTCGCCGATGCCGCAGGCGTTCGCCTCGTCGTGCGCCTTCAGCTTGTTCGTACGGCGGATGACCTTGCCGTACAGAGCGTGCTTGACGCGGTCCTCGACGGCGACGACGACGGTCTTGTCCATCTTGTCGCTGACGACGAGACCCTCACGGGTCTTGCGGAAACCGCGCGTCTCGTTGGTGTTCTCAGTCATCAGGCGTTCTCCACCGTCTCGATGCCCAGCTCGCGCTCGCGCATCAGGGTGTAGATCCGCGCGATGTCCTTACGGACGAGCTTGAGCCGTCCGTGGTTGTCGAGCTGCCCGGTCGCCGCCTGGAAGCGGAGGTTGAACAGCTCCTCCTTGGCCTCACGGAGCTTGGCAACGAGACCCTCGTTGTCCAGCTCGCGGAGGTCAGCAGCCTTGGTGCCGGCCGACATCAGCTCTCACCTGCCTCGCGCCGGATGATCCGGCACTTCATCGGGAGCTTGTGAGCAGCGCGGGTCAGCGCCTCACGAGCCACCTTCTCGTTGGGGTACGACAGCTCGAACATGACCCGACCCGGGTGCACGTTCGCGATCCACCACTCGGGCGAACCCTTACCGGAACCCATGCGGGTCTCGGCCGGCTTCTTGGTGAGCGGACGGTCCGGGTAGATGTTGATCCAGACCTTGCCGCCACGCTTGATGTGACGGGTGACGGCGATACGAGCGGACTCGATCTGCCGGTTCGTCACGTAGGCCGGGGTGACGGCCTGGATGCCGTACTCGCCGAAGGCGAGCTCGGTGCCACCCTTGGCAGCGCCACGGCGCTTGGGGTGGTGCTGCTTGCGGTGCTTGACCCGACGGGGGATCAGCATTGGAGTCAGGCCTCCGTTCCGGTGTTCTCGGCAGCCGGAGCCTCGGCGGCCGGGGCCGCGGGGGCCTCGGACGCGGCGGGGCGACGGCCGCGGCCACCGCGCTCGCCACCACGGCGCTCGCCACCGCGGGCGGGACGACCACCCTCGGGACGGGCCGGGCGGTTGCCCGAGCGGGCAGCGGCGTTCTCAGCGCGGACCTCGGCGATGTTCTTGACGTCGCCCTTGTAGATCCAGACCTTCACGCCGATACGGCCGAAGGTCGTCTTGGCCTCGAAGAAGCCGTAGTCGACGTTCGCGCGCAGGGTGTGCAGCGGCACACGGCCCTCGCGGTAGAACTCCGAACGGCTCATCTCGGCGCCACCGAGACGACCGGAGCACTGGACCTTGATGCCCTTGGCGCCGGACTTCATGGTGCCCTGCATCGACTTGCGCATGGCGCGGCGGAAGGAGACGCGGGAGGACAGCTGCTCCGCGACGCCCTGAGCCACGAGCTGGGCGTCCAGCTCGGGGTTCTTGACCTCGAGGATGTTCAGCTGGACCTGCTTGCCGGTCAGCTTCTCGAGGTCGCCGCGGATGCGGTCGGCCTCGGTGCCACGGCGGCCGATGACGATGCCGGGGCGAGCGGTGTGGATGTCAACGCGGACGCGGTCGCGGGTGCGCTCGATCTCGACCTTGGAGATGCCGGCGCGCTCCATGCCCTTCGTCATCATGCGACGAATGGCGACGTCTTCCTTGACGTAGTCCTTGTACAGCTTGTCGGCGTACCAGCGGGACTTGAAGTCCGTGCTGATGCCGAGGCGGAACCCGTGCGGGTTAACCTTCTGGCCCATTACCGGGTCCCTTCCTTGCTGCTGACGACCACGGTGATGTGGCTGGTCCGCTTGCGGATCCGGTAGGCACGACCCTGCGCACGCGGACGGAACCGCTTCAGGGTCGGGCCCTCGTCAACGTACGCCTCGCTGATGACGAGGTCGTCCACGTTGGAGTGGTTGTAGTTGTGCGCGGCGTTGGCAATGGCGCTGTCGAGCACCTTGCCGACGGGCACGGTGGCGGCCTGCGGAGCGAAACGCAGGACGGCCTGGGCCTCCGTGGCCGGCAGGCCACGGATGAGGTCCACCACGCGGCGGGCCTTCATGGGCGTGACGCGGATGTACCGCGCCTGGGCCCTGGCTTCCATGGTTGTCCCCTTGCTGGTGTAAGTCATTGAGTCGGTAATCTCGCTGGCGACTAGCGACGCTTCGACTTGCGGTCGTCCTTGACGTGACCGCGGAAGGTACGCGTCGGCGCGAACTCGCCGAGCTTGTGGCCGACCATCGACTCGGTGACGAACACCGGGACGTGCTTACGGCCATCGTGCACCGCGATCGTGTGGCCGAGCATGGCCGGGAAGATCACGGAGCGACGGGACCAGGTCTTGATGACGTTCTGGGTACCCGCCTCGTTCTGCGCGTCCACCTTCTTGAGAAGGTGGCCGTCGATGAAGGGGCCCTTCTTGAGACTGCGCGGCATCTGACCTGCTCCTAGCGCTTCTTGTTGGTCTTGCGGCGGCGCACGATGAGGGCGTTCGAAGCCTTCTTCGGGCTACGAGTGCGACCCTCCTTCTGGCCCCACGGCGAGACCGGGTGGCGGCCACCAGAGGTCTTACCCTCACCACCACCGTGCGGGTGGTCGATCGGGTTCATGGCGACACCACGCACGGTCGGGCGGACGCCCTTCCAGCGCATGCGGCCGGCCTTGCCCCAGTTGATGTTCGACTGCTCGGCGTTGCCGACCTCACCGACGGTGGCGCGGCAGCGCGCGTCCACCAGGCGGATCTCACCGGAGGGCATGCGCAGGTGCGCCATCTTGCCCTCACGCGCCAGCAGCTGGATGCCGGCACCGGCGGAGCGGGCCATCTTGGCACCGCCACCGGGACGCAGCTCCACCGCGTGGATGGTGGTACCGACCGGGATGTTGCGAAGCGGCAGGTTGTTGCCCGGCTTGATGTCGGCGCCAGCGCCGTTCTCGATCCGGTCACCCTGCGCGATACCGCGCGGCGCGATGATGTAGCGCTTCTCGCCGTCCGCGTAGTGCAGGAGCGCGATGCGCGCGGTGCGGTTCGGGTCGTACTCGATGTGCGCGACCTTGGCCGGCACGCCGTCCTTGTCGTGACGACGGAAGTCGATCACGCGGTAGGCGCGCTTGTGACCGCCACCCTGGTGGCGAACGGTGATCCGACCGGCGTTGTTACGGCCGCCCTTGCTGTGCAGGGGGCGAACCAGCGACTTCTCCGGCGTGGACCGCGTGATCTCTACGAAGTCGGCCACGCTGGAGCCACGACGGCCCGGCGTAGTCGGCTTGTACTTGCGGATGCCCATTTGGCTCTCTCGTCCTCGTCCTTATCGACGATCACGATCTCCGTTAGGAGACCGGACCACCGAAGATGTCGATGCGGTTGCCCTCAGCCAGCGTCACGATGGCGCGCTTGGTGTCCTTGCGCTTGCCAAAGCCCGTCTTGGAGCGCTTGCGCTTGCCCTGACGGTTGAGCGTGTTGACGGACTCGACCTTGACCGAGAAGACCGCCTCGACGGCCTGCTTGATCTGGGTCTTGTTGGCACCGGGCGACACGACGAACGTGTACTTGTTCTCGTCGAGGAGCGAGTAGCTCTTCTCCGAGATAACCGGCTTCACCAGGACGTCACGGGGGTCCGTGAACGTCTTGCTCGTGATCTCTGCAGCCATCAGGCGGCGCTCCCTTCGAGCTCGCCCTCAGCAGCCACGGCCTTGGCGGACGCGGCGGGACCCGCCACGAAACGCTCGAAGGCGGCCTGGGTGAAGACCACATCGTCGGAGACGAGCACGTCGTAGGTGTTCAGCTGACCGGCGTCCAGGATGTGCACGTGCGGCAGGTTGCGGGCGCTCTTCAGACCCAGCTCGTCGGCACGCTCGACGACGAGGAGGATGTTCTTGCGCTCGGTGATCTTGCCGAACAGACCCTTGGCGGCCTTGGTCGACGGCGCCTCGGCCGCGATCACGTCGGTGACGACGTGGATGCGGTTGTGGCGGGCCCGGTCGGTGAGCGCACCGCGCAGGGCGGCGGCGATCATCTTCTTCGGGGTCCGCTGCGAGTAGTCGCGCGGCACGGGACCGTGCACGACGCCACCGCCGGCGAACTGCGGGGCGCGGGTCGAGCCCTGACGGGCGCGGCCGGTGCCCTTCTGGCGGTACGGCTTCTTGCCGCCACCGCGGACCTCGGCGCGAGTCTTGGTCTTGTGGGTGCCCTGACGGGCCGCAGCGAGCTGCGCCACGACGACCTGGTGCATCAGCGGAACGCTGACCTTCGCGTCGAAGATCTCGGCCGGCAGCTCGAGGCTGCCGGTCTTGTCGCCCGCGGGCGACAGGATGTCAATGGTGCTCATATCCTCACAGCCCCTTCGCCGCAGTGCGGACGAGGACGAGGCCGCCGTTCGGGCCCGGGATTGCGCCCTTGATCAGGAGCAGCCCCTTCTCCGCGTCAACGGCATGGATGGTCAGGTTCTGGGTGGTCACACGCTCGTGGCCCATCCGGCCGGCCATCCTCACGCCCTTGAACACGCGACCCGGGGTGGCGCAGCCACCGATCGAGCCGGGCGAGCGGTGCTTGCGCTGCACACCGTGACCGGCGCCGAGGCCCCGGAAGTTGTGGCGCTTCATGACACCGGCGAAGCCCTTGCCCTTGGAGGTGCCGGTCACGTCGACCTTGACACCCGCCTCGAACAGCTCCGCGGTGATCTCCTGGCCGAGGGTGTACTCGGACGCGTCCGTGGTACGGAGCTCGACCAGGTGGCGGCGCGGGGTGACACCGGCCTTGGCGAAGTGGCCCGCGAGGGGCTTGTTCACCTTGCGGGGGTCGATCTCGCCGAAGCCGATCTGGACGGCGTCGTAGCCGGCCGGACTGTCAGCGGTGTGGACCTGGGTCACGACATTGGGCCCAGCCTTGACGACGGTCACCGGAACGATCCGGTTGTTCTCGTCCCAGACCTGGGTCATGCCGAGCTTCTCGCCCAGGATGCCCTTAATCTGCTTAGCCATCTTCGGTGCGCCTCTCAGAGCTTGATCTCGATGTCGACGCCAGCCGGCAGGTCGAGACGCATGAGCGAGTCAACCGTCTTCGGCGTGGGGTCGAGGATGTCGATCAGACGCTTGTGAGTACGCATCTCGAAGTGCTCGCGCGAGTCCTTGTACTTGTGCGGCGAGCGGATGACGCAGTACACGTTCTTCTCAGTGGGCAGCGGCACCGGGCCCGCGACCTGCGCACCAGTACGGATCACCGTCTCGACGATCTTCTTCGCCGAGGAATCGATGACCTCGTGGTCGTAGGCCTTGAGCCGGATGCGGATCTTCTGTCCCGCCATGGCTACTCAGTAGTCCTTTGTCCTTAGTCACTGCACGACCACCCTCCGACCCCCGCGCTCGGGCGTGTCGCTCTCGCGCTTGTAAAAAACCGGCGAACAACTCGTCGGTTTCAAGATTTCGGGGTGGGGGGCCGGGTCGAGGCCCCGCATACGCTTCCCGGAAGATTCCCGTACTTTCGCCCCGCAGCTGCCGTGGCGTCGACTTCACGCTTAACGGCCATCACGGGAACGACGAGTACCTGGGACTCGCTTCCAGTCCTCCCGGCGGGAGGCGCGCAGCATCGGCAACTCAACCGAGCAACTTGGACATACTGCCACATGGAGCAGCCCGGATGCCAATCGGGGCCGGTGAGGTCGCCCTCACCGGCCCCGATCGGGTGACCGTCCTCAACCGCGGCGCCCACCGCCGCGGACCCGCGTCACCAGGGTCGCTTGCTCCCGCAGGTCAGCGCCCACTCGTCACCGGTCACGTTGGCGCACCACAGCTGACCCTTGTCGGGCTCGTTGTTGTACTCCTTGAGCTCCTTGTTCACCGGCGCGCAGTCGGTCGGCCCGGCCGGGTCGTACTTCGGGCACTTGCCGTCGCGGTTCACCAGGATGTGCGCGCGCCAGGCGTCCGCGCCCATGTCGATGCCCTTGGCCCCGGCGACCGGCACGAACTCGGGCCTGGTGGTCGGCATGTAGCGGTCCGCCGACCAGGAGGCCGCCATGGTGGCGAACAGCGCCACCGCGCAGACCGCGCCGGCGACCAGCCGGCCGGTGACCGCGGGCCGCAGGGTCAGCGGCGCCGGCCGCCCGTCGGTGCCGACCCGCTGCACCGTGCGCAGCCAGCCGGTGCCCCGCTGGACCAGGAACATCAGGCCGAGCACCGCGAGGATCATCAACGCGTAGAGGATGATCCAGGTCGTCCGCGGGTACAGCTGGATGGACTTCGTCTGGGCCATCTGGGAGGCGAACCAGAAGCGCAGCAGCCAGGCGCTGATCAGGGTGGCCGTCACGGTCCGGACGGTGATGCTGCGCAGCCCGAGGCCCAGCGCCAGCGCGACCCCGGCGAGCAGCAGCAGGGTGTAGGCGCTCTGCCCGGCGAGCTCACCGCGCAACGGGAAGTCGTGGTAGTTCAGGTCGCCGTTGCGGTCCGAGGCCCAGCCCATGATGTACGCCGGGTCGATGTACACCGAGAGGTACGCGTACCGGTCCTTGGCCTGGGCGCCCAACCGCACCAGCTCGTACAGCAGCGGCGAGCCGACCACGCCGGCGCTCACCAGCGTCACGCCGAGGAACAGCAGCGCCCGCTTGATCCGGGCGGCGCCCTGGCGCCACGGGACGACGAACAGCGTCAGGACGAGGACGCCGGGCGCGGCCCAGATGAACCAGCCCGAGTACCAGAGGAACATCAGGCCGAACGAGACGCCGAAGCCGAGGCCGCGCAGCACCGTGGACCGGGTGGACAGCTCGTGCGACCGGCGGAGCTCCCGCAGGGCGGCGGCCAGCATCGGCACCATGACCAGCATCGTGACGTGGCTGTACGGCCGGATCGGGTCGAGGAAGAGGATCGCCGACGGGACGGCGATCAGCAGCGCCCAGACCGGCCGCAGCATCAGCCGCCAGGAGAGGTACGCCATCGGGCCGACCAGCGCGCTGCAGATCAGCTGGACGTCCTTCATGGCGTAGCCGACGCCGCCGACGCCGCCGTAGAACAGCTTCGACCAGACCGCCAGCAGCGCCGGGAAGCCGGGCGGGTAGACGCCGGGCAGGCCCTTGCCGCGCAGCATGTCGTTGGCCATGCCCATGAGGTTGCCCGGGTCGCCCTCCTGACCGCCGAGGCCCCACTGGGTGCCGTTCAGCGCCACCGCGATCCCGCCCGCGACCGCGCCGGTGGCCAGTCCGGCGACGGCCGCGCAGACCAGCCGCTGGGCCAGCTGGTACCGGGCCAGGCTGCCCCGGTAGGCGGCGTACAGCAGCACCGCCAGGATGGGCAGGCCCACGATGGCGGCGTACTTCTGGAGCATGGCCAGACCGCTGACCTGGCCCACCCGGTTCAGCGGGTTGACGTCGATGCGGGTGCAGAGCAGCGCGAAGCCGAACGCCGCCACGATCGAGACCAGGGCCTCGGCCGAGCGGACCGCCCAGGGGCGCTCCAGCAGGCCGTCGAGCCGTCCGGGGCGGGGCGCGATCGCGCCCTCCGGTTCGAGCGACTCCTTGCTGGAGCCGCCGACCGGGCTGGTGGCCAGATCAGTCATGTCAGTCACTTCCGTGCAGTGGCCACGTCCGATGAGTGGCGAAGGATGGCTCAGTGGACCGGCGATCAGCGGCCATCATAGGGCGCCTACCAGAAGCCGAAGCCTCGGGCAAGGACCCCGTTCCGGCCGTATCGGGGCTTGGGCGTGGTGGTTCAGCAGGATCCGCCCGGTCGGTCGTCGGTGCTCCCCATGAGCACCCCCTCACCCACCTAGAGCCCAGCGGCCGGCCGAAGCGCTTACTCCCGCCCCGTCGAATTCGGCCGGGCGCCTCGGGGCGCCGTGACCCGGGGGCCTCCGGCCGGCTGCCGGCACCGCCCTCGGACACGCTCCGGTCAGCTGCTGCGGACCGCGCGGCCGACCATGGCACCGGCGTGGGAGAAGTCACCCGCGCCGAGCCGGCCGGCGGCGACCATCAGGGCGTGCAGGCGGGACGAGAGGTGCAGGTCGGCCGAGCGCGCGGCGTTGGTCCAGCCCTTGGCGCGCAGCTCCTTGGAGATCAGCGAGTAGTACCGCAGCTCCTCGTCGAAGCGCTTGCCGTCCTTGACCCGGTTCGAGGAGTCGCTGGCCTGGTGGCGCCGGTAGCGGAACACCTCGCGCTCGTCGACCAGCAGGTTGCCGCCCTCCATCAGCATGTCGACCATGAACGCCAGGTCGTGGATGGCGTCGATGTCCGGGCGGTACGGGATCTTCGACAGCGCGGACTGGCGGTAGGTGAGCGACGGCGTGTACAGCCAGTTGCCGGACAGCAGGCTCTTCACCGCGGCCTCGCCGCTGATCACCCCGGCCTTGCGGGCCGGCGCGCTGATCCGGCGCTTGACCTTGTCGCCGATGCCGAGCGAGGGCACCAGGGTCCCGTCGCTGTCCATCACCCGCACGCCCGGCTGGACCGCGATCGCGTTCGGGTCGGCCCGCAGGCGCTCCAGGACGACGTCCAGGTAGTCGGGCTCCAGCAGGTCGTCGGCGCCCATCATCGAGACGAACTCGCGCTCGGCCAGGGTGGAGGCCTTGTAGGTGTTGCCGTTGGGGCCCAGCCGCTCCGCGTTGCGGATGTACCGGATCCGCTCGTCGTTCAGGCTCTCGATGTACTGGGGCGCCCGGAAGCCCGGGTACTGGTCGTCCACGACGGTCAGCCGCCAGTCCTGCTGGTGCTGGGCCCGGATGCTGTCGATGGTGGCGAACAGGTACTCCGGATCGCCGTAGTACGGGATGACGAAATCGACGCTCATGACGGCGCCGCACCTCCTGGTCCTGGATCACGCTTCGGTGCCGCCCGGCCGCGGCCAGCGGGGCGCCCCAAGTCAACCAGCTTTGCCGGGCCCGTGCGTCAGCCGGTCGGCCCACACCGGCGCCGGGGGGCGGAAAGCGGGTGCGCAGAGGCCGCCGATCGGAAATTCTGGCACACAGAAATACGTCCGCCGGGCGGCCGGGGGATGAATGAACTCGGTAATGTCCGGATTTTCCGGAGCCCAAAAGGCGGCACGCATTGGCGCCCCCTCTTTGACAACGGACGAACGGGCGTCACCGTTCGACCCGGTGGCCGACGGTCGAGGGGACCGTTCGCCGGCCTCTCCGGCGGCGCGCTCACCCGCACGCACGGCTGAGGGCCGGCACCCCGTCGGGGGTACCGGCCCTCAAACCCTGTGCCCTGTCGCGTGGAGCGCGATCAGTGGTCGGAGCCGACCGGAGCGTCGAGGCGGTCGTTGTTGTGACGGACGCCCTCGGTGATGGCGACCGTACGGGCCAGGTCGGTGAGCTTCTTCTCCAGCGACCGGAAGCGCAGGTAGGTGTTGAGCGTCAGGAAGCCCATGGCGATGACCATCAGGTAGAGCACCAGGTCCGTGCCACGGCCGACGCCCAGCGCGGTGGCCAGCTTGGTCACGCCGGCCGGCCACAGGATCGCGATGACGTTGGCGACGACGAAGAGCGAGAAGGCGATGCGCTTCCACGCCCGGGTGTTCGCGGCGTCCCAGCGCCGGACGAACAGGAGGGCCATGCCCACGGCGGCCAGGACGAGGATCAGCTGGATCCAGAGGTGATTCATCGGCGGTTACGCTCCCGCAGCGAGATGTCGAAGAGGATGTTCACGCCGTTGATCAGGGACTGGCCCTTGGCGCGCGAGTAGTCGGTGTAGAGGATGTCCACCGGCACCTCTGCAACCCGGAGGTCCGAGCCGGCGAGGAAGGAGACGATCTCCGAGGCGTGGGCCATGCCGTTCATGGTGATCCGGATGCGGCTGGCCGCCTCCCGGTTCATCACGCGCAGACCGTTGTGCGCGTCGGTGAGCTTGAGCTTGCGGGCGGTCGGGCTGACCGCGGCGGCGGTGCGGAGCACAACCCGCTTGATCCACGGCACCTGGCCGGTCTGCTCGATGAAGCGGGAGCCGAGGACGATGTCGGCCTCGTCCTGGCGCAGCAGCGCCACCATCTTCTCCACGTCGGCGGTCTGGTGCTGGCCGTCCGCGTCGAAGGTGGCGAAGTACTCGGCGCCCTCCTGCTCCAGCGCGTACTTCAGGCCGGTCTGCAGCGCTGCGCCCTGGCCCAGGTTGACCGGGTGCCGCACCAGGTGGGCGCCGGTCGTCATGACGTGCTTCGCCGTGTCGTCGGTGCAGCCGTCGTCGATCACCACGATGTTGGGGAAGGTCTTGCGTGCCCCCTCCACGACCTCGGCGATCACCTGGCCTTCGTTGTAGGCCGGGATCACCAGCCAGACGTTGTCATAGTCGGACACAGGGGCTCCATGCTTGGCGAACGGCACGGCGTCGCGTGCCTCGGTCTGTCTGTCGGTGGTGATCACGGGCGTCGTCGGCCAATCACAGTCCGGTCCCCCACCGTCACGAGGTCCGCAGCGGCTCGGCCGCACTCCTGCTGTCCAGCCCGGAGTGCCCGGAGGCGGCGGGGCGGGAGGGGAACGCGCGGTACAGCGCCCACAGCATCAGGACGGCGCTGACCAGCGCGCCGGCCAGGTACGCGAGCTCGGCACGGAGACCGACGTCACCCGGGGAGAGGGCGACCGCAACCAATGCTACGGAACCGGCCGTCCAGCCCACCAGCTGTCGGCGGTGCTGGGCGCTCGACATCAGCGCCTGGCCGAATACCGTCGCGAGGACGTAGCAGAGCGTGCCGAGGACGAGCCAGGTGAAGTCCAGCGGGTTGAGCAGGTCCTTGGCGTTGAAGAGCAGCGGGTTGAGCCAGGCGCCGAGCGCGATGACCGGCAGCCCGCCGCCGATGCACATGGCGGCGACGATCGCCGTGGTGCGGGTCAGCACCTTGCGGAACTCGGCGTGGTCGCCGGCCGCGGTGGCACCCGAGAGCGCGGAGACCATGGAGGCCTGGAGGGCGCTGTAGGCGAAGAGCGGCACGCGGGCCATCACCACGGCCTGGCCGAGGGCGAAGACCAGGGCGTCGGACGCCTCGGAGTGCTTCGGAGCGAGCAGGCGCACGCAGACGACGGTCGCGTTCACCACCAGCTGGCTGAGCATCACGGAGCCGATCAGCAGGCCGAGCCCGCTGGTGAGCTGGCGCCAGGACACCTCCGGCCCGGGGGCGCGGTCGGCGAGGATGCCGCGCAGGCCGATCAGCGAGGCGGCGACCGGGGCGACCACCAGGATCAGGCCGAAGGCCAGCGCCGAGTGCAGCCCGAGGACGGCGGTCAGCGCGGCCAGCCCGATGCGCAGGGCACCGTCGACGGCCAGCTGGGTGCCGTAGGGGCCGAACAGCCCGAGGCCGGCCAGCGCACCGCGGGAGACCGAGCTCACCGCGAGGCCCGCCATGCCGCCGGCGAGGGCCACCACGAGGGTCCGGTCACCGCCGAACAGCTGGTCGGCGATCGGGCCGGCGGCGGCGGCCAGCACCGCGCAGGCCGCGGCCAGGATCGCCAGGGCGAGCAGCAGCATCCGCCGTACCGCGGGCAGTGCCCCCGCCCCGGACACCTTGCGGGCGGCGACCACCCGCGTCAGCTCCAGTTCGACGGGCTGGAACAGGCCCCACCCGACGGACATCACGATCGTCCAGAGCATCGTCACCCTGGCCGCACCGGCCGTGCCCAGGCTGTAGCCCACGAGCGCCATGTAGACGTACGCCGAGGCGCCGAGCACGACCGTCCCACCGACCACGAGCCGGGCCCCCGGGGGTAGCACCCCGAGCAGCTTGGCGATCGGGTTCTTCATCACATGATCACCGAATTAACCGGCCGACCTTGCCACACGTCTCCGCACGAGGCCGGCCCGGCCGTGCGATTGCTGTGAATAGTAGCGGGTAGCCGTGAACGTCCGATGACGGTGGCCCCCACCCTCAGACCCCCGGGAAGGTACGGGACCACGGCTCCGTCCAAAGGTTCTGAGGATCGCTCAGCACCGTCACCGTGACACCCTGCGCCGCCAGGTCCCGCTTGATCCGGTCGCCCACGGAGGGGTCGGCGGTCAGGACGGTCGGCGGGACGGGCGCGGCCGGGAGCTTGTCGATGGCTCCCTTGAGGCGGCCCAGGGACTTCTGGTAGTCCTCCTCCTTCACCTGGGGGCCGCCGATGGACACCCAGTGGATGTCGTACAGCGCCGTCATGTCGCCCCCGCGCCGGTTCAGCAGCGAGGCGAGCCAGGTGGCCTTGAGGTTCTTGTAGTCGTCGTTGGCGAAGAGCGCGATCACCGGGCCCTTGCTGGAGATGTCGAGCGCCTGCGCGCCCTTGGGGCCCATGTCCCCCTTGAACTCGCCGCGTCCCCAGGCCACCAGCGGGTTGGCGGACCAGGCGGACGGGTTGTCCTTGGTGGTCAGGAAGCCCCACTGCACGTTGGCGAAGAGGCTGAGCGCGGCGGCGACGGCGAGGCCGGACATCGCCAGCTCGCCGAGGCGGTTCGGCAGCGTGCGGCCCGTCCCCCGGTACGGGCTCTGCAGCATGACCCCGACGGCGCCGAGGGATATCAGGCTGACCACGACGCCCACGGCCGTCATCTTGTGGAAGTAGTACGAGTACTTGCCGATGGTGTGCAGCTGGTAGGCGGCGAAGGCGCTGAGCAGCCCGCCGGTGCCGAGCAGGACCGCGAGGTGCGCCTGGCCGACGGCGGTCCGGCGGTTGCGCGGCATGACCGCGGCCAGCAGGCCGAGCAGCCCGCCGCCGATGAGTATGGAGCGGTCGGCCCCGACGCTCGGGCCGTTCATGTTCGAGGCACTGGCCACGTCGAGGTTGCCCAGCACGGACAGGACGCTCGGCAGCGCGGCCACGCCCAGCGCGCACGCCAGCGCGCCGGCGGTCCACCACCAGCGCCCGGCGAACTTGCGCCGGTGCGCCACCAGTGCGCCCAGCAGTGCCACGCCGACGAAGGCGCCGTAGATGTTGTACGCGTAGGTGACGGTGATCAGCCCGGCCGACGCGGCCAGCACGAACTCGGTGGTGCCCATCGCCGGCCGGATCAGCACGGCCAGCGCGAGTGCTATCAGCAGCAGCCCGATGAAGGTCGAGTCGAAGCCGTGGACCATCAGGTCCATGTAGTTGCTCGCGAACATGATCGCGCCGACGGTCGCGCACACCGCCGCGCAGCGCCAGCCGCGCAGCCGCGGCCCGCCGATCCACCGGGCCGCCCAGACCAGCGCGGCGCAGAACAGCGCGTAGCCCACCAGCAGGTACAGGAAGTACCGGTTCATGGTGTAGAGCATGTCGCCGGAGTCGGCGGCGGAGTGGACGAGGGTGTCCGTCCAGGCCAGCAGGAAGTGGGAGCCCTGCGGGTACGTCACCTCGGACGGCGGTATCAGGAAGGACCGGGCCGCGTCCTGGTGGAGGAAGTTGAAGCCGCCGACGTTCTGGATGCCGGAGAAGAAGGAGAAGTGCGCGAGCCGGTCCTCCGAGGTGGCGAAGTACGCGACCCGCTCGGCCGCCGACGTTCCCGCGATCGGGTGGAACAGGTAGTGCCAGACGCCGTAACCGGTGCCCAGGACCAGCAGGTCGGACCAGCGGAAGCGCAGCGGCAGGCGCGGGCCGCGGCGGGCGGCCCAGGCGGCGACCGTCACCACGCTGAACATCAGGCCGCTGGTGGCGACCGGCGAGAGGCCCCACGGCCAGAGCGAGAAGAGCAGGCCGAACGTCAGCACCGAACCGGCGAGCACCAGCCCGGCGACGAACAGCCGGTCGAGCAGCACGCCGCCGACCCGGAGCACGGCGGCTATGGAGAACAGCAGCAGCGGCAGCAGCAGGACGCCCAGGTCCAGCGCGACCAGCCCGGTCGGCACCAGCCAGGACAGGGCCAGCCCCCCGGCCAGGACGAGCGGGTTGCGCCTGGACCGTCCACCGGTGGCCGGCTCGGGCGGCGGCCCCGGCGGTGCGGTCGGACGTTGAAGCTCGCGCTCAGGCGAGGAATGTACGGTCGACACGGTGCCGTGCCCCTTCGGTCAAGTCCCTGCCGCCCGTCTCCCCGGCCGGGTGCGGACTTCCACTACCGTCAGCGGGCAGGCTACGAGCCACAGCATACCGAGGGGCCCGTCGGCACGACGGGCTGAGGGGCCCGGGTGGGCGGTCCGCGAACCAGTGGGAACGGCCGCCGTTCAGCCCCGGTTCAGCCCCGGAAGACCCAGATCTTCAGCAGCACGAACCGGGCCACCGTGGCCAGGCCGTTGGCGGCGACCAGTCCGGCGACCTCCACCGGCCGGGAGGCGTTCGGTGCCACCTGGTCCAGCAGGGCGAGCACGCCCGCGCTCAGGCCGAGCCCGATCAGGAAGGCCACCGCGCCCTGGAGCTGGTGCCGGACCATGCCCTGCGAGCCGGTGACCCCGAAGGTGAAGCGGCGGTTGGCCGCGGTGTTGGCCACCGCGCTGACGGCCAGCGCGATCAGGTTCGCCGCCTGCGGGTCGGTGAACCACCGCGCGGCGACGAACAGCGCCAGGTAGAAGACGGTGCTGAGCACGCCGATGACCAGGAAGGACGGCAGCTGGCGGCGGGTCGACGGGGCCGGCTCGACGGGCTCCGCCGGTTCCTCGGTGACGGTCACCGGCCCGGGCCCCGCGCGTCGTCCTGCGCCGCGGCGTCCTGCGCCAGTTCGTCGTCCGCCGAGTCGTAGCCGACGAAGTAGGTCGGGCGTGCCTGCACCGCCGAGTAGATCCGGCCGACGTACTCCCCCAGCAGTCCGACGCAGATCAGCTGTACGGCGCCGATGAAGAGCATGCCGATGAACAGCGAGGACCAGCCGGGCACGGTCGCACCGAGCGCGTACGAGAGGGTGGTGTAGACCGCGAGGGCCAGGCAGACCACGAAGCTCACCAGGCCCAGCCAGGTGGCCAGCCGCAGCGGGGCGGCGGAGAAGTTGGTCACGCTGTCCAGCGCGAGCCGGACCATCTTGGACAGCGGGTAGTGGGTGCCGCCGGCCACCCGCTCCTCCCGGACGTACACCACCTCGCCGCTGGGGAAGCCCAGCCACGGCACCAGCAGCCGGTAGACGGGCTGGTGCTCGGGCAACTGCTTGAGGGCCTCCACGGCCGCGCGGCTGAGCAGGCGGAAGTCGCCGGCCTGGTTGGGCATCCGCTTGCCGACCAGCTTGCGCATCAGCCAGTAGTAGGCGCCGGCCGTCCGGCGCTTGAAGGCGGTGTCGGTGGCGCGGTCCCCGCGCACGCCGTAGACGACGTCGAAGCCCTGCTCGCGGGCCAGGTCGAGCATCTCCGGGATCTTCTCCGGCGGGTCCTGGAGGTCGGCGTCGATGCTCACCACGTAGTCGCCGCGCGCCCGGTGGATGCCGGCGGTGAGCGCGGCCTGGTGCCCCGAGTTGCGGGCGAAGCGGACGATACGGAACTCCGGCCAGTCCTGCCGGACCTTCTGCAGGACGACGGGGGTGGCGTCCGTGCTGCCGTCGTCGACGCCCACGACCTCGTAGTCGACCCCGAGCCCGTCCAGGATCGGCCGCAGCCGCTCGACGGTCAGCGGGAGCGCCTCCTGCTCGTTGTAGATCGGCATCACGACCGACAACAGTGGTGCCGTTGGCATGCGTTGGATCCCACTTTCCGCGACGGCGGGCTGGACGGTCGCCCGACAATAACAGCCGGCCATGAGCAGCCCGTGAGAGCCGGTGAAGGCCTGATGAAGGCCGAAGGGCTCCGCACACCTGGGTGTGCGGAGCCCTTCGGTTCGCCTGTGCGGGACAGACAGGTCAGAACACCAATTACTTGATGATCTTGGTGACCTGGCCGGCGCCCACGGTGCGGCCACCCTCACGGATGGCGAACTTCAGGCCCTCCTCCATGGCGATCGGCTGGATCAGCGCGACCGTCATGGCGGTGTTGTCGCCCGGCATGACCATCTCGGTGCCCTCGGGGAGGGTCACGACGCCGGTCACGTCCGTGGTACGGAAGTAGAACTGCGGGCGGTAGTTGTTGAAGAACGGGGTGTGGCGGCCACCCTCGTCCTTCGACAGGATGTAGGACTGGGCCTCGAAGTCGGTGTGCGGCGTGACCGAACCCGGCTTGATGATGACCTGGCCGCGCTCGACGTCCTCGCGCTTGATGCCGCGGAGCAGCAGACCGACGTTCTCACCGGCCTGGCCCTCGTCGAGCAGCTTGCGGAACATCTCGATGCCGGTGACCGTGGTGGTGGTCTTGGTCTCCTTGATGCCGATGATGTCGACAGTCTCGTTGACCTTGAGGATGCCACGCTCGATACGACCGGTGACGACGGTGCCACGACCGGTGATCGTGAAGACGTCCTCGATCGGCATCAGGAACGGCTGGTCCACGGCGCGGGCCGGGGTCGGGATGCTCTCGTCGACGGCGTGCATCAGGCCGAGGAGCTTCTCGCCCCACTCCTTGTCGCCCTCCAGCGCCTTCAGCGCGGAGACGCGGACGACCGGCAGGTCATCGCCCGGGAACTCGTACTCCGAGAGGAGCTCGCGGACCTCGAGCTCGACGAGCTCCAGGATCTCCTCGTCGTCCACCATGTCGGCCTTGTTCAGGGCGACGACGATGTAGGGGACGCCGACCTGGCGGGCCAGGAGGACGTGCTCCTTGGTCTGCGGCATCGGGCCGTCGGTGGCGGCGACGACGAGGATCGCACCGTCCATCTGGGCCGCACCGGTGATCATGTTCTTGATGTAGTCCGCGTGACCCGGGCAGTCGACGTGGGCGTAGTGACGCGCCTCGGTCTGGTACTCGACGTGCGCGATCGAGATGGTGATACCGCGCTGCCGCTCCTCCGGCGCCTTGTCGATCTGGTCGAACGGCGTGAAGGGGTTGATCTCCGGGTACGCGTCGTGCAGCACCTTGGTGATGGCCGCGGTAAGGGTCGTCTTACCGTGGTCAATGTGACCAATGGTGCCGATGTTGACGTGGGGCTTCGTCCGCTCGAACTTCGCCTTCGCCACTGCAGTCCTCCTGAGGACAGTTCTGTACGCCGTGCTGACGTCAGTTGGTCTTTGATCGGGTTTGGCCCGAGGTGCCGGAAGCACCTCGCACCGTCCCGCGGGGTGGGGGCCGGAGGCCCCCCGGGAGGATCCGACCGGATCCTCCCGGGACGCCCCCTAATAGCCTAAGGGTTCGCAATCGTCCCGAATATCGGGACGGCCGCGGCCTCGTAGGGAGCCGGCTGGCGCCGGTCCTTACTCGCCCTTGGCCTTGGCGATGATCTCCTCCGCCACGGCCTTCGGAACCTCGGCGTACGAGTCGAACTGCATCGAGTAGCTCGCGCGACCAGAGGTCTTGCTGCGCAGATCACCGACGTAGCCGAACATCTCGGAGAGCGGCACCAGCGCCGTGACGACGCGGGCACCGTGACGCTCGTCCATGGACCGGATCTGGCCACGGCGAGAGTTGATGTCGCCGATCACGTCGCCCATGTAGTCCTCGGGCGTGGTGACCTCGACGGCCATCATCGGCTCGAGGAGGACCGGCTTGGCCTTCCGCGCGCCTTCCTTGAACGCCATCGAACCGGCGATCTTGAACGCGAGCTCGGACGAGTCGACGTCGTGCGCCTGGCCGTCGAGCAGCTTCACGCGGACACCCTGAAGCGGGTAGCCGGCGAGGATGCCGAACTCCATGGCCTCCTGGCAACCGGCGTCGACCGACGGGATGTACTCCCGCGGCACGCGGCCACCGGTGACCTGGTTGACGAACTCGTAGCCCTCGGCCTGCTCGAGCGGCTCGATCGCGATCTGCACCTTGGCGAACTGACCGGAACCACCGGTCTGCTTCTTGTGGGTGTAGTCGATGCGCTCGACGGCCTGACGGATCGTCTCGCGGTACGCGACCTGCGGCTTGCCGACGTTGGCCTCGACCTTGAACTCACGCTTCATACGGTCGACCAGCACCTCGAGGTGCAGCTCGCCCATACCCGCGATGATGGTCTGGCCGGTCTCCTCGTCCGTGTTGACCTGGAAGGACGGGTCCTCCTCGGCGAGGCGCTGGATGGCGACACCCAGCTTCTCCTGGTCACCCTTGGACTTGGGCTCGATCGCGACGCGGATGACCGGGGCCGGGAAGTCCATGGACTCCAGGATGACCGGGGCCTTCTCGTCGGACAGCGTCTCACCGGTGGTGGTCTGCTTCAGGCCCATGACGGCGACGATGTCGCCGGCGCCCACCGACTCGATCTCCTCACGCTTGTTCGCGTGCATGCGGTAGATCTTGCCGATGCGCTCCTTCTTGCCCTTCACGGCGTTCAGCACCGAGGTGCCGGACTCCAGGCGGCCGGAGTAGATCCGGACGAAGGTGAGCTTGCCCAGGTGCGGGTCGGACATGATCTTGAACGCCAGCGCGGCCAGGGGCTCGTCGTCCGAGGCCTTGCGGGTGATCTTGGTCTCCGGGTCGTTGGGCTTGGTGCCCTCAACCGACTCGATGTCCAGCGGCGACGGGAGGTACTTGACGACCGCGTCGAGCAGGGGCTGAACGCCCTTGTTCTTGAACGCGGTACCGCAGAAGATCGGCGTGAAGGCCGACTCCAGGGTGCCCTTGCGGATCGCCTCGTACAGCAGCTCCTCGGGGACGTCCTCGCCCTCCATGGCGAGCATCATCACGTCATCGCTGACGTTCGACACCTCGTCCAGGAGCATCTCGCGGTACTCGTTCGCCTGCTCCTGCAGCTCGGCCGGGATGTCGACGATGTCGTACATCTCGCCCTTGGCGGCCTCGGCGGACCAGACCAGCGCCTTCATGCGGACAAGGTCGACAACGCCCTTGAAGTCCGCCTCGGCACCGATCGGGAGCTGCATGACCAGCGGGGTCGCGCCGAGGCGGTCCACGATGGTCTTGACGCAGAAGAAGAAGTTCGCGCCCGTGCGGTCCAGCTTGTTGATGAAGCAGATGCGCGGGACGCCGTAGCGGTCAGCCTGCCGCCACACGGTCTCGGACTGGGGCTCGACACCGGCAACACCGTCGAACACCGTCACGGCACCGTCGAGGACGCGCAGCGAGCGCTCCACCTCGACGGTGAAGTCGACGTGACCCGGGGTGTCGATGATGTTGATGGTGTTGTCGACGTCGTCGACCGTCCAGTGACAGGTCGTCGCGGCCGACGTGATCGTGATGCCGCGCTCCTGCTCCTGCTCCATCCAGTCCATGGTGGCAGCGCCATCGTGGACCTCACCGATCTTGTACGAGACGCCGGTGTAGAACAGGATCCGCTCGGTGGTGGTGGTCTTGCCCGCGTCGATGTGCGCCATGATCCCGATGTTGCGGACCCTGGCGAGGTCAAGGGAGGTTGCAGCCATGGTGGCTCGTTCTCTCTCTGTCTAGTGACGGGGTAGGGACTACCAGCGGTAGTGCGCGAAGGCCTTGTTGGACTCGGCCATCTTGTGGGTGTCCTCGCGACGCTTCACGGAAGCGCCCAGACCGTTGCTGGCGTCGAGGATCTCGTTCATCAGGCGCTCGGTCATGGTCTTCTCGCGACGGGCGCGGGAGTAACCGACCATCCAGCGCAGCGCCAGGGTGCTGGCGCGGCCCGGACGGACCTCGACCGGAACCTGGTAGGTCGCGCCACCGACACGGCGGGACTTGACCTCGAGGGCCGGCTTGACGTTCTCCAGCGCGCGCTTCAGCGTCACGACCGGGTCCGAGCCGGTCTTCTCACGGACGCCCTCGAGGGCGCCGTAGACGATCCGCTCGGCGGTGGAGCGCTTGCCGTGCAGCAGGATCTTGTTGACCAGCTGGGTGACGACCGGGGAGCCGTAAACCGGGTCGATGATGACCGGGCGCTTCGGGGCGGGGCCCTTACGAGGCATTCTTACTTCTCCTTCTTGGCGCCGTAGCGGCTGCGAGCCTGCTTGCGGTTCTTGACACCCTGGGTGTCAAGCGAACCGCGGATGATCTTGTAGCGGACACCAGGAAGGTCCTTCACACGACCACCGCGCACCAGCACGATGGAGTGCTCCTGCAGATTGTGGCCCTCGCCCGGGATGTAAGCGGTGACCTCGATCCCGCTGGTGAGGCGCACACGGGCGACCTTGCGGAGAGCCGAGTTCGGCTTCTTCGGGGTGGTCGTGTACACACGCGTGCAGACCCCACGACGCTGCGGGGAACCCTTCAGCGCGGGAGTCTTGTTCTTCTCGACCTTGTCCTGCCGGCCCTTTCGGACCAGCTGCTGGATCGTAGGCACCGTTTCTCCGTTTTCTGTGTGCCAAGGCTTGGTAAAACTAACCTGCGGTGATCCCCCGCACACGGCCCCGTGGTCGACCCACGCGGTCGGGTGTGTTGGGCTTATTCCGACACGGAATCCCATGAGCTGATGTACAGCGACGGCGCTCAACGCGCGGGGCGCTGGAAGGCGCTCCGGCTCGGCGCGGCGACCGGTGTGCATGCACGCACAAGGACCCGGGGACACCCCAGGCACAAGGTCAGAGCGTACCTAGCGCATCGGGCGCGGTCAAAACAAATGCAACGCCGCAGGTCGCGACCTTCGGCCGGATGTCCCGGGAGTGTCCCGGACGCGACCACCCGGTGTCGGGCCACCCTCCACCCGCTCTACCACAGCCCGCCGACCGCCGCCACCGGGGCGGGACGCGCCCGGGGCGGGACGCTCAGACCGGCACCTGCAGCATCACCAGGAGCAGCAGCGTCCAGAGCGCGCAGCCCGCGTAGCCGAAGAGCAGGCCGAGGGTGGAAACCCAGTCGCCGGCCCGGTCGTGGCTGCTCTGCTGGGCCTTCGCGATGTGCCCGACGACCACCGCGGGCAGCGAGAGGCCGGTCAGGCCGAAGACCAGTGAGGTGACCGCCAGCCCGTTGGTGGAGCGAACCGGCGGCGGAGGCGGCGGGAGGAAGGTCGCCGGGACGGGCGGGGCGGCGAAGGCCATCGGCGCCGGCATCGGGCCGGAGGGCAGGTCGGACACCAGCCCGGCCAGCTGGCCGTAGGTCTGCGCGACGGAGGCCTGCTCGTGGCGCTGCTCGTACTCCTCGGCGGAGAGCCGGCCCTCGGCGAACGCGGCCTTCAGCACGTCGATCGTCCGGTCCCGGTCCGCGTGCCCGGCGCGCATCCCCGTGTGGAACCCGGGCTGCGGGACGGACTGCGGGACGGGCTGGGGCTGCCGGTCCCCGCGGCGATCCGGCTCGCCGGGGCCCGAGGCTCCCCACGGTTGAACGGCCATCCGCACCTCCCGGCACCCGGCGCGGCCCCGCGCCCCTCGCTGTCCCTCACTGCCCCTCATAGTGCAGGACGAACGGCGCAGCTGAGTAGTTGCCAATTCCAGCCCGGTACCCGCCGTAACGCGCCGTCCGGGCGGCGCGCCTCACCCGTTCGGCCCACTCTCTCAGGGGATCCTCAACTCGGGAGACAGTCCGTTTCCGCAGTGACAGGCTGAGTCCGAGACACCCATCCGCCAGCGAACAGAGAAGGCCGCCATGCAGGCGTCAGCGCCGCCGCCGTCCGACCGCCCCGTACCCGTTCCCCCCTCCGCCGTCAGCATCCAGGGGCTGTGGAAGCACTTCGGCGGCCAGGCCGCCGTCGCCGGACTCAGCCTGGAGCTGCCGGCCGGCTCCTTCATCGGCCTGGTCGGCCCGAACGGCGCCGGCAAGACCACCACGCTGTCCATGGCCACCGGCCTGCTCCGGCCCGACCAGGGCACCGTCCTCATCCACGGCGGCGACGTCTGGGCCGACCCGGTCGCGGTCAAGGCCCGGATCGGCATCCTGCCCGAGGGGCTGCGGATGTTCGAGCGGCTCAGCGGCCGCGAACTGCTGCAGTACAACGGGCGGCTGCGCGGCCTGCCCGGCGCCGAGGTGGACCGCCGCGCGGAGGAACTGCTGGCCGTCCTGGACCTCGCCCACGACGCCGACAAGCTGGTCGCCGACTACTCCACCGGCATGCGCAAGAAGATCGGTCTGGCCGCCGCGCTGCTGCACAACCCCGACGTGCTGTTCCTCGACGAGCCCTTCGAGGGCGTCGACCCGGTCTCCGCGCAGACCATCCGCGGCGTGCTCAAGCGGTACGCGGCGGCCGGATCCACGGTGGTCTTCTCCAGCCACGTGATGGAACTGGTCGAACAGCTCTGCGACTGGGTCGCCGTGGTCAACGCCGGCCGGGTGATCGCCCACGGCCCGCTGGACACCGTCCGCGGCGGGCGCAGCCTCCACGAGGCCTTCCTCGGCCTGATCGGCGTCCGCGAGGACGACGGCCAGGCGCTCGGCTGGCTCGGCGGGCAGGCCGGCGGACAGGCCGGCGCGCAGCTCGGGGGCGGGCAGCTCGGGGGCGGGCAGTGAGCACCGCTCCCGCGACCGCCCGTACCCCGGTGCCCGACGGGCGGACGGTGGTCCGCGCCCTGGTGGCGCTCAAGCTGCGGCTGCTGCGCAACGGCCTGCGGCGCAGCCCCGGCCGGACCGCCGTGTACGTCATCGGCGGCGTCCTCGGCCTGGCCTTCGCGGCCGGCGTCGCCTTCGCCCTCGCCATGATGAACGGGCGCTTCGACGGCTCCGGGGACGCCGGGGTGATGCTGCTCGGCGTGCTCACCCTCGGCTGGGCGGCGCTGCCGCTGTTCCTCTTCTCCAGCGACGAGAGCGCCGACCCGACCCGGCTCACCATGCTCCCGCTGCGGCCCGGCCCGCTGCTGCGCGGCTCGCTGCTGGCCGCGCTGATCGGGCCCGGCCCGCTGGTCAGCCTGGTGCTGGTGACCGGCGCGGCGCTGTCCGGCGCCAACGGCGGTGCCTCGGCCGCGGCCGCGCTGGTCGGCGTCCCGCTGGCCGTGCTCTGCCTGGTCACGCTCTCCCGGGCGGTCGCCGCCGGCAACGCCCGGATGCTCTCCAGCCGGCGCGGCAAGGACTTCGCGATCTTCGGCGGACTGCTGTTCGCCCTGCTCGTGCAGGCCGCCAACGTCGGCTCGCAGAGCGTCTTCGGCCGGCCCGGGGACCACCTCGACCTCAGCCCGCTGGCGCCGATCGCCTCCGTGCTGCGCTGGCTGCCGCCGGTCGGCGCGGCGGACGCGGCCCGCACCGCCGGCGAGGGGCGGTACGGGCTGGCGCTGTTCCAGCTCGCCGCGGCCGCGGCGCTGCTCGCCCTGCTGCTGCGCTGGTGGCGCGGCAGCCTCCAGGAGCTGATGGTCACCGCCGACTCCTCCACCCTGGAGGTGGCCCGCGGCGTGCAGAGCTCGCGCGGCTGGAGCTTCCTGCCCGAGGGCCGGGTCGGCGCGGTGATGCAGCGCCACCTCCGGTACGCCTGGCGGGAGCCGCGGGCCAAGGCCGCGGTGTTCACCAGCATCGGCATGACGCTGGTGATCTGCGTGCTGTCGATGGTCCAGGGCTGGTCGAGCGTCTACCTGCTGGCGATGACCGGGATGTTCCTCGGGCTGCAGATGCTCAACCTGTTCGGCATGGACGGCTCGGCGTTCTGGATGGTCGCCGCCACCCTGCTCACCCCGGCCGACGCCCGGGACGAGTTGCGCGGCCGGGCCTACGCGGTGCTGTCGTACGCCGTTCCGGTGACGCTGGTGCTCGGGCCCGTGCTGGCCGCCGCCACCGGCGACTGGGCCGGCCTGCCGTCCGCACTCGGCCTCGCGCTCGCCCTGCTCGGCTGCGGCGTCGCGCTCGGCGCGACGCTCAGCGTGCTCGCGCCGTACACCATGCCGGCCGACAGCAACCCGATGCGCAACGCCGCCCCCGGGCAGGGCGGCCTGGTGCTGGTCAACCAGTTCGGCTCGCTGTTCGGTGTGGCGTTGCTCTCCCTGCCGGTGAGCGGCTACCTCGGCTGGGCGCTGCTCTCCGCCGGCCCGACCTGGCCGGTCCTGCTGGTCGGCCCGCTCTACGGCGCCCTGATCGCCGCCCTCGGCATCCGCTTCGCGGCCGGGCGGCTGCTGGAGCGCGCCCCGGAGATCCTGGCCAAGGCCGTCGAGCGCTGAGTCGCCTGCGTCACCCGGAGCGCCCGGTCCCGTCGAAGGGGCCGGGCGCTCCGGCATCATGGGCGGGAGGGCCGGACCGTCGAGGAGAGCAGGGACACACCGTGGGCAAGCGCGCGCAGCAGGACGGGGACGGGGGCGCCGGCCCACTGCTGGAGCAGGCGGTGCGATCGGTGCTGACGGCCCCGGACGAGACGCTGGACCTCGCCCTGGACACCGGGGCGTCGCTGCTCGCCGCCTCGGCCGGGCAGTGGCCGGCGGTCAGCCGGGCCCTGCTGGGGTACGCGGACACCGCCGTCGGCCGCTGCTGGTCCGCCGGGTGGCGTCCGGCCGACCTGGCCCGGGTGGTCCGGCGCGGGCTGAAGCCCGTCCACCTGGCCCTCGCGGTGGACCTGATCGCCGCCGAGGGCCGTCGGCACCCCGCGGCCGCCCTCGACCGGCGCTGGCACGAACAGCTGCGCGAGCTGGAGGCCGAGGTGTGGTGGCCGGGTGACGAGCAGTACCTCGGCGCCTTCGCCGACCGGCACCGGCTGGACCGCTTCGCGCTCGCCACCACCGCCCTGGAGCTGCTGCGGACCTGGGGCCGGCTGCCGCCGATCTCCCCGGTCGGCCCCGCGCCCGGCCGGCGGCCGCAGGCCGAACGCGCCGCCGGCCCGCAGGCCGGCGAACCGCGGATGCTGGCCCGGATCCGGGCGCTGCTGGCCAAGGCCGAGTCCACCGAGTACCCGGAGGAGGCCGAGGCGCTCACCGCCAAGGCCCAGCAGCTGATGGCCCAGCACAGCATCGACGACGCGCTGCTGGCCGCCACCCGCGACGACCGGAACACCCCGGCGGCGCTGCGGATCGGCGTGGACAACCCGTACGAGAGCCCCAAGACGATGCTGCTGGACGCCGTCGCGGCGGCCAACCGGTGCCGGGCGGTGTGGGCCAAGGAGTTCGGCTTCTGCACCGTCGTCGGCTTCGACGGCGACCTGGACGGCGTCGAGCTGCTCTACACCTCGCTGCTGGTGCAGGCCACCCATGCGCTCAACAAGGCCGGCTCCCGCCGGGACTCGCGCAGCAAGGCGTTCCGGCACTCCTTCCTGGTCGCGTACGCGGCGCGGATCCGCGAGCGGCTGACCGCCGCCACCGAGCGCGCGACCAGCGCCGCCGCGGCCGGCCGGCACCTGCGCGAGGACGGCACCGAGGAGCAACTGCTGCCCGACGAGCGGCTGCTGCCCGCGCTCGCGGCCCGCTCCGAGGCGGTGGACGACGAGGTCGGCCGGCTGTTCCCCAAGCTGGTCTCGCAGCGGGTCCGGGTGAGCGACGGCGTGGGCTGGGCGGCCGGGCGCGCCGCCGCCGACCGCGCCGCGCTGCACGGGCGCGCCGGGCAGATCCGCCGGTAGACCTGATAGAACGGATCCCGCCATGAACCAAGGGGGATCGACGTGACGGAGTCGGCGGCCGAATCGGGATACCGCGACCGGGTGCGCGGGGCGCTGCTCGGCGGGGCCGTCGGCGACGCGCTGGGCTGGCCGGTGGAGTTCCAGCAGCTCCACCAGATCCAGCAGCGGTACGGGCCGGACGGCGTGACCGGGCTGCCGGCCGGCGCCGGGCCGGTCGAAGTCACCGACGACACCCAGATGACCCTGTTCACCGCCGAGGGCCTGATCCGCGCGTTCGTCCGCGGCTGGACGGGCGGCGGCGGCTCGGTGCCGGAGGCCGTCCACGCCGCGTACCGGCGCTGGCTGCTGACCCAGCGCCAGGGCTCGCCGGACACCGCGCCGCAGCCCCGCCCGTACGACGGCTGGCTGCTGACCAGGCCCTTCCTGTACGCGTCGCGGGCGCCCGGCAACGCCTGCATGAGCGGGGTGTCCGAGCACCCGGAGTTCGAGTCGCCGTCCGTGATCGGGCAGCCGGGGCCGATCAACCCGGGCTCCAAGGGCTGCGGCACGGTGATGCGCTCGGCGCCGTTCGGGCTGGCACGGCTCGGCGTCGAGCTGTCCTTCGGGCTGGCCGTGCAGTGCGCCCAGATCACCCACGGGCACCCGACCGGCTACCTCTCGGCGGGCGCCTTCGCGGCGCTGGTCGAGCGGCTCGCCAACGGGACCGAGCCGTGGGCGGCGGTCGGCGAGACCGTGGAGCAGATCCGCGAGCTGCCGGGGTCCAAGGAGACGGTGCAGGCGCTGGCCCGGGCCGTCCGGGTGGCCCAGGAGTCGCAGCCGACGGCGGAGTCCGTGGAGCGGGTCGGGCTCGGCTGGATCGCCGAGGAGTGCCTGGCCATCGCGGTGTACTCGCTGCTGGCGACCACCCTCGAACCCGACCCGGTGCGCAGCGCGCTGCTGCTGTCGGTGAACCACTCCGGGGACAGCGACTCCACCGGCGCGGTCTGCGGCAACCTGGTCGGCGCCGCGTACGGCGCCTCGGCGCTGCCCGCCGAGTGGGCGGGGGCGGTCGAGGGCCGGGCCGAACTGCTGCGGGTCGCGGACGACCTGCTGGTGCTGTTCGGCAGCCGCGACCCGGCCCACCCGGCGCTCGGCGGGCGCTACCCGGCCTGGTGACGCCCGGTCCTCCTCCGGCTGCTTCGCCCACTTCGCCCACCTCGCCCGCGGGTCGGCTCAGGACGCCCGCGGGTCGGTTCAGGACGCCTGCGGGTCGGCTCAGGACGCCCGCGGGTCGGCTCAGGACGCCTGCGGGTCGGTGACCTGGCCGAGGAACAGCGGCCGCCCGTCAGCGGTGTCGCGGATCAGGAACAGGAACGGCCGGTCGATGTGCAGTTGGACGGACTCCGGCGCGGCCGGCGCCGCCATCGCCGCCACCCCGGCGCCGCTGCCGGCCGCCGCGACCGTACCGTCCTCGTTCACCTCGACGGTGGCCTTCTGCACCACCGCGCCCAGACCGAGCGGCTCCTTGGCGGTGATGCCGGTGATGCCGGTGAAGTCGGGCGCGTCGAAGGCCGCCTTGACGCCGAGTGAGCGCAGGGCGGGGACGAGGTCGTTGGCCGTGTCGAAGTGGAACCGCGGCAGGGTCAGGTCGACGGACCGCTCGTCGAGCCCGCCGAGGATCCGGTCGAGCTGGGCCTGGTCCAGGCCCTTGCTGAAGGCCGTGTACCCGCCCTGCGCGGGGACGATCAGGTCCATCGCCAACCCGCCTCCCGCATAAGGGAGTTCGACGGCCTGCCAGGGTTCGCCGACGATGCCGCCGGAGCCCTCGGCGTACCGGAGGGCGCCGGTGCGGCTCATCGTGCTCACCGACGGGGTGGAGCCGTCCAGCCGGTGGAAGGGGCGCTCGGAGGTGTTCGCGGGCTTGAACCCGGAGGCCCACGCCGCCTTCAGGTAGAGCGCGTCGGTGAGTGCCAGCCGGGTGTCGGCGGTGATCTGCCGCGGGCCGAAGAGCTCCTTGATCCGCCCCTCGGTGGCCTTCTCCACCGCCGCGTTGATGCTCCTGCGGGCACCGGCCGGGTCCTTGGCGAAGTCGACGGGGCGCACGCCGGTGTCGAAGGCGGCGGCGAGCGTGTCCAGGTACTCCGGGGCGACGGCCAGGCCCTGCTGCGTCCACAGGTCGTCGGACCGGCGCAGGACGACCTGGTCGCCGCCGGCCCGGCTCCCGCCGTCCGGCGCGCCGACGGCGAGGGCGTACTGTCGCGGGTCGAGCCCGGTGTGCAGGGCCTTGGCCAGCTCCTCGGCGGTGGCGCCGCGCGCCCCCGGCAGCAGCATCCCGAGCACGCTCGCCAGCCCGGCCGGCGAGACCACGACGTTGCGCCCCGCCCCGTCCGGCGTCGCGGTCAGCGCGTGCAGCAGGTCCAGCCCGAAGGCGCTGGTCCCGGCCGCCACCGCCGCCACCTGCCCCGGATCCACCGCCGCCCGGCTCCCCGACGTCGAGGCCCGCACCACCACGGGCCCCCCGCCCGCCGCACTCCCGCACCCGGCCAGCGCCGGGCCGACGGCCAACCCGACGGCGAGAAGCAGCCCCACCCGACGGCGGGAACGGCCATGCCCTGCGGTGCTGCGCTTCGTCATGGCCCTTCGACGCACCACCCCCGAACCCGGTTCCGCCCGGGCCCAGAGCGCAGGTCGTCGAGCTCAGTCCCAGAGCGCCCCGAGCTCGAGCAGCTCGTCCCGGTACTCGATCCGCTCCACCCACTCCTGCGGCCAGACCGACTCCCCGTGACGGGCCCCGGCGAAGGCGCCGGTCAGACAGGCCAGGGAGTCCGAGTCGCCGCTGGAGTAGGCGGCCCGGCGGACGGCGGCCACCGGGTCGTCCGGCAGCAGCAGAAAGCAGAGCAGGCCGGTGGCGAAGGCCTCCTCGGCGACCCAGCCCTCACCGGTGGCCAGACACGGGTCCGCTTCGACGTCGGGCGCGGCGAGCGCGGCGTCCAGCCGGTCGAGCACGGCCAGGCAGTCGTCCCAGCCGCGGGCGATGACGTCCTGCGGCGAGTGGCCGTGCCAGCGCGCAGCGAGGTCGCCGAGCCAGAACTCGTCGTACCGCTCGCGGCTCGCCAGCGCGTACGCCCGCAGCACCGCGGGCAGGCCGGCCGGCGGAACGTCCTCGGCGAGCTTGCGGATGGCGTACGCGGTGAGGTCACTGGCGGCGAGTGCGGTCGGGTGCCCGTGGGTGAGCGCGGACTGCAACTGCGCGGCGCCCGCGAACTGGCGGGCGTCGAGTTCGCGGATCAGCCCGACCGGAGCGACCCGCATGTTGGCGCCGCAGCCCTTGGAACCGACGTCGCTCGCCTGCTGCCAGCGGTACGCGGGGCGGCTCAGCCGCTCACAGGCGCGCAGGCAGGTCATGCCGGGAGCACGGTTGTTCTGCGGGGAGCGCCACCAGTCGACGAACTCCTCGCGAACGGGCCGCTCCAGCCGTAGCGGGGTCAGCGGCCCGCGCTCCAGGGCAATGCGCAGACCTCGGCCGAGGGCGAGGGTCATCTGGGTGTCGTCGGTGACCAGCGCCCTTTGGGGCAGCGGAAGTTGCCGCCAGTCCGGGTGGTCGTCGGCAATCATCTCTACCGTCTTGAACTCGGTCACCCGGCCGATCGCATCCCCGATCGCCAGCCCCAGCAGTGACCCCGTCGCCTTGCCCACAGCTCTCCCCCGTTCCTCGAACCGACCCCGACCTGTCCCAGACCTCGATCTAGACCTCGACCACCAGTTCCCTGAGGCCCCGGATCACGTAGCCCGGGTTCCACTCGGGTTCGCGGGCCAGGCGCAGGCCGGGGGCGCGGCGCAGGAGGGCGCCGTAGGACTCGGCGAGTTCCAGTCTGGCGAGCGGGGCGCCGAGGCAGAAGTGGATGCCGGCGCCGAAGGTGATGTGGGGGTTGTCGGTGCGGCCGAGGTCGAGGCGGTCGGGGTCGGTGAAGCGCTCGGGGTCGCGGTTGGCGGAGCCGAAGAGGAGGGCGACCTCGGAGCCGCGCGGGATGGTGACGCCGCGCAGCTCGATGTCCTCCAGGACCCACCGTTCGAACAGCTGCAGCGGGGTGTCCCAGCGCATCAGCTCCTCGATGGCGGTGGGCAGGAGCGCGTCGGTCGCGCCGCGCAGCCGGGCGAGTTCGCCGGGGTTGCGGAACAGCGCCCACCAGCCGTTGCCGGTGGTGTTGACGGTCGCCTCGTGGCCGGCGTTGAGCAGCAGCACGCAGGTGGAGATCATCTCCTGCTCGCTGAGCGCGTCGGAGCCCTCCTGGGCCTGGATCAGCGCGCTGATCAGGTCGGTGCCGGGGGCGGTGCGGCGTTCGCGGATGAGGGCGCGCAGGTAGTCGGAGAACTCGGTGCTCGCGGTGACGGCCTTGCGGGCGGCCTCCTCGCTCGGGTTGAGCTCGTACATGCCGGTGATGTCGGCGGACCAGGGCCGCAGCAGGTGCCGGTCGCCCTCCGGCACGCCGAGCATCTCGGCGATCACGGCGACCGGCAGCGGCTCGGCGACGGCGGCGATCAGGTCGCCGCCGCCGGCCGCGAGCAGGCCGTCGACGAGTTCCGCGGCGAGCCGCTGGACGGTCGGCCGCAGGCCCTCGACCATGCGCGGGGTGAAGGCCTTGGAGACCAGCCGGCGGATCCGGGTGTGGTCGGGGGCCTCCAGGTCGAGCAGCCCGAAGTCGTTGAGGGTGTGGAAGGGCTCGTGCGCCGGGTCGGGTTCGGGCCGCCCGAACTCCTGGTGGCTGAAGCGGTGGGTGTAGGTGCGCCCGAGCCGCCGGTCGCGCAGGAGCGCGCTGACGTCCTCGTGCCGCGAGACGAGCCACTGCCCGGTCGGCTCGAAGTACGTCACCGGCGCGTGCTCACGCAACTCGGCGTACGCGTCGTACGGGTGGGCCACGAACGCCGCCGACCAGGGGTCGAACTTCGCCGTCGTCGTCATCGCTCGATCACTCCAGGCCATGAGGGGGGAGCCGGAAGGATCATCGTACGCATGCGGTTCACCCGTTTTTAAGCCCCTTCTTCAGAGCCCCTCCCCCACCAGCCTGCGCACCAGGGCCGGCAGCGCCTGGGAGATCGGCTCGCGGATCACCTCGTCGGCGGCCTCGTCGTACGGCGTCGGCTCGGCGTTCAGGATGATCAGCTTCGACCCGGTCCGCACCGCGTTGTACGGCAGCGCCGCCACCGGGAACACCTGAAGGCTGGTACCGACCGCGATGAACACGTCGCAGGCGCGGGCGATCGAGTCGGCCTGCCCGAGCACCTCCTGGTCCAGGTTCTCGCCGAACATCACCGTGCGCGGCTTCAGGATCCCCCCGCACGCCCGGCAGGCCGGGTCCGGCTCGCCCGCCTCGACCCGCCGCAGCGCCTCCGCCATCGGCCCCGTCGCCGCGCAGCCCAGACACTGCACCTCCAGTGCGGTGCCGTGCAGTTCGAGCACCTTGCGCGGGGCCAGCCCGGCCCGCTGGTGCAGCCCGTCCACGTTCTGGGTGAGCACCCGCAGCGGCAGCCCCGAGCGCTCCAGATCGACCAGCGCCCGGTGCCCGGCGTTCGGCTCGGCCCCCAGCACGCCCGTCTCCAGCCTCAGCCGCCACGCCCGCCGCCGCACCTCGGGATCGGCACGGTACGGGCCGATGGTGACCAGGTCCTGGGCCGACGGGTCCCGCTGCCAGAGCCCCTGCGGGCCGCGGTAGTCGGGGATGCCCGAGTCGGTCGAGATGCCCGCGCCGGTGAGGACGGCGATCAGGGGGCGTTTCGCGTTCATGCCCCGGACGGTACGGGCGGCCCGGTTCGGGGCGCCAGCGGAAATCCGGGTGCGCCGCGCCAACTACCGCCGCACACTGGGCCGGTCACCCCACCACTTGCCAAGGAGCCCCGTGCAGGGAGCAGTCAGCGTCTCGCCCGTCCAGATTCCCGAGTTGCTGCTCGGGCTGGCCACCGTCCGGCCGGTGTTCCTCTGGGGCGCGCCCGGGATCGGGAAGTCCTCGCTGGTACGGGAGTTCGCCGAGTCGCTCGGCCTGGAGTGCGTGAGCCTGGTCGGCACCCAGCTCGCCCCGGAGGACCTGATCGGTGTCCCTCAGCTGACCCCGGAGGGCCGTTCCCGGTTCTGCCCGCCCGAGCAGATCGCCCGCGACGAGCCGTACTGCCTGTTCCTGGACGAGCTCAACGCGGCGACCCCGGACGTCCAGAAGGCGTTCTACTCGCTGATCCTGGACCGCCGGATCGGCTCGTACGAGCTGCCGCCCGGCTCGATCGTGATCGGCGCCGGGAACCGCGCCACCGACGGTGCGCTCGCCCGGCCGATGGCGTCCGCGCTGGTCAACCGCATGGTCCACGTGCACCTGCGGGCCAGCGCCGCGGACTGGCTGCGCTGGGCGGCCGGCGCCGGCATCCACCCCTGGGTCATCGACTACGTCACCGACCGGCCCGACCACCTGTGGTCCGCCCCGCCGAAGACCGAGGAGCCGTTCTCCACCCCGCGCGCCTGGCACATGCTCTCCGACGCGCTGCACTCCTTCGGCCCCACCCTGGACGAGGAGACCCTCAAGGTGCTCGCGTACGGGCTGCTCACCCCGCAGCACGCGATCGCCTTCTGCGGCTACGCCAAGATCGTCCGCAACGCGTACGGCCTGGAGGCGATCCTCAAGGGCGACGCCCGCTGGCCGCACCGGCTGGAGGACCGCGACCTGCTCTACTACCTGGCCGACGCCTTCCGCGGCCGCCTGGTCAAGGAGCTGCCGGCCAGCAAGGAGCACGCCTCGGGGGCGCAGCGGCAGACCGCCTTCCGGGCCAAGTCGCTGCTGGTGCAGCTGGCCGAGATCTCGGTGGAGGTCGCCCAGACGGTGATCGCCGACGGCGCGGACGGCAATCCGGTGCTGCCCTCCTGGTTCCTGATCGAGGCGGCCCGGGACATGCCCCGGCTGGTCGAGGCCCGCCGGTGAGTCCTTCCGTCCAGAAGGGTGCGAAGAAGCCGGACCCGGGCGCGGAGGTCTTCGCCGAGGGAGTCCGGCTGCTGCGCCGGAATCCGGCCTTCGACGCCGTGCCCGCCGATTTCTGCCGCCGGGACGACTGCGGGCTGGCCCCGCCCGGCGGCTGGGCGGTGGTCGACTCCGACGGCACCGTGCACGTCAACCCGCGCCGCCGGGCCGAGCCGGAGGAGTGGGCCTGGGTGCTGGCGCACTGCCTGCTGCACCTGGGCTTCGGCCACGTCCCGGCCGCCCGGGGTGTCCGGGTCCAGCCCGACGTCTACGAGGAGGCGGCCCGCTGCGCGGTGGTGAACCGTTTCCTCGCGACCTTCCCGGTCGGCCGCCCCCCGGTCGCCCTCCCGCAGGAGTACCCGGGCGGCGACGAGGAGGAGCTGGCCGCCCGCTGGCGCCGCGACGGCCTGCCGCCCGCCGTCACCGCCGGGACGGCCGGCACCGCCGACCACGACCAGCTGCTGGTCGAGTGGCAGAACTACGGCCACACCCCGAAGGACTGGTCGACGGCCTTCGCCGCCGCCCTCACCCGCACCATGTCCGCCGCGATGGACCGGGCCGGCGGCCGTTTCGACCAGGAGACCGGCGAGCGCCTGCCCGTACGGCCGTGGACCAGGGCGCTCGGCTGGTTCGTCTCCTCCTACCCGCTGCTCGGCGGCATCGCGGCCGGCCTCACCGTCGTCGCCGACGCCGAACTGGCCCGCGCCCACGGCATCACCATCGCCGCCGTCAACGCCGAGGCCGGCGAGGTCTACATCAACCCGCTGCGCCGGCAGACCGACGAGGAGTGGCGGTTCATCCTCGGCCACGAGATGCTGCACGCCGCCCTGCGGCACGGCGAGCGCCGCGGCGGCCGGGACCCGTTCCTCTTCAACGTCGCCGCCGACTACGTCATCAACGGCTGGCTGCTGGAGATGGGCGTCGGCGACATGCCGGAAGGCCTGCTGCACGACCCGCAGCTGAAGGGGCTGTCGGCCGAGGAGGTGTACGACCGGATCGTCCGCGACGAGCGCCGGATCCGCCGGCTCGCCACCCTGGCCGGCAAGAACCGCCCGGACATCCTCGGCGCACCGCTGGACCGCGGCCCGCGCGACTACGTGGACCTCGACGACTTCTACCGCCGCGGCCTCCAGCAGGGCTTCGAGCTGCACCAGCGCGAACGCGGGCTGCTGCCCGCCGGGCTGGTCGAGGAGATCCGCGCCCTCGCCCACCCCCCGCTGCCCTGGGACGCCCGGCTGGCCCGCTGGTTCGACGAGTTCGTGCCCCGCCCGGAGCCGGTCCGCAGCTACTCCCGGCCGGCCCGCCGGCAGTCCGCCACCCCGGACATCCCCCGGGCCGGCCGCTACCACCCGCCCGAGGAGGTGCCGCGCTGCACCTTCGGCGTCGTCCTGGACACCTCCGGCTCGATGAACCGGGTACTGCTCGGCAAGGCGCTCGGCGCGATCGCCTCGTACGCGGCCGCCCGGGACGTGCCCGCGGCCCGGGTGGTGCACTGCGACGCCGCACCGCACGACGCCGGGTACGTCCCGGTCGGCGAGATCGCCGGCCGGGTCCGGGTGCGCGGGCGCGGCGGCACCGAGCTGCAGCCGGGCGTCGACCTGCTGGAGCGGGCCGAGGACTTCCCGCGCGGGGCGCCCCTGCTGGTCATCACCGACGGCGCGTGCGACGTGCTGCGGGTGCGCCGCGAGCACGCCTTCCTCGTCCCCCGGGGCGCCGGGCTGCCGTTCACCCCGCGCGGACCGGTGTTCCGGATGAGCTGACGGGCGCCCGCCCCTCCCCTGCGGGAGCGGCCGCCCGTCCGTACCGCCCGGTCGGACCAACACCGGTCAGGCCGACGCCGGTCAGACCAGTGCCGGTCAGACCAGTGCCGGGCGGGGAGCGGCGGAGCGGCGGGCCAGCGGGGCCAGCGCCGCCAGGTAGCAGACCGCGGCCACCGGGATCAGCGCCAGGTCGACCCCCGAGGCGGCGGTGCCGGCCAGCATCAGCACCGGGCTCCACCAGGGCAGCGTCCGGGCCGCGCCCACCGCGGCGGCGACCAGCAGGGCCAGCAGGCCGACGTAGAACAGCAGCGGGCCGATCCGGTAGACGGCCGGCAGCACCCCGGGGACGCCCTGGACGCGGTCGAACAGCCGCGACTGCCCGGCCTTGTCCGCCGCCGCCAGGCCGACGTACAGATCGATCCCGATCTGCACCAGCGAGGCCGCCAGGCCGGCGAACGCCGTCCCGAGCGCGGCACCGGCCGCGAGCCGCCCGGCCGTGGTCCCGCGCGGGGCGAGCAGCCCGCGCAGGGCGAGCAGGACCGGGGCGAACAGCAGCAGCCCGGCGAACATCGCGGTGTGGCCGACCGTCCAGCCGAGGCCGGGCTCCCGGGAGCCCGGGACCAGCCGGATCCCCCCGTAGAGGGCCATCAGGGCGGGGGCGCCGACGACGGCGTAGGCGGTGCGGCGGTTCTGCTGCGGGGTGTTCATCCGACGATCTCCTGTGGTGATCCGCGGCCCCGGCAGGTAGCTGGTGGCCCGTGGTCCGTTCCGACACCACAGATGCTGTCCGCCGCACCCCTCGTCGCGGATCGCCCGCACCGGCGAACCCGCCGCCTCCCCCGCACGGGGGAGCCCCGCCCAGGCGCCCCGCGCGCCCGGCGTGATCCGGAGGAGCGCCCTACGCCTCCCCCGCCACCACCGCGCCGGCCTCGTACGCGAACACCACCGCGTGCACCCGGTCCCGCAGCCCCAGCTTGCTCAGCACATTGCTGACGTGCGTCTTCACCGTGTGCTCGCTGACCACCAGCTCGGCCGCGATCTCCGCGTTGGAGAGCCCGCGCGCCAGCAGCCGCAGGGTCTCCTGCTCGCGCAGGGTGAGCTGCTCCAGCAGCTTGGACGGCGGCCGGACCGCCCGCTCGGGCGAGCCCGGGCGGCGGGCGGCGAACTCGCCGATCAGCCGCCTGGTCACCGAGGGCGCGAGCAGCGCCTCCCCGGAGGCCACCATCCGCACCCCGTGCGCCAGGTCGTCCCGCCGGACGTCCTTGAGCAGGAAGCCGCTGGCGCCCGCGTACAGCGCGTCGAAGACGTAGTCGTCGGCGTCGAAGGTGGTCAGCATGATCACCTTGGTGGACGGGAACTCGGCGCAGACCCGGCGGGCCGCCTCCAGCCCGTCCATGACCGGCATCCGGACGTCCAGCAGCAGGACGTCCGGGCCGTGGGCGCGGACCGCCTCGACCGCCTCGGCGCCGTCGCGCGCCTCGGCCACCACCTCGATGTCGGGCTGCGCGTCCAGGATCATCCCGAACCCTGCCCGCACCAGCTCCTGGTCGTCCGCGACGACCACCCGAATCGGATTCATCCGCCCGCCTTCTCCACCACGCCCGCCACCCCCAACGGCAGCCGGGCACTCACCAGGAAGCCCTTGCCCTCCGGTCCGGGTCCGGCCTCGGCACGCCCGCCGCAGGCCGCCGCCCGCTCCCGGATGCCGACCAGCCCGCGGCCGCCGGACCAGCCGTTCACCGCGCCGCCGACGGTCACCGGCAGCCCGCGCCCGTTGTCGGACACCACGACCTCCAGGGTGTCCCCGGACCGCCGCACCCGGACCGCCACCCGATCGGCGCCGGAGTGCTTGACCGTGTTGGTCAGCGCCTCCTGCACGATCCGGTACGCCGCCGCCTGGAGGTCGGCGGGCACCGCGCCCAGCCCGTCGGCCAGTTCGAGCTCCACCGCCGGTCCGGCCCGGCGCACCCGCTCTGCCACGTCGGCGAGTTCGGCCAACCGGGGCTGCGGGGCCAGCTCAGGGCCGGCCCCCTCCTCCTTCAGCACTCCGAGGACGCGACGCAGTTGGACCATCGCGTCGCGGCCCGCGTCAGCGATGGTGTCGAAGGCGCGGATCGCCCGGTCCGGGTTGGCGTGCACCACCAGCGGCCCGGCCTCGGCCTGGATGATCATCAGTGACACGGCGTGCGCCAGGATGTCGTGCATCTCCCGGGCGATCCGGGCCCGCTCCTCCACCACCGCGCGGCCCGCCTCACTCGCCGCCCGTTCCCCCGCCTCGCGGGCCCGCTCGGCCTCCAGCCGGGCCAGCCGCCGCTGGGCGCGCACCAGCGAGCCGAAGACGAACGAGCCGACCGAGGTGAGCAGGCTGAACAGCATGCCGTTGGGCGAGTGGGTGCCGATCACGTTGGCGACCACCACCACCGCCAGCACCGTCCAGCGCTGCCGGTCCGGGGAGCGCTCCGCCACCGTGTAGATGCCGATCACCCCGGCCAGCGGCACCTGCGGACTCGCCGAGTGCGCCACCACGGACAGCGTCATGAGGGCCACGCTGCCCGCCGCCAGCGCGGCCAGCGGCGCCCGGCGCCGCCAGGGCAGCGACAGCGAGGTGGACACCGCCACCAGGTAGACCCACCACGGCCAGGCCGTGTCGTCGTTGCCGACCGCCCAGACCGAGATCCCGGCCGATGCCACGGCCAGCAGCGAGTCCAGCACGTACGGACTCAGCCCGGCCGACCAGCTCTGCCAGCGCGCCGCTCGCACCACCGCCGCCCCTCCCCCGGGTCCGGGGGCACCGCCCCCGCGGAGAAGATCATGCCCTACCGGCAGGACCTCCGGAACGGCCCGGTCAGACACCGTCGACCGACACTCCGCCGGCGCCCGTACGCGCCGTGATGCTGCGCGCCGCCCCCGGCTGCGAGGGGATCCCGAGTTCCACTCCGCCGGCCCCGGCGTGCGCGTCCACCGCGTACGCCTCCCCGGCCGGCACCCTGACCCGCACCCCGCCGGTCTCCGCCTTCGCCTCCACCTTCACGGGTGCCGCCGCGAAGTCGGCCCGCACCCCGCCGGTCCGGGTGCTCAACCGGACGGTCTGCGAGGTCAGCCGGGTGGCCTCGACCCCGCCGGTGTCCACCGAGGCCTCCACCTCGGCGGCCAGCCCGACCAGCCGTACCCCGCCGGTCTCCTGGGTCACCCGCACCTTCGTCCCGGCCGGCACCTGCACGGTGTACCCGACGCCGCAGCCCCGGCAGTCGTACGTCAGCCGCAGCACGCCGTCCTTCACCTCGTGCGTGGTCCGCGGCGCCTCGCCCCGGTAGTTCTGCTCCTCGGTCACGTGCACCGCGTCGCCGCCGCCGGTCACCACGATCCCGCCGGTGTGCGCCTCGACCACCAGCTCCCCGACCGGCTCCGACACCCCGTAGTCCACGGTCCGGTGCTCCTGGTCGTCCCCGAAGGGCAGGCAGGCGGACATCCCGACCAGCACCGCCCCCGTGATCGCCACCGCGCCCAGTACCCGCTTCATGCCCGGCCCCCTTCGAAAGCCCCGCCGTCCCGACACGCGAAGCCTCCCCCGGCCGTCCCCTCCCCCGCCTCCCTCACCAGAGCGGTTCCGGCCCCTCCCCCGCACGAGGGAGGGGCCGCTCCCGGGAACGACGAAGGGCCCGGAGGCTTGATGCCTCCGGGCCCTTCGTTGCTACTGAGTAGCGGGGACAGGATTTGAACCTGCGACCTCTGGGTTATGAGCCCAGCGAGCTACCGAGCTGCTCCACCCCGCGTCGGTAAACACGACTCTACGCGACTTCTGCCGGGGAACCTAATCCGTGCCCCGCAGGGCCCCCGGACCCCGGCCCCCCGGACCCCGGCCCCCCGGCCCCCTCGCCCCCGCAGCGGGAACGCCGCAGGGCGGCCACCCCGCGAGGGGTGACCGCCCTGACAGTCGAACGTCGGACTCAGCCGGTGTACGGGCCGTAGTCGTAGTCGTCCAGCGGGACCGCCTGGCCGGAGCCGGCGCCGAAGGGCGACAGGTCGTAGTCGTCGTAGCCGACGGCCGAGTACATCGCGGCCTTGGCCTCCTCGGTCGGCTCGACCCGGATGTTGCGGTAGCGGGGCAGACCCGTACCGGCCGGGATGAGCTTACCGAGGATGACGTTCTCCTTGAGGCCCAGCAGCGGGTCCGACTTGGCGTGGATCGCCGCGTCGGTGAGGACCCGGGTCGTCTCCTGGAAGGAGGCGGCCGACAGCCAGGACTCGGTGGCCAGCGAGGCCTTGGTGATACCCATCAGCTGCGGACGGCCGGAGGCGGGGTGACCGCCCTCGGCGACCACGCGACGGTTCTCGGTCTCGAAGCGGCCGCGCTCGACGAGCTCGCCCGGGAGCAGCTCGGCGTCGCCCGACTCGATGATCGTCACGCGGCGGAGCATCTGCCGGATGATGATCTCGATGTGCTTGTCGTGGATCGACACACCCTGCGAGTTGTAGACCTTCTGGACCTCGGCGACCAGGTGGATCTGGACGGCACGCTGGCCCATGATGCGCAGGACGTCGTGCGGGTTGGTGGCACCCATGGTCAGCTTCTGGCCGACCTCGACCGCCTCGCCCTCGCTGACCAGCAGCTTCACACGCTTGGAGACGGGGTAGGCGATCTCGTCGCTGCCGTCGTCCGGGGTGATGACGAGCTTGCGGGTCTTCTCGGTGTCCTCGATCCGCGCCCGGCCGGTGGCCTCCGAGATCGGGGCCACACCCTTGGGGGTACGGGCCTCGAAGAGCTCGACGACACGCGGCAGACCCTGGGTGATGTCGTCACCGGCCACACCACCGGTGTGGAAGGTACGCATCGTCAGCTGGGTACCGGGCTCACCGATGGACTGGGCGGCGATGATGCCGACCGCCTCACCGATGTCGACCAGCTTGCCGGTGGCCAGCGAACGCCCGTAGCAGAAGGCGCAGGTGCCGACGGCCGACTCGCAGGTCAGGATCGAGCGGGTCTTGACCTCGCCGATGCCGTGGCGGATCAGCTCGTCGATCAGCACGTCACCGAGGTCGGTGTTGGCGGTGGCAAGGAGCTTGCCGTCCACCGTGATGTCCTCGGCGAGCATGCGGGCGTACACGCTGGTCTCGACGTCGTCGGCCTTGCGCAGCACGCCGTCCGCACCGACGGTGCCGATCGCCAGCTTCAGGCCGCGCTCGGTGCCGCAGTCCTCCTCGCGAATGATGACGTCCTGGGAGACGTCGACCAGACGACGGGTGAGGTAGCCGGAGTCGGCGGTACGGAGGGCGGTGTCCGCCAGACCCTTACGGGCACCGTGGGTGGAGATGAAGTACTCCAGCACGGTGAGACCCTCACGGAACGACGCCTTGATGGGTCGCGGGATGGTCTCGTTCTTGGCGTTCGACACCAGACCACGCATACCGGCGATCTGGCGCATCTGCATCATGTTTCCACGAGCACCCGAGTCGACCATCATGAAGATGGGGTTCGTCTTCGGGAAGTTCTCGTTCATGGCCTCGGCGACCTCGTTGGTCGCCTGGGTCCAGATGCCGATGAGCTCCTGCTTGCGCTCGTCGTTGGTGATCAGGCCGCGCTCGTACTGACGCTGGACCTTCTCCGCCTTCGCCTCGTAGCCCTCGAGGATCTGGGGCTTGTTCGGCGGGACGACGACGTCGGAGATCGAGACGGTGACACCCGAGCGGGTCGACCAGTGGAAACCGGCCGCCTTCAGGTTGTCCAGGGTCGCCGCGACGACGACCTTGGGGTAGCGCTCCGCCAGGTCGTTGACGATCGCGGAGAGCTGCTTCTTGCCCACCTCGTAGTCGACGAACGGGTAGTCCTCGGGCAGCAGCTCGTTGAAGAGCGCGCGGCCCAGGGTGGTGGTCAGGCGGAACGGCTCGCCGTCGAACCAGGCCGTCTGGCCCTCCTCGTCCACCGGCGGGGTCCAGCCGCGCGGCGGGACGGTGCCGGCCGGCAGGCGCAGCTCGATCGGGGCCTGGACGTCCAGCTCGCGGGCGTCGAAGGCCATGACGGCCTCGGCGGTCGAGGAGAAGGAACGGCCACCGCCCTTCACCGTCTCCCGGTCCGAGGTCAGGAAGAACAGGCCGAGCACCATGTCCTGGGTCGGCATGGTGACGGGGCGACCGTCGGCCGGCTTCAGGATGTTGTTCGAGGACAGCATCAGGATGCGGGCCTCGGCCTGCGCCTCCGCGGAGAGCGGCAGGTGGACGGCCATCTGGTCACCGTCGAAGTCCGCGTTGAACGCGGTGCAGACGAGCGGGTGGATCTGGATGGCCTTGCCCTCGACCAGCTGGGGCTCGAAGGCCTGGATGCCGAGGCGGTGCAGGGTGGGCGCACGGTTCAGCAGGACGGGGTGCTCGGCGATGACCTCTTCGAGCACGTCCCACACGACCGGGCGGGCACGCTCGACCATGCGCTTGGCCGACTTGATGTTCTGCGCGTGGTTCAGGTCGACCAGGCGCTTCATCACGAACGGCTTGAAGAGCTCCAGCGCCATGGCCTTGGGCAGACCGCACTGGTGCAGCTTGAGCTGCGGGCCGACGACGATGACCGAACGGGCCGAGTAGTCGACGCGCTTGCCGAGCAGGTTCTGGCGGAAACGACCCTGCTTGCCCTTCAGCATGTCGCTGAGGGACTTCAGCGGGCGGTTGCCCGGGCCGGTGACCGGACGGCCGCGACGGCCGTTGTCGAACAGGGCGTCGACGGCCTCCTGGAGCATGCGCTTCTCGTTGTTCACGATGATCTCGGGCGCGCCGAGGTCGAGAAGCCGCTTCAGGCGGTTGTTGCGGTTGATCACGCGGCGGTACAGGTCGTTCAGGTCGGAGGTCGCGAAGCGGCCACCGTCCAGCTGCACCATCGGACGCAGGTCCGGCGGGATGACCGGGACGCAGTCCAGCACCATGCCGTTGGGCTTGTTGGTGGTCTGCAGGAACGCGGAGACGACCTTGAGGCGCTTCAGCGCACGGGTCTTCTTCTGGCCCTTGCCGGTGCGGATGATCTCGCGCAGGCGCTCGGATTCCTCCGCCAGGTCGAAGGTCTCGAGGCGGTCCTTGAGGGCCGCCGCGCCCATCGAGCCGGAGAAGTAGGTGCCGAAGCGGTCGCGCAGCTCGCGGTAGAGCAGCTCGTCGCCCTCGAGGTCCTGGACCTTGAGGTTCTTGAAGCGCGCCCACACCTCGTCGAGGCGGTCGAGCTCGCGCTGCGCGCGGTCGCGCAGCTGCTTCATCTCGCGCTCGGCGCCCTCGCGCACCTTGCGGCGCACGTCGGCCTTGGCGCCCTCGGCCTCCAGCTCGGCCAGGTCGGTCTCGGCCTTCTTGGCACGGGCCTCGAGGTCGGAGTCGCGGCGGTTCTCGATCTGCTGGCGCTCGACCGAGACGTGCGCCTCCAGGGACGGCAGGTCGCGCTGGCGGCGCTCGTCGTCGACCCAGGTGATCATGTAGGCGGCGAAGTAGATGACCTTCTCGAGGTCCTTCGGCGCCAGGTCGAGCAGGTAGCCCAGGCGGGACGGCACGCCCTTGAAGTACCAGATGTGGGTGACCGGGGCGGCCAGCTCGATGTGGCCCATCCGCTCACGGCGCACCTTGGCGCGGGTCACCTCGACGCCGCAGCGCTCACAGATGATGCCCTTGAAGCGGACGCGCTTGTACTTACCGCAGTAGCACTCCCAGTCCCGGGTGGGGCCGAAGATCTTCTCGCAGAAGAGTCCGTCCTTTTCGGGCTTCAGGGTGCGGTAGTTGATGGTCTCCGGCTTCTTGACCTCGCCGTGCGACCACTGGCGGATGTCGTCGGCGGTGGCCAGGCCGATGCGGAGCTCGTCGAAGAAGTTGACGTCAAGCACTGGTCGTCAAGCCCTCTTTCGTAAGTCGAGAGTCGTTCATGTGGTCTGAGGGGGGCCTGGGGGCGGGCCGGCTGCTCGGGCAGCCGGCCCAACCTCCGTCAGACCTCTTCGACGCTGCTCGGCTCGCGCCGGGACAGGTCAATGCCGAGCTCCTCGGCGGCGCGGAACACGTCCTCGTCGGAGTCCCGCATCTCGATGGACTGGCCGTCCGAGGACAGCACCTCCACGTTGAGGCAGAGCGACTGCATTTCCTTGATGAGGACCTTGAAGGACTCGGGAATGCCGGGCTCGGGGATGTTCTCGCCCTTGACGATGGCCTCGTAGACCTTCACGCGGCCGAGGACGTCGTCGGACTTGATGGTGAGCAGCTCCTGCAGCGCGTAAGCAGCGCCGTACGCCTCAAGGGCCCACACCTCCATCTCACCGAAGCGCTGACCACCGAACTGCGCCTTACCACCGAGCGGCTGCTGGGTGATCATCGAGTACGGACCGGTCGAACGGGCGTGCAGCTTGTCGTCGACCAGGTGGTGCAGCTTGAGGATGTACATGTAGCCGACCGAGACCGGCATCGGGAACGGCTCGCCGGAGCGGCCGTCGAACAGCCGGGCCTTGCCGGTGGAGTTCACCAGGCGCTCACCGTCACGGGTGAGGGTGGTGTTGTCCAGCAGGCCGGTGATCTCGTCCTCGCGGGCGCCGTCGAAGACCGGGGTGGCGAGGTTGGTGCCGCCCTGGACGGTGTCGGCGCCGATCGCCTGGAGGCGCTGGGCCCACTCGTCGGCGAGGCCGGAGACGTCCCAGCCCTGCTTGGCGAGCCACCCGAGGTGGATCTCCAGGACCTGTCCCGGGTTCATTCGGGACGGGACGCCCAGCGGGTTGAGGATGATGTCGACCGGGGTGCCGTCCTCCAGGAACGGCATGTCCTCGACCGGCAGGATCTTCGAGATGACGCCCTTGTTGCCGTGACGGCCGGCGAGCTTGTCACCGTTGGTGATCTTGCGCTTCTGGGCCACGTAGACGCGGACCAGCTGGTTCACGCCCGGGGGCAGCTCGTCGCCCTCTTCGCGGTCGAAGACGCGGACGCCGATGACCTTGCCGGACTCACCGTGCGGCACCTTCAGCGAGGTGTCGCGGACCTCACGGGCCTTCTCACCGAAGATCGCGCGGAGCAGGCGCTCCTCCGGGGTCAGCTCGGTCTCGCCCTTGGGCGTGACCTTGCCGACCAGGATGTCGCCGGTGACGACGTCGGCGCCGATGCGGATGATGCCGCGCTCGTCGAGGTCGGCGAGGACCTCCTCGGAGACGTTCGGGATGTCCCGGGTGATCTCCTCGGGGCCGAGCTTGGTGTCACGGGCGTCGACCTCGTGCTCCTCGATGTGGATCGAGGAGAGGACGTCGTCCTGCACGAGGCGCTGCGACAGGATGATCGCGTCCTCGTAGTTGTGACCCTCCCACGACATGAACGCCACGAGCAGGTTCTTGCCGAGGGCCATCTCGCCCTCGTCGGTGCACGGGCCGTCGGCCAGCACCTGGCCGGACTCGACCCGGGCGCCCTCGTCCACGAGCACCTTCTGGTTGAAGGCGGTGCCCTGGTTGGAGCGGGTGAACTTGGCGGCGCGGTACGTGGTGTACGTGCCGTCGTCGTTGGCGACGGTGACGTAGTCGGCCGAGACCTCCTGGACGACACCGGCCTTCTCGGCGGTGATGACGTCCGCGGCGTCGACGGCGCAGCGGTACTCCATGCCGGTACCGACCAGCGGAGCCTCGCTCTTCAGCAGCGGCACCGCCTGGCGCATCATGTTCGAGCCCATGAGCGCGCGGTTGGCGTCGTCGTGCTCGAGGAACGGGATCATGGCGGTCGCGACCGACACCATCTGGCGCGGCGAGACGTCCATGTAGTCGATCTCGGTGCCCGGGATGTAGTCGATCTCGCCGCCACGGCGGCGGACCAGGACACGCGGCTCGGCGAAGGTCAGCTCCGTCGTCAGCGGGGCGTTGGCCTGCGCGATGACGTAGCGGTCCTCCTCGTCGGCCGTGAGGTAGTCGACCTGCTCCGTGACGACACCCTCGATGACCTTGCGGTACGGGGTCTCGATGAAGCCGAAGGCGTTGACCCGGCCGTACGAGGCCAGCGACCCGATCAGACCGATGTTCGGGCCTTCGGGGGTCTCGATCGGACACATGCGCCCGTAGTGCGAGGGGTGCACGTCACGGACCTCGAAGCCGGCGCGCTCACGGGAGAGACCACCGGGGCCGAGGGCGGACAGACGGCGCTTGTGGGTCAGGCCCGACAGCGGGTTCGTCTGGTCCATGAACTGCGACAGCTGGCTGGTGCCGAAGAACTCCTTGATGGAGGCGACGACCGGCCGGATGTTGATCAGGGTCTGCGGCGTGATCGCCTCGACGTCCTGGGTGGTCATGCGCTCGCGCACGACGCGCTCCATACGGGCGAGACCCGTACGGACCTGGTTCTGGATGAGCTCACCGACGTTGCGCAGGCGACGGTTGCCGAAGTGGTCGATGTCGTCGACCTCGACCACGATGTCGCGACCGGTCTGGTCGTTCCACTCGGTCTCACCGGCGTGCAGCTTCACCAGGTACTTGATCGCACCGATGATGTCGGGCTCGGTGAGCACGCCGGAGTCCAGCGACTCGGCGTTGCCCAGCTTCCGGTTGACCTTGTAGCGGCCCACCTTGGCGAGGTCGTAGCGCTTCGGGTTGAAGTACAGGTTCTCCAGAAGCGTCTGCGCGGCCTCGCGCGTCGGCGGCTCGCCAGGACGCAGCTTGCGGTAGATGTCCAGCAGCGCGTCGTCCTGGCCCTGGGTGTGGTCCTTCTCCAGGGTGTTGCGCATGGACTCGTACTCGCCGAACTCCTCGAGAATCATCTCGTTGGTCCAGCCGAGCGCCTTGAGCAGCACGGTGACGGACTGCTTGCGCTTACGGTCGATGCGGACGCCGACCATGTCGCGCTTGTCGATCTCCATCTCCAGCCAGGCACCACGCGAGGGGATGACCTTGCAGGAGTAGATGTCCTTGTCGGACACCTTGTCCAGGGTGGAGTCGAAGTACACGCCCGGGGAGCGGACCAGCTGCGACACGACGACACGCTCGGTGCCGTTGATCACGAACGTGCCCTTGTGGGTCATGAGCGGGAAGTCGCCCATGAAGACCGTCTGAGACTTGATCTCACCGGTCTCGTTGTTGGTGAACTCGGCCGTGACGAAGAGCGGAGCCGCGAACGTGAAGTCGCGGTCCTTGCACTCGTCAATCGAGTTCTTCGGCGGCTCGAAACGGTGGTCGCGGAAGGTCAGCGACATCGACCCACTGAAGTCCTCGATCGGGGAGATCTCCTCGAAGATCTCCTCCAGACCGGACTTGGTGGGGACGTCCTGACCGTTCTCCAACGCCGCCTCGACCCGGGACTTCCAGGCCGCATTGCCGAGCAGCCAGTCAAAGCTCTCGGTCTGCAGGGCCAGGAGGTTGGGGACCTCGAGGGGCTCCTTGATCTTCGCGAAGGAGACGCGGAGCGGGGCGGTGGATGCGGCGGAATTGTTCGAGGCGTTGCGCGGCGCGGCCAAGAGGGGGGTCCTTCCGAGGGCTCGGAGCTCACTACGCGCGTACCAGCCGGGCCTTCACGGGCTTGGTCCCGCCTCCCTCGCCACTGGCCTCCGCCGGGATCGAGATCCCAGGTCAGAGCCGCTTTGCGGAGGCGATGCCAGACCCCTTCAGGGCAACGCAGACTCCGGGCGACGAGTCACGGAGCAGCTAACAGGCAGCGCAAAGGGACAGTGTAGCCAAAGGGCACACTGCTGTCCAGCTCTGATTCGGAAACCGAATCGGAGACTCCTCCCGGTAGCCGGCGGACGCGAACGCCCACCGGGTACTGCACCGGCCCGGGCACTGCCCGGGCCCCATAACTCACGTGGAGTCATTTCCCGCCTGAGCCACTGGTTATGCATCCAGGGGCAAACCAACCGGGCGGACTCGCGCCTTGAGAATCGCGCGCCTCGCCGGGTTCGTCAAGGGCCCGCAGGCGGTGCGGACCTCGACCCGTCCATCGGCCGGACGCCCCCCGGCGTTACAGAAGCCGTGGTGGGGGCCACAGTCGATGACGGTGATCACCATACCCGTCCGCACCGACGCTGCCGAGTGGGCTCTCGGCCACACCGGCGCATCCCGGCCGCGGACCGGCCCGGGGGCCGCCCCAGGGCCGCTCAGGGCCGGAAACGCGAAAAAGCCGGGCCGACCACCCACAAGGGTGATCGGCCCGGCTTCAGGCCCCCTCAGAGGGGGCGAGAAGTCACTTGACGGTGACCTTGGCGCCGGCACCCTCGAGGGCGGCCTTGGCCTTCTCGGCAACGTCCTTGGCAACCTTCTCCAGGACCTTGGCACCAGCGGTGTCAACGAGGTCCTTGGCCTCCTTCAGGCCGAGGGAGGTCAGGGTGCGCACCTCCTTGATGACCTGGATCTTCTTGTCGCCGGCACCATCGAGGATGACGTCGAACTCGTCCTGCTCCTCGACGGCCTCAACGGCGGCCGGGCCACCGGCGGCGGCAACGGCGACCGGGGCGGCGGCGGTGACGTCGAACTTCTCCTCGAAGGCCTTCACGAAGCCAGCGAGCTCGATGAGGGTGAGGTCCTCGAACTGCGCGAGCAGCTCGTCCTGGGACAGCTTCGCCATGATGGCGTCCTTCCACTAAATCGGCAGGTGATGCCGTATGTACGGGTGGGGCGGGCACGGGCCCGCAGCGAGGCGTGAGCCTGCCGATTACTCGGCGGCGGCGTCCTCGGCGGCGGGAGCCGGCGTACCGGCACCGCCCTGCTCGACCTTGTCGCGCAGCGCGTCCACAGTGCGGACGAGCTTCGACGGCAGGGCCTGGAAGAGCGCGGCAGCCTGGGACTGCTTGGCCTTCAGGGCACCCGCCAGCTTGGCGAGCAGCACCTCGCGGGACTCGAGGTCCGCGAGCTTCTTGATCTCATCGGCGGACAGCGCCTTACCGTCAAGGACACCGCCCTTGATGATGAGAGCGGGGTTCTCCTTGGCGAAGTCACGCAGAGCCTTCGCCGACTCCACCGGGTCACCGGTGACGAAGGCGACAGCCGTCGGACCGTTGAACAGGTCGTCGAGCTCCGAAATCCCGGCCTCGTTGGCCGCGATCTTGGTCAGCGTGTTCTTCACCACGGCGTACTCGGCGTTCTCGCCGAGCGAGCGACGCAGGGTCTTGACCTGCTTCACCGAGAGACCGCGGTACTCGGTCAGCAGCGCCGCGGAGGAGCCACGGAACTTGTCCGTGATCTCGGCGACGGCAGCAGCCTTGTCGGGCCTTGCCATAGGCTTACGCCTCCTTCCGTGATGTCGAAATCCGGCCGACCGCGAAAGTCGACCATTCACGCCTCGAACCAACCGGACGGAAGGAAAGCCTGCGGAAAAGCAGATGAGCCCCGGTGCGCAGGGCGCACGGGGCTCGAAACGACCTCAACGGATGTTCGCGCGAACGCGGACCCGGAAGTCGAAGCTCCAGACACACCTGCGCGGGCTGCCTGCGACGAAGCGCAGATCCTTCGGCCACCGAATCCCTCGCGAGAACGGTGACAACCAGCGGTCTTTGGCTTCGGTAACAGTAACCGGACTCGGCCGTCCGGGGCAAATCGCCCCTGAACGGCCGATCCCCGCCGGGCCGGCCGCGCCGGACGGGGCTCAGCGGGCCAGTGGGGAGACCGTCCGGGGCCCGGTGTCCACGGTGTCCGCCTCGGCCGGGGCCTGCACCGAGAGCAGGGCGCCGGCGAAGTCGGAGTAGAGGATCGAGTCGTCCGCCCGGCCGCTGTCACCGCTGCCGGTGCGCTGGAGCCGGACCAGCTGGTCCTTGTCGTTGAGCCAGAGGTCCACGGTGAGCGAGATCGAGCCGCCGGGGGCCAGCGCGGCCCGCAGGCCGTCCCGGCGGGCCTGGGTCAGCTGGGTCTGGGCGGCGGCGTAGCGCTCGGCGGTGGTGGTGATCCGGTAGTGCTCGACCGTCGAGTCGTCGAACTTCTCCTCACCCACGAACCGCGGGTCCACCCCGTCGGCGGTGGCGGCGGCCAGCGCCTCGACCGGGTTCAGCAGGTCGATCAGCCCCGCGTACGGGACCTCCCGGTGGCCGTCCGGGTCCGGCGGGACGGAGAAGCGCTCCCAGTGCCGGCCGCCCTGGCGGGCCGCGGTGGCGGCGTCACCGCCCTGGTAGGCGACGGTGTCCACGACGATCAGCTGCTCGGCGTCGGCCGGGGTGGAGCGCTTGATCTGGAGCGCCGTCTTGGGCTGCCAGAACAGCGGCCCGGCCCCGGCGTCCGCTCCCAGCCGGTAGCTGACCTTGGCCCGGCGGGCGGTCTGCATGGCCAGCTGGGCGGAGACCAGGACGCCGTGCGGCGAGCGGTCGCTGGGCTTGGCCGCCTCGGTCGACGAGGAACTGGTCGGGGTCGGGCTGCCGGAGGGCACGACCGGCGTGCCGCCACCCCCGCCGCATCCGGCCAGCCCGCTCGCCAGCAGGACGACCGCGGCCAGCGCCGCCAACCGCCGTCGTCCCGCCATCGTCTGGTCCCCTCTCGCCCGGGCGCCGCGTCGGCGGCTTTCGTTCCGGCCACCTTGCCACCCTGCCCCGGATCAGCCGGTGGCGCCCCCCTTGCCCAGCTTCGCCAGCTCGGCCAGTTCCACCGTGTCGGCCGCCTCCGCACCGCAGTGGTGACCGGCGTGCCGTAGTCCGAGTAGAGGACGGTGGACTTGCCGTGCTGCGCCCCGGGGGCAACCGTTCGGTACGGAGGGAGCCGTGTCGGCTCCGGTGCGCGGGCTCGGCGGATCAGCCGAGCAGTTTGAGGAGGTCGGTCTCGCTGCCGAGGTCGGTGGCGGCGGGGGCGTCGATCTTCGCGGCCTTGCCGAGGTCCGCGTACTTGACGGTGACGGCGTCGTGCTCGCCGTTCTTGTCGCCGTACTCCTGGTACTGGACGAGTTCCTGCCGGCCGTTGAGCCAGAAGTCGATGGTGAGGGTCCTGCCGTCCTGTTCCAGGGACTTCTGGACGGCCGTGCGCTGGTCGGCCGTGAGCGCCGGCATGCCGGCCACCATGGCGGAGGCCTCCTCGACCACCCGCAGGTGGGTGACCTGGACGCCGTCGAGGCTCTCCTGGCCGACCTTGGCGGGCTTGCCGCTCTGCGCGGCGAGCCCGAGCTGGGCGACCGGGTCGAGCAGCTGGCTCATCAGCAGGACGCCGTCGCCGAGTTCGTTCGAGGCGGGCAGCTTGATCCAGTGCTTGCCGCCCATGGCGGCGGCCTCGGTGTCGCCGCCGCCGAGGTAGCCGTCGGTCCCGATCACCCGGAACCGGATCTTCTTGGTCTCCACCTCGCCCGTCAGGTCGACGGCCGTCCGGTTCGGGTCCTTCCAGTCGGCGTCGCCGCTGCCCGCGGTGTGGGTCGAGCCGTCCGGGGAGACCATGGTGACCTTGCCGTTGCCGGCCTTCTGCATCACCAGGGCGGAGGCGGCCAGCGCGGCCTTGGGGTCTCCGGCCGGCGCCGCGTCGCCGCCCTTGCTGCCGCAGGCGGTGGCGGCACCGAGCAGCACGGCCGCGGTGACGACGGTCGAGGCGAGGCGCGCAGCGCGCATGGAGTCCCCCGTGAGATCCGAACGATCCGATGAAGAACCGATTTTCGGCTTCTTCTCACGCGGACTCTAACGGATCGCCAGATGTCCCACGCGCCGGACAGCCCCCTCCCGTCACCCGGCTTCGGCAGGGGGCGCGTCGCCTTCTCCGGGGGTCGAGACATCCGTCGTGGTCACCGTGGTGCCGTCGCTCCCCCGGGCCGTCTCACGCAGTCTCAGCAGCCTCTCGCCGGGCCCGACCCAGACGTCGTAACCGATCGCCGTCACGCCCCGCCGGCGGTACCAGTCGACCACCGCGGCGAGTCGCGCGGGGGTCAACTCCTGGTCCGCTCCGAAGTATTCGGCCACCGGCGTGGTGCCCTGGTAGTGCGCCACGGTCATCCCGGCCAGCTGTTCGCCGCCGAGCGAGCCGAGCTTCCCGGTCTGCGCGATCTCGTACGCGCGGCTGCCCGGGTTGGTGACCAGGGCGGTCATCCAGCCACCCGCGTAGCCGCCCGGGCCGGTGGTCGCCCGCGGATCGAGCGACTCGGCGCCGTCCCGGTCCGCGTGCTTGGGCGGGGCGCCCTGGTAGCTGAGGTCGAGTGCACCGTCCCTCAGGGTCAGCTGCCCGGTGCCCTGCTCGTCGGTGACGGTCAGGGCGCCCTCGTCCCGGGTGCCCCAGGTCAGGGTGCCGCTCGCGGTGCGGCGGCCGGCCGGGCCCTCCTCGACCACGTCGATCCGGGCGCCGCCGGCGTCGTCCAGCGCCTGGGCGGCGGCGAGCACCACCTGGCGGGGCGGTACGGGCGCGGGGTCGCCGTCGGGGGTGCGGGTTCCCGGGGCGGCCAGCAGGCTGCACCCGGTGGTGGCACCGATCAGCAGCAGGGTGGCCACCGCGACGGCGGGGCGAAGGGTGGGCGGCACGGCACGCTCCGACGGTCACACGTTCTGCACATGATCTGACCGGCAGAGCGTACGACGCTTCGGGCAACCGTTCCCATCCACCCCTGTCCCGATCCGGAAACGACTGCGGGCCCGCACCCCCGGTGAAGGGGGTACGGGCCCGCTGTACGGACTGCTTCAGAGCCGATCGGCTCAGACCGCGGCCGGGTCCTCTTCGACGAAGAGGTTGCGGGTGCGGTTCGGGTCCACGGGGATGCCGGGGCCGATCGTGGTGCTGATGGCGGTCTTCTTGATGTAGCGGCCCTTGGCGGCGGACGGCTTGGCGCGGAGCACCTCGTCCAGCGCGGCGGCGTAGTTCTCGACCAGCTGCTCGTCGGTGAAGGAGGCCTTACCGATGATGAAGTGCAGGTTCGAGTGCTTGTCGACGCGGAACTCGATCTTGCCGCCCTTGATGTCGTTGACAGCCTTGGCGACGTCCGGGGTCACGGTGCCGGTCTTCGGGTTCGGCATCAGACCACGGGGACCGAGCACGCGGCCGAGGCGGCCGACCTTGCCCATGAGGTCCGGGGTGGCGACGACGGCGTCGAAGTCCAGACGGCCCTTGGCGACCTCGTCGATCAGCTCGTCGGAGCCGACGATGTCGGCGCCCGCAGCACGCGCGGCCTCGGCACGGTCACCGGTCGCGAAGACCAGGACCCGAGCGGTCTTACCGGTGCCGTGCGGGAGGATCACGGTGCTGCGGACCATCTGGTCGGCCTTGCGCGGGTCGACGCCCAGACGCATGGCGACCTCGACGGTGCCGTCGAACTTGGTGGTGCTGGTGGCCTTGGCGAGGCGGATGGCCTCGAGGGGGGCGTAGAGGCGGTCGCGGTCGACCTGAGCGTCCGCGGCCTTCAGAGCCTTGCTGCGCTTCACTGCTGCTCCTGAATGGTGATGGGAGTCGTGGTATCACGGGCCTGCGCAGGCCCTACCACAGGGACGAAAAGAGCTGGTCAGCCCTCGACGGTGATGCCCATCGACCGGGCGGTGCCGGCGATGATCTTCTCCGCCGCGTCCAGGTCGTTGGCGTTCAGGTCGGGCATCTTGGTGGTCGCGATGTCGCGGACCTGGGCGCTGGTGAGCTTGGCGACCTTGGTCTTGTGCGGCTCGCTGGAGCCCTTGTCCACACCGGCGGCCTTCAGGATGAGGCGCGCGGCCGGCGGCGTCTTCGTGATGAAGGTGAAGGAACGGTCGTCGTAGACCGTGATCTCCACCGGCACGATCATGCCGCGCTGCGACTCGGTCGCAGCGTTGTAGGCCTTGCAGAACTCCATGATGTTGACGCCGTGCTGGCCCAGCGCGGGGCCGACCGGCGGCGCCGGGTTGGCCGCACCGGCGTTGATCTGGAGCTTGATAAGCCCCGTGACCTTCTTCTTCTTGGGAGGCATGTCTCTCCGGGTCCTTCCGAGAGGTGAGTGCTGGTGTGTGCGGAACCGGGGCGACACCCGGCCGCCAACACACACATCGAACCAGGCTAACGCCTTAGCGCCGCTGGACCAAAACGGATCCGGGGCAGGGCCCTCGGCCCCGCCCCGGATCCGAAGACCGTGGGACTAGTTCTTCTGGATCTGGTCGAAGGAGAGCTCGACCGGGGTCTCCCGGCCGAAGATCTCGACCAGGCCCTTGACCTTCTTCGAGTCGGGGTTGATCTCGTTGATGGTCGCCTGCAGCGTCGCGAACGGACCGTCGGTGACGGTGACCGAGTCGCCGACCTCGAAGTCCAGCACCTGGATCTCGCTCGGCTTGATCGGCGAGGGCTTGCCGGCCTCCTTGGCCGCCTGGCGCTCGACGTCCGGGGCGAGCATCTTGACGACCTCGTCCAGGGTCAGCGGGTACGGGTCGTAGGCGTTGCCGACGAAGCCGGTGACACCGGGGGTGTTGCGCACGACGCCCCAGGACTCGGGGGTGAGGTCCATGCGCACCAGGACGTAGCCGGGGAGCTTGTTCTGGCGGATGGTCTTGCGGTCGCCGTTCTTGATCTGGACGACCTCCTCCTGCGGCACCTCGGCCTGGAAGATGTACTCCTCGACGTTCAGCGAGACGGCGCGCTGCTCCAGGTTCTGCTTCACCCGGTTCTCGTAGCCGGCGTAGGTGTGGATCACGTACCACTCGCCCGGCATGAAGCGCAGGTCCTCGCGGAACTTGGCGACCGGGTCGACCTCTACGGCCTCCTCAGCCTCGGCCTCCTCGGCGTCGGCGTCGGCCTCGGTCTCCTCGGCGGCGGGCTCCACGTCGTCCTCCACGTGCAGCGCCGCCTCCTCGGCGGGCTCGCCGGCCTCGGCCTCGTCGTGCGCGTCGACCTCGTCCTCGTCGCCGTCCACGGCGTCAACGATCTGCTCGGCGGACTCGGCTTCGTCAGCCAGCTCGGCCGCGTCCAGCTCGGCGGCGACATCCGCCTCGCGGACGGTCTCGTCGGCGTCGTACAGGGGGGACTCAGACACGGTGGCTGCTTCTTTCCTGGAGATGGTGAAGGTGGCGCGCTCCGGGGCCGGCTCCGGCGGGCTGCCGCTCGCGCGGGCGCCAGGAGAGGACTCGGAGACTTCAACAGTACCGAGTCCACGGTAGCGGCCGCGTACGTCCGGCGCAGACAGCACGACCCGGGCCGATGATTCGGCCCGGGTCGGGAGACTGCTACGGAGTGGGACGGCCAGGTCAGCCGAAGACCAGGAGGCTCAGCTTGGAGAGGCCGTAGTCGAGGCCGGCCACGAAGCCCATCACGACCACCACGAACACGACGACGACGGTCGTGTACTGGGTGAGCTCGCTGCGGGTGGGCCAGACGACCTTGCGCAGTTCGGCGATGATCTGGCGGTAGAACAGGCCGATTCGGGCGAACGGGCCCATCTTGCCGCGCTTGCCGGACTTCTTGTCGCCGGCGCGGGCGGCGCGCTTGCGCTCGCGGCGCGAGAGCGACTTCTCCTCGCCCTCGGCGGGCGTGGTGTCGGCAGCGCCGTCGGCCCCCTCGGGGTTGCCGCTCTCAGGCGTTGCGGTGGAGCCCGTGGTCTCCGTCACTCGTCCTCACCTGAATCCGGGTCCGGCCGAGCGGCTCGCGCCCGATGGGGCACGAACGGCCGGCTACAAGCGGTGCTGATTCGGCGCCCTCTCCGCATCAAGCCCGCTCGCTCTGTGGAGCGAACGGGCTGAAAACGGATCAAGCAGCAGGGCAAGAGGGACTTGAACCCCCAACCGCCGGTTTTGGAGACCGGTGCTCTACCAATTGAGCTATTGCCCTACGGGGTCTCGCGACTCCGTAGCGACCAACCTACCGCATCTCCCCCGGCTGTCTGCACAGCTGGTGAAGCTCCGGTTCTTTTTCGGCGGGCCGTCGAGCAGTGAGCATACGTGGTCGAGGGGTGTTTGGTCGAACCTCTTCTTCCGGGAGCACCGGTTGTCCGGCATATGTCCGGCATGCCCGCATGATCACCGGCGGATCGACGGGCGCCGCCATGTGGACGGTCCGGTACGGATGGTGAAACCGCGATGCCCGGTCCGTCCCGGTTCTGCGACGATGCAGGCATGAGCGCTTCCACCCCGCAGCCCGACCGTTCCATCCGCCCCGCCGACCGCCGGGTCTCCGCCCGGGTCGGCGCGATCGCCGAGTCCGCGACCCTCGCCGTGGACGCCAAGGCCAAGGCCCTCAAGGCGGCCGGCCGTCCGGTGATCGGCTTCGGAGCCGGCGAGCCCGACTTCCCCACCCCGGACTACATCGTCGAGGCGGCCGTCGAGGCCTGCCGCGACCCGAAGAACCACCGCTACACCCCGGCGGGTGGCCTGCCCGAGCTGAAGTCCGCGATCGCCGCCAAGACGCTGCGCGACTCCGGCTACGAGGTGGACGCCTCCCAGGTGCTGGTCACCAACGGCGGCAAGCAGGCGATCTACGAGGCGTTCGCCGCGATCCTGGACCCGGGCGACGAGGTCATCGTCCCGGCCCCGTACTGGACCACCTACCCGGAGTCGGTCCAGCTCGCCGGCGGCGTCCCGGTGGAGGTCGTGACCGACGAGACCACCGGTTACAAGGTCTCGGTCGAGCAGCTGGAGGCCGCCCGCACCGAGAACACCAAGGTGGTGCTCTTCGTCTCGCCGTCCAACCCGACCGGCGCGGTGTACACCGAGGCCGAGGCCGAGGCGATCGGCCGCTGGGCGCTGGAGCACGGCCTCTGGGTGCTCACCGACGAGATCTACGAGCACCTGGTGTACGGCGACGCCTCCTTCACCTCGCTGCCGGCCCTGCTGCCCGAGCTGGCCGACAAGTGCGTCGTGGTCAACGGCGTCGCCAAGACCTACGCGATGACCGGCTGGCGGGTGGGCTGGGTGATCGGCCCCAAGGACGTCATCAAGGCCGCGACCAACCTGCAGTCGCACGCCACCTCGAACGTCTCCAACGTCGCCCAGCGCGCCGCGATCGCCGCCGTCAGCGGCGACCTGGCCGCGGTGCACGAGATGCGCACCGCCTTCGACCGCCGCCGCAAGACCATCGTGCGGATGCTCAACGAGATCGAGGGCGTGTACTGCCCCGAGCCGGAGGGCGCGTTCTACGTGTACCCGTCCGTCAAGGGCCTGCTGGGCAAGGAGATCCGCGGCCGGCGCCCGGAGAGCTCCGGCGAGCTGGCCTCGCTGATCCTGGACGAGGCCGAGGTCGCGGCCGTCCCGGGCGAGGCCTTCGGCACCCCCGGCTACCTGCGGTTCTCCTACGCGCTCGGCGACGCCGACCTGGCCGAGGGCATCGGCCGGCTGCAGAAGCTGCTCGGCGAGGCCCGCGACTGACACCCGTCGGCGCCCGCTGACACCCGCGCTTCACGTCGGGTACCGCCCTCTTTCACCCCTTCGGGGGACGGAAGGAGGGCGGTTCCCGTTTGGGGGTCCGATGCGGCAGTATCGGCGAATGGAACGCCTGTTGAATCCGCGAGACGTCAGGGACCTCCCGAAGGCCCACCTGCACCTGCACTTCACCGGCTCGATGCGGCCCGCCACCCTGCTGGAGCTGGCCGACAAGCACGGCGTCCGACTGCCGGAGGCGCTCAGCTCCGGCGAGCCGCCGCGACTGCGGGCCACCGACGAACGCGGCTGGTTCCGCTTCCAGCGCCTGTACGACACCGCCCGCTCGGTGCTGCGGGACGAGGAGGACATCCGCCGGCTGGTCCTGGAGACCGCCCAGGACGAGCGGCGGGACGGCTCCCGCTGGCTGGAGATCCAGGTCGACCCGACCTCGTACGCTCCCCGGCTGGGCGGGCTGATCCCCGCGCTGGAACTGATCCTGGACGCCGTGGAGCACGCCGCCACGGCCACCGGGGTGGGCATCCGGGTGCTGGTCGCGGCGAACCGGATGAAGTCCCCGATGGACGCCCGGACGCTGGCCCGGCTCGCCGTCCGGTACGCCGACCAGGGCGTGGTCGGCTTCGGCCTCTCCAACGACGAGCGGCGCGGCCTCGCCCGGGACTTCGACCGGGCCTTCGAGATCGCCCGCAAGGGCGGGCTGCTGGCCGCCCCGCACGGCGGCGAACTGGCCGGGCCCGAATCCGTCCGGGACTGCCTGGACGACCTGGGCGCCGGCCGGATCGGCCACGGCGTCCGCGCCGCCGAGGACCCCCGGCTGATGGAACGGCTGGCGGACCGCCAGATCACCTGCGAGGTCTGCCCGTCCTCGAACGTCTCGCTCGGCGTCTACGAGCGACCCGAGGACGTCCCGCTGCGGCGGCTGTTCGACGCCGGCGTGCCGCTGGCCCTGGGCGCGGACGACCCGCTGCTGTTCGGCAGCCGGCTGGCCGCCCAGTACGACCTGGCCCGCGACGTCCTCGGCTTCGGCGACGCCGAACTCGCCGAGCTGGCGCGGCAGTCCGTCCGTGGCTCGCGCGCGCCGGAGGCCGTCCGCAAGGAACTGCTGGCGGACATCGACACCTGGCTGGTCAGCGGCACCTGAGGCGTGCCCTGGGACCGGGCCTAGAGCTTGACGCCGATCATCACCGGCTCGTTCACCAGCTCGACCCCGAAGGCCTCGCGGACGCCGTCCCGGATCTCCCGGGCCAGCGCCAGCAGGTCCTCGGCGGTGGCCGCGCCGCGGTTGGTGAGCGCCAGGGTGTGCTTGGTGGAGAGCGTCGCCGGGCCGCTGCCGTAGCCCTTGCCGAAACCGGCCCGGTCGATCAGCCAGGCGGCCGAGGTCTTGGTGCAGCCCTCCGGCGCCGGGTAGGCGGGGGCGTTCTCGGTGCCCGGGCGGGTCCGGAAGGACTCGTACTGGGCGGCGGTGAGCACCGGGTTGGTGAAGAAGGAGCCGGCCGACCAGGTGTCGTGGTCCGCCGGGTCCAGCACCATGCCCTTGCCGGAGCGCAGCCCCAGCACCGCGTCGTGCGCCCGCTCCAGCGGCACCCGCTCGCCCTGCTCGACGCCGAAGTGCCTGGCCACCTCGGCGTACTTGACCGGAGTGGAGAGCCCCTCGTGGTCGGCCAGGGCGAACCGCACCCGCAGCACCACGTAGCGGTCCGGCTCGGCCTTGAAGCGGCTGTGCCGGTAGGAGAACGCGCACTCGGCGTTGGGGAGCGTGACCACCTCGCCGGCCGTGCGGTCGTAGGCGACCACCTCGGTGATCGACTGGGCGACCTCCTGGCCGTACGCGCCGACGTTCTGCACCGGGGTGGCACCGGCCGAGCCGGGGATGCCGGCCAGGAACTCGACGCCCGCCAGGCCGTGCTCGCGCACCGCGCGGGCGACCGCCTCCGACCAGACCTCGCCGGCCGCCAGCTCCAGCACGGTGCCGTCCAGGGCGAAGCCGGTGGTCGCGATCCGCAGCACGGTGCCGGGGAAGCCGGCGTCGCCGATCACCAGGTTGGAGCCGCCGCCGAGGACCAGCAGCGGCTCGCCGGCCTCGTCGGCCGCGCGGACGGCGGCGATCACCTCGTCGTCGGTGTGGGCGGTCACCAGGCGGCGGGCCGGGCCGCCGAGCCGGAGCGTGGTCAGCGGGGCGAGGGGGGCGTCGTTTTCTACCAGCACGCCCACCAGCGTACGGGTGCGGGGGCGGCCGCCCGGCCGCCCCCGCACCCGGATCGGCCGGTCAGGCCTTCGAGGCCTCGGCGTGGACGGGCGCCGCGTCCTCGGCCCGCTCGGCACCGGCCTGCTCCGGCTCCACGGCCGCCGGCTCGTCGGCGACGACCACGGGCTTCACCCGGCGCGGGAGGAAGAACGCGCAGACCGCCGCGACCGCCACCACCCCGGCGCCGACGTACAGCGCGGGCACCAGCCCGTCGATGAAGGACTGCTCCGACGTGTACCCGCCCTGCGCCGAGAACACCGCCGAGAGGACGGCCACGCCGAGCGCGCCGCCGACCTCGCGCAGCGCGTTGTTGGCGCCGGAGGCGATGCCCTGCTCCTCCGGCCGGACGCTGTCCATCACCAGGGCGGCGGTCGGGGCGAAGTACAGCGACATGCCGATGCCGCAGATCACCACGGCGGGGATCTCGGCGGCGTAGTCGTAGCCGGTGCTGCCGCCGGTGATCGCCGCGTACATCGCCAGGCCGGCTCCCTGCAGCAGCAGCCCGGTGACCACGATGGGGCGGCCGCCGAGGCGGTCGGCCAGGATGCCCGCGATCGGGGCGACGATCAGCGGCATGCCCGTCCACGGGAGCATCCGGATGCCGGCCTCCTGCGGGCTGTAGCCGCCCACGCTCTGCAGGTGCTGGCTGATCAGGAAGATCGAGCCGAACATCCCGAGGAACATCAGCAGGCCGGAGGCGTTGACGGCGGAGAAGGCCCGGCTGCGGAACAGCCGCATCGGGAGCATCGGGTGCTCGGCCCAGCGCTGCTCGTACAGCACGAAGGCGGTGAGCAGCGCGACGCCGCCGATCAGGGAGCCGAGCACCAGCGGGCTGGTCCAGCCGTTCGGGTTGCCGCGGATCAGGCCGAGGACGACGCCGAACAGGCCCAGGCTGACCAGGATCGTGCCGACCACGTCCAGCGCCGGGTTGGCGCCCCGGCTCTCGCGGAGCTTGAGGGCGGCGAGCGGGATCAGGACGAGGCCGACCGGGACGTTCACCCAGAAGATCCACTGCCAGGAGAAGTGCTCGGTGAGCGTCCCGCCGACCAGCGGTCCGGTGGCGACGGCCAGGCCGTTGACGCCCGCCCAGATGCCGAAGGCCAGACCCCGCCTGGCCGCCGGCACCGCGGCGGTGAGCAGGGTGAGGGTGAGCGGCATGGAGACCGCGGCGCCGGCGCCCTGGACGGCGCGGGCGGCGATCAGCGCGCCGATGCCCGGCGAGAGGGCGGCGGCGGCGGAGCCGACGGTGAAGAGCGTGAGCCCGACCAGGAAGATCCGGCGGCGGCCGAACCGGTCGCCGAGCGCGGCGCCGAACATCAGCAGGACGGCGAAGGACAGGGTGTAGGCGCTGACCGTCCACTCCAGGTCGGACAGCCCGCCGCCGAGGTCCTCGCGGATGGACGGCAGCGCGGTGGTGACGACCAGGTTGTCCAGGCTGGCCATGAAGCCCGCGACGCTGGTGATCACCAGGGTCCAGACACCGAGCCGTCCCAGGCCCTGTTCTTCCGTTCTCTCCGCCATGACTTCCCCCCAGGGGTCTTAGATAGTTATTGATCACTAACTTTCGAGGCCCGAAAAGAGGCCGCACGGACTCCACCGTGCGGCCCGCTACTCCCCGCCCTCGCCGTGCTCTCCGCGCTCTTCGTGCTCTCCGAAGCCCAGGCCGCTCCAGATCCGGTGGTCCCGGGGGTACCCCAGTGCCACCAGCGTGTTGATCAGCATCCCGTACGCGAAGAACTCCGCGGCGCCCTGCACGTCACCGCCGATCCGGCCCCTGACCCGCTCGAACAGCTCCTCCCAGAGCCTCCGGGCGGTCTCCCCGATCTCGTCCTCGCCGGTCGTCCGGGCCGCGAACACCGAGACGTAGAGCTGCATCTGCATCATGAGCTGCTCGCTGTCCGCGACCAGGCCCAGGTACGCCTCGGACATCGCTTCGGCGGCCGCCGGCCCGGTCAGCCCGACCGAGGCCTCGTCGAAGACCTTCCAGGTCTCCTCGATGCAGCGCTCGGCGGCGGCCGTGAAGATCGCCTGCTTGCCGGGGAACAGCCGGAACAGGTACGGCTGCGAGACCCCCACCCGGCGGGCGATCGCCTCGGTGGATGTCCCCCGGTAGCCGCTCCTGGCGAATTCGATCACCGCGGCACGAACGACGCTCTCGCGCCGCTCCTCGGCGCTCATCCGCATGCTCGTCCTCGCCATGGGAGTCAAGTTAGTGGCCAATCACTATCTTCGCAAGGCCGACGGGCACGGCGGGAATCCCGTCGGACGGGCCCCGCCGCGGCCGGACACACCTGGGGCCGAGGGGCCTTCAGGCGAGCCGGACGACCGCCCTGGACATCCCGAGCACCTTCTGCCCGCCGGTGGTGGCCAGCAGGTCGACCTGCACCTTGCGGTCGTCCAGCAGCTTGGCGACCTTGGCCGACACCTCGACCACCGCGCCGACGCCGTCGTTCGGCACCGGGACGGGGCGGGTGAAGCGGACGCCGTACTCGACCACCGCGGCCGGGTCGCCGACCCAGTCGGTGACCACCCGAATGGCCGCGGCCATGGTGAACATTCCGTGCGCGATGACGTCCGGCAGGCCGACCTCCACGGCGAACTTCTCGTTCCAGTGGATCGGGTTGAAGTCGCCGGAGGCGCCCGCGTACCGCACCAGGGTGTCGCGGGTCACCGGGAAGGACTGCGCCGGCAGCTGGGTGCCGACCTCGACCTCGTCGTAGCTGATCGCCATCGTGTTCACTTCCCCGTCTCGTCGGCGGCCCGGGCCACCAGCGTCATGACCGACGTCACCACGTGCTCGCCGATCGCGTCCGACACCTCGCCACGCACGGTGAGCACGTCGTTGCCCGCCAGCGACTTGATGTTGTCGATGGTGACCGCGACCGTCAGCCGGTCACCGGCCAGCACCGGGCGGGAGTAGGAGAACTTCTGGTCCCCGTGCACCACCCGGCTGTAGTCCAGGCCCAGCTCCGGGTCCTCGACCACCTGGGAGGCCGCCTGGTAGGTGATCACGAACGGGAAGGTCGTCGGGGCGATCACATCGGGGTGGCCCAGCGCCTTCGCCACCGCCGGATCGGTGAACGCCGGATTGGTGTCCCCGATCGCGATCGCGAACTCGCGGATCTTCTCCCGGCCGACCTCGTACGGCTCGGTGGGCGGGTAGGTCCGCCCGATGAAGGAGGGGTCGAGTGCCATGGGGCAACTCCTCGGAAGCACGGTGGATCCGGCGGCCGTTGCCGCCGGCGGGGCGCGCATGGGTGCATACGCGAAAAACTCCGGGCCGCACCCCCTGAGGGATGCGGCCCGGAGCTCAAGACCTGTGTCACACAGGCCCGATGCCCTGCGAGAGGGTCAGCGGGTCTCGCGGTGCGCGGTGTGCGAGTTGCAGCGGGGGCAGTGCTTCTTCATCTCAAGACGGTCCGGGTCGTTACGCCGGTTCTTCTTGGTGATGTAGTTCCGCTCCTTGCACTCCACGCAGGCCAGCGTGATCTTCGGGCGGACGTCGGTGGCAGCCACGGGAGTGCCTTCCTGGGACAACGAATAAGAACACAACAAGAGTAGCCGACCGGGAGTGCGATCTCCCGACCGACTACGCGGGGTAGCGGTGACCGGACTTGAACCGGTGACACAGCGATTATGAGCCGCTTGCTCTACCAACTGAGCTACACCGCCACAGTGATCCGCAGCACAACCGAAGCCGACTGCTTTTCACCAGAGCCCCCATGCGGAATCGAACCGCAGACCTTCTCCTTACCATGGAGACGCTCTACCGACTGAGCTATAGGGGCGAACGAGGAAGAGATTACACGTTCCGCGCCCAGAGGTGAAATCCGTATCCCGCCGCGAAGACCGCAGGTCGGCGAGGTGAACGGACGGACGATCCAAGGCCCCGCGTTCGATCGGCCCACCAGCCGCACGGCCCGACCCGATACGACTATTGCCCGCCTCCGAGCGCCCCGCCCCCACGCGCCATAGGCTCGACCCTCATTGACGGGGACGGCCCGGGGCGTCAGGACGACCCGGGATCAGGACGGTCCGGCCGACCGGACGGGCCAGCGCGGGAAGGAGCCTGCGATGGACAGCGCAGCCGCCGACGGACCGCACTCCGGCTCCGGCCCGACAGCCAACCCGCTCGGGCACGGACCGGTCCTCCTGCTCACCGGCGCCAGGCTGGCCGACGGGCGGGTGGTGGACGTCCGGATCAGCGGCGACCGGATCCAGGCCGTCGGCACCGTCGGCAGCCTCGGCCCGCTGCCCGCCCTGCCCGGCGCGCCCACCATCACCACCGGCGCCAGGATCGACCTCAAGGGCTACCTGCTGCTGCCGGCCCCCGCGGAGGCGCACGCCCACTACGACACCGCCTTCTCCGCCGCCCTGTCCGCCCCGCCGCCGGAGAGCCCCTCCGACCTCACCCGGCGGGTCACCGAGGCCGCGCTCGCCTCGCTCGGCTACGGCGCCACCGCCCAGCGCACCCACGTCCGGATCGGCGACGTGCACGGGCTGCGCCGGCTGGAGGCGGTGCTCACCGCCCGGCAGGCGCTGCGCGGCCTGGCCGAACTCCAGGCGGTGGCGATGCCCCGGCTGCTCACCGGCCGGGCCGGCGCCGACGGCCGGGCGCAACTGCGCGAGGCGCTCAAGCTGGGCGCCACCGCGGCCGGCGGCTGCCCGGAGCTGGACCCGGATCCGGCCGGGTACGTCCAGGTGCTGCTGGAGGCCGCCCGGGAGGCGGACTGCTCGGTGGACCTGCACACCACGGCCGGCGATCCGGCCCAACTCGCCCGGCTGGTCGGCGCGTTGGCCCCGCTGCGGCCGCGGGTGGCGCTCGGGCCGTGCGGGGCGCTGGCCCGGGGCGCGTCCACGGTGCTGGCGACCGGCGGGGTGCGGGTGGTCTGCCTGCCGCAGAACGGCGGCTGCACCGGGCTGGAGGGCCGGTCGCCGGGGCTGCGGCCGGGGCTGCTGCGGGAGTTGACGGAGGCCCGGGTGCCGTTGGCGGCCGGCAGCGGCGCGCTGCGGGACCAGTCCAACCCGGTCGGCCGGGCGGATCCGCTGGAGTCGGCGTACCTGCTGGCGGCGGGCGGGGAGCTGGGCCTGGAGGCGGCGTACGACGCGGTGGCGAACCAGGCCCGGGCGGTGCTCGGGCTGCCACCGGTCCGGGTGGACGCCGGGTTCCCGGCGGAGCTGCTGGCGGTGCGCGGGGACAGCCTGGCCGGGGCGCTCGCGGGCGGCCACAGCCGGCTGGTGGTGCACAGCGGCCGGGTGGTCAGCCGGACGAGCGCGGTGCGGGAGTTCGCGGACACCGTGGCGCTGGCGCTGCCCCGGCAGTCCGGGAGCACCGGCGGGGGCTGAACAGCCTCCCCCCCCAGAAAGTTCAAGGGGCGCGCGACGGATGTCGCGCGCCCCTCCCCCACCTGCTGGCCGCCGTTCGACGGCGGCTGGAGCGGTCCCGGGCCTCCCCCACATTGGAGCCGGGCCCGCTCGGTCAGCACTGACGCTACGCCCACGGAACACCGCTCCGGGCCTGCCTTGACGCTCCCCTGTCGGTCTCCGGCCCGCTCTTGACGGGTCGTTGACGCGGCGGCTGCCGGGGCGGCGTTCAGGGCTCGTACCGGTACCCGATCCCCGGTTCGGTGATCAGGTGCCGCGGGCGGCCCGGGTCGCGCTCCAACTTGCGGCGCAGCCCGGCCAGGTAGACCCGCAGGTAGTTGCCGCGCGCCTCCTGGGCCGGCCCCCACACCTCGCGCAGGATCTGCCGCCCGGGCACCAGCCGGCCCGGGTTGGCCACCAGCAGGGCGAGGATCCGCCACTCGGTCGGGGTGAGCCGCACCGGGCCCCGCGGGCCGGTCACCGTGGTGGCCGTCAGGTCGACGGTGTGGTCGCCTATCACCGGCCGCCCCAGCGGGGCACCGCCCAGCGGCCGGCGCAGCACGGCGCGCAGCCGGGCCAGCAGTTCCTCCATCAGGAACGGCTTGGTGAGGTAGTCGTCGGCGCCCGCGTCGAGGGCGCCCACCTTGTCGGCGGCACCGGACCGGCCGGAGAGCACGATGATCGGCATCGCGCTGTGGGTGCGCAGGCCGCGCAGCACGTCCATGCCGTCCAGGTCCGGCAGGCCGAGGTCGAGCAGCACGGCGTCCGGGGCGGAGTGCGCGGCGCGGTCCAGCGCCTCGCCGCCGCTGGCGGCCGTCCGCACGGCGTACTGCCGGGCACTGAGGTTGATCCGCAGCGTGCGCAGCAGGGCCGGTTCGTCGTCGACGATCAGGATCTCGCTCATGCGGCCACCTCGCTCCGCCCGGCGGTCACTTCGCGGGACACGCACCTTTCCGCGGTTCGTTCAGTTCGTCCACTCATGAACGGGCTCCTCCCGAGTGGCGGCGGGCAGGGTGAGCAGCATGGTGGTGCCGCCCCCGGGGGTGTCCTCGACCTCCAGGCTTCCGCCCATGGCCTCGGCCAGACCGCGGGAGAGCGCGAGGCCGAGGCCGACACCGGTGGTGTTGTCGGTGTCGCCGAGGCGCTGGAAGGGCAGGAAGACCCGGTCGCGCTCCTCGGGGGCGATGCCGGGGCCGCGGTCGATCACCCGGATCTCGACCTGGTCGGCGTGGTGGCTGGCGGTGACCAGGACGGGCGCGCCGGGCGCGTTGTAGCGCAGCGCGTTGGTGATCACGTTGGCGAGCACCCGCTCCAGCAGCGGCGGGTCGGCGAGCACCGGCGGCGCGGTGTCCAGGTCGAGCGGCTGGATCGGGGCGTACGGGTCGGGGAGGCTGTCGAGCGCCCGGGGCAGGATCTCGTCGAGGTGGGTCTCGGCGAGGTGCAGGGTGAGCGCGCCGGCCTGGAGGCGGCTCATGTCGAGCAGGTTGTCGACCAGGCGGGTGAGCTTGACCAGCGACTCGTCGGCGGTGGCGAGCAGTTCGGCCTGGTCCTCGGGCGAGAACTCGACGTCGGGGCTGCGCAGCGAGCCGACCGAGGCGAGCGCGGCGGCGAGCGGGGTGCGCAGGTCGTGGCTGACGGCGGCGAGCAGGGCGGTGCGCATCCGGTCGGCGGCCTTGATCGGCTCGACCTCGGCGGCGACCACGGCGAGCCGGTCGCGTTCCAGCGCGACGGCGACGTGCGCGGCGAAGGCGGTGAGGACGCGCTGGTCGGCGGCCGGCAGCCGGCGGCCGGTGAGGACCAGGACGGCGTCCGCGCCGACCGGCACCTCGGTGGTCTCGCTCTGCCCGTCGGGGTCGTCCTGGTGCTCGGCCTCGGAGTGGGCGAGCACCTGGTCGTCGATCCGGGAGAGCAGGGCGACGGCCTGCATGCCGAAGGCCGTCCGGGACTTCTCCATCAGGGCGGACAGGGCGTCGGCGCCGCGCAGCACGCTGCCGGCCAGGGTGGAGAGGGTCTCGGCCTCGGCGGTGGCACGGGCGGCGCGACTGGTGAGCCGGCTGGCGTGGTCGACGATGGTGGCGACGGCGAGCGCGACGGAGGCGAAGACGACCAGGGCGACGATGTTGTTGGTCTCGCCGATGGTCAGGGCGTGTATCGGCGGGATGAAGTAGTAGTTGAGCAGCAGCGAGGCGGTGACCGAGGCCAGCAGGGCGGAGGTGGCGCCGCCGAGCAGGGCGACGATGACCACGCCGAGCTGGAAGATCAGCGCGTCGGTGGTGAGGTTGATGCTCCCGTGCGCCTGGGACAGGACGGCGGTCAGCAGCCAGGGCACCACGAGGCCGGCCGCGTAGCCGGCGATGGTGCGGCGCTTGGAGTGGCGGCGGCCGAGCGAGGGCAGCCGGCCGCGGCCGGTGAACTCGTGGGTGACCATGTGGACGTCGATGTCCTCGGAGTCGTCCACGGTGGTCTCGCCGATGCCCGGGCCGGTGAGGAAGCGGTTGATCCGGCCACGGCGGCTGGTGCCGAGCACCAGTTGGGTGGCGTCGTGGGCGCGGGCGAAGGTGAGCAGCGCGGTGGGGATGTCGTCGCCGACCACCACGTGGTAGCTGCCGCCGAGGGTCTCGACCAGCTGGCGCTGCTGGGCGAGCGCGCCGGAGGAGGCGCCGGCCAGGCCGTCGCTGCGGGTGACGTGGACGGCCAGCAGGTCGCCGCCGGCGGTGCGGTCGGCGATCCGGGCGGCGCGGCGGATCAGGGTCTCGCCCTCGGGGCCACCGGTGAGGGCGACCACGACGCGTTCGCGGGTCTCCCAGACGCGGTCGATGTTGTGGCTGGCCCGGTAGTCGCGCAGGCCCTCGTCGACCCGCCCGGCCACCCAGAGCAGGGCGAGTTCGCGCAGGGCGGTGAGGTTGCCGACCCGGAAGTAGTTGGAGAGCGCGGCGTCCACCTTCTCCGCCCTGTAGACGTTGCCGTGGGCCATCCGGCGGCGCAGCGCCTGCGGGGCCATGTCGACGAGCTCGATCTGGTCGGCCCGGCGGACCACCTCGTCCGGGACGGTCTCGCGCTGCGGGATGCCGGTGATCTTCTGGACGACGTCGTTCAACGATTCCAGGTGCTGGATGTTGACGGTGGTGATGACGTCGATCCCGGCGGCCAGCAGTTCCTCGACGTCCTGCCAGCGCTTGGCGTGGCGGCCGCCGGGGATGTTGGTGTGCGCCAGTTCGTCGACCAGCACGACGGACGGACGGCGGGTGAGCACCGCGTCGAGGTCCATCTCGTCGAACTCGGCGTCGCGGTAGGAGCGTTGGACACGCGGCAGGACCTCCAGGCCGTCCAGCATGCCCTCGGTGTGGCGGCGGCCGTGGCACTCGATGTACCCGACCGCGACGTCGGCCCCGCGCTCCTGTCTGCGCCGGGCCTCGTCCAGCATCCGGTAGGTCTTGCCGACCCCCGGGGCGGAACCGAGGTACACCCTCAGCCGGCCCTTGCGGATGCCGGTGCCGGGGGTGAGGTCGCGGGCCATGGGCACTGCTCTTTCGTTCCTGCGAGGCTGCCGCCAGGGCGTCCTCGGGCCGGGGTCGGGACGTACGGCGGCCGACCCGGGCGCGGGGGTGGTGCCCCGGCCCGGGTCGGCCTGTTTCACGGATCCAGCCGTTGACCTGTCACTTCTGCTCCGGCGGTCATTCCTGTTCCGCCGGTCACTTCTGTTCCGCGAGTGCCCGGTTCAGCAGGAGGACGTTGACGCCCTCCTGCCCGAGGAAGCCGAGCGAGCGGCCTTCGGTGTACTTCTCGACCAGCTTGTGCACCGCGTCCGCCGACAGGTTGCGGGTCTTGGCGACCCGGTTCACCTGCTCCTCGGCGTAGGCGACCGAGATGTACGGGTCGAGGCCGGAGCCGGAGGCGGTCAGCGCGTCGGCCGGGACGCTCTCCGGGGCGACGCCGTCGAACTCGGCGGCGGCGGCGCGGCGGTCGTTGACGGCCTTCAGCAGGTCGTCGCTGTTCGGGCCGAGGTTGGAGGCACCGGACGAGGACGAGTCGTAGCCGGTCCCGGCCGCGGAGGGGCGGGGCTGGAACCACTTCGGGTCCGGCTGCGCCTCCTCCTTCGGGTCGTCGGGGTTCTTCTTCGGGAGGTTGAAGTTCTGGCCGATCAGGCTGGAACCGACCTCCTTGCCGTCGGACTTCACGAGCGAGCCGTTGGCCTTCTCGGTGAAGGCGACCTGGCTGATCCCGGTGACCAGCAGCGGGTAGGCGATCCCGAGGATCGCGGTGAGCACCAGCAGCGCCCGCAGTGCGGTGAAGTGGGTGCGGACGGTCGTCGGCAGGGGCTTGGACATCGGATTCTCCTCTCTCAGCTCAGGCCGGGGATGAACTGGACGATCAGGTCGATCAGCTTGATGCCGACGAACGGCACCACCAGACCGCCGAAGCCGTAGACCCCGATGTTGCGGCGCAGCAGGGAGCTGGCGTCGGACGGGCGGTAGCGCACGCCGCGCAGGGCGAGCGGGATCAGGCCGATGATGACCAGGGCGTTGAAGATGATCGCCGAGGTGATCGCGGACTGCGGGCTGTGCAGGCCCATGATGTTGAGGTGGCTCAGGCCCGGGTAGACCCCGGCGAACATCGCGGGGATGATCGCGAAGTACTTGGCCACGTCGTTGGCGATCGAGAAGGTGGTCAGCGCGCCACGGGTGATCAGCAACTGCTTGCCGATCTCGACGATCTCGATCAGCTTGGTCGGGTTGGAGTCCAGGTCGACCATGTTGCCGGCCTCCTTGGCCGCCATGGTCCCGGTGTTCATGGCCACGCCGACGTCGGCCTGGGCGAGCGCGGGGGCGTCGTTGGTGCCGTCGCCGGTCATCGCGACCAGCTTGCCGCCCTCCTGCTCCTTCTTGATCAGCGCCATCTTGTCCTCGGGGGTGGCCTCGGCGAGGAAGTCGTCCACGCCCGCCTCCTCCGCGATCGCCTTGGCGGTCAGCGGGTTGTCGCCCGTGATCATGATGGTCTTGATGCCCATCCGGCGGAGCTCGTCGAAGCGTTCCCGCATGCCCTCCTTGACCACGTCCTTGAGGTGGATCACCCCGAGGACGCGGGCCGGCTTGGCGCCGACCTTGGTGGCCACCACCAGCGGGGTGCCGCCGGCCGCGGAGATCCCGTCGACCAGGGCGGAGACCTCGTTGCCGACCGAACCGCCGTTCTCGGTCACCCAGTTGGTGACCGCGCCGGCCGCGCCCTTGCGGACCTGGTGGACCGCCTCGGCCTCGTCCAGGTCGACGCCGGACATCCGGGTCTGGGCGGTGAACGGGACCCAGGTGGCGTGCGTCAGCTCGCCCTGGGCGCGGGCCCGCAGGCCGTACTCGGTCTTGGCGAGGACCACGATCGAGCGGCCCTCCGGGGTCTCGTCCGCGAGGGAGGACAGCTGCGCGGCGCTGGCCAGTTCCTCGGTGGACACGCCCGGGGCGGGCAGGAACTCGGCGGCCTGGCGGTTGCCCAGGGTGATGGTGCCGGTCTTGTCCAGCAGCAGGGTGTTGACGTCGCCGGCCGCCTCGACGGCCCGGCCGGACATCGCCAGCACGTTGCGCTGCACCAGCCGGTCCATGCCGGCGATGCCGATCGCGGAGAGCAGCGCGCCGATGGTGGTCGGAATGAGCGCCACGATCAGGGCGACCAGGACGATCATCGACTGCGGCGCGCCCGCGTAGGTGGCCATCGGCTGCAGGGTCACCACGGCGACCAGGAAGACGATGGTCAGCGAGGCGAGCAGGATGTTCAGCGCGATCTCGTTCGGCGTCTTCTGTCGGGCGGCGCCCTCGACCAGGGCGATCATCCGGTCGATGAACGACTTGCCGGGCTCCGAGGCGATCTTCACCACGATCCGGTCGGACAGCACCTTGGTGCCGCCGGTCACCGCCGAGCGGTCACCGCCGGACTCGCGGATGACCGGCGCGGACTCGCCGGTGATCGCCGACTCGTCGACGCTCGCGACGCCCTCGACGACGTCACCGTCGCCGGGGATGATCTGCCCGGCCTCGACCACCACGTGGTCGCCGAGCCGCAGCGCGGTGCCCGGTACCTCCTCCTCGGCCTGCGTGGCGGGCCAGTCGGTGAGCCGGCGGGCGACGCTCTCGGTCTTGGTCTTGCGCAGGGTGTCGGCCTGGGCCTTGCCGCGGCCCTCGGCGACGGCCTCGGCCAGGTTGGCGAAGATCGTGGTGAGCCAGAGCCAGACGGTGATGGCCCAGGCGAACACGGACGGGCTGGCGATCGCGGAGACGGTGGTGACCACCGAGCCGACCTCGACCACGAACATGACCGGGTTCTTGACCATCACCCGGGGGTCGAGCTTCTTCACCGCGTCCGGCAGGGACGCGACGATCAGCTTCGGGTCGAGCAGGCCGCTGGCCACTCTGTGCTGCGCGGCGGGCTCAGCCTTGTCGGCCGGTGCGGGGTTGAGCGTAGGGGTGGACATCAGGAGAGACCTTCCGCGATCGGCCCGAGAGCCAGGGCCGGGAAGTAGGTGAGGCCGACGACGATCAGGATGACGCCCGACAGCAGGCCCACGAACAGCGGCTTGTGGGTGGGCAGGGTGCCCGGGGTGGCCGGGACCGGCTGCTGCTGGGCGAGCGAACCGGACAGCGCCAGGACGAAGACGATCGGCAGGAGGCGGCCGAAGATCATCGCCAGGCCGAGCGCCGTGTCGTACCAGTCGGTGTTGACGGTGATGCCGCCGAAGGCCGAGCCGTTGTTGTTGGCGGCCGAGGTGAAGGCGTACAGCACCTCGGAGAAGCCGTGGGCGCCCGAGTTGAGCATCCCGGCCCGCTCCCCCGGCAGGGCCATCGCCAGGCCCGTGCCGACCAGCACCAGGGTCGGCGTGGTGAGGATGTACAGCGAGGCGAACTTCATCTCCCGGCCGCCGAGCTTCTTGCCCAGGTACTCGGGGGTGCGGCCGACCATCAGACCGGCGACGAACACCGCGACGATCGCCAGCACGAGCATGCCGTACAGGCCGGAGCCCACACCGCCGGGCGCGATCTCGCCCAGCATCATGTTGAAGACCGTCAGCCCGCCGCCGAACGGCGTGAACGAGTCGTGGAAGGAGTTCACCGCGCCGGTCGAGGTCAGTGTGGTCGAGGCGGCGAACAGGCCGGAGGCGGCGATGCCGAAGCGCTGCTCCTTGCCCTCCATCGCGGCGCCCGCGGCCTGGAGGGCGGTGCCCTGGTGCTGCGACTCGGCGAAGGTGAGCAGGGCGACCGAGGCGACCCAGAACAGGCCCATCACGGCGAGGATCGCGTAGCCCTGGCGGTTGTCCCCCACCATCCGGCCGAAGGCCCGCGGCAGCGCGAACGGGATCAGCAGGATCAGGAAGATCTCGACCAGGTTGGAGAAGCCGGTCGGGTTCTCGAACGGGTGCGCGGAGTTGGCGTTGAAGAAGCCGCCGCCGTTGGTGCCGAGCAGCTTGATGACCTCCTGGGAGGCCACCGGGCCGCCCGGGATCTTCTGCACCTCGCCGCTGAGCGTGGCCACCTCGTGGAAGCCGTGGAAGTTCTGGATCACGCCGGAGGCTGCCAGGACCAGGGCGAAGACGATCGAGATCGGCAGCAGCAGGCGCAGGTTGATCCGGGTGAGGTCCACCCAGAAGTTGCCGACCCGGTCGGTGCGGTTGCGGGTGAAGCCCCGGATCAGCGCGCCGACGACGGCGATGCCGACGGCCGCGGAGACGAAGTTCTGCACCGCCAGGCCCGCCATCTGCGCCAGGTGGCCCATCGCGGACTCACCGGCGTAGGACTGCCAGTTGGTGTTGGCGACGAACGAGATCGCGGTGTTCCAGGCCTGGTGGCCCTCCATCTGCGGAACGCCCAGGTTCAGCAGCAGGTAGCCCTGGAGGCGGATCAGACCGTAGAGGAAGAGGACGGAGACGGCCGAGAAGGCCAGCACCGAGCGGAGGTACACCGGCCAGCGCTGATCGGCGTCGCCGTCGACGCCGATCACCTTGTAGATGCCGCGCTCGACTCTGAGGTGCTTGGTGGTGGTGAGGAGCTTGGCGATGTAGTCGCCAAGGGGGCGGTAGCACAGGGCCAGTGCCCCGACCAGGGCCAGGGCCTGCAGCCAGCCCGCGAGAGTGGATCCCATGTCAGAACTTCTCCGGGAAGATCAGCGCCACGACGAGATAGCCGACGAGCGCGACGGCCACGATCAGACCTGCGATGTTCTCCGCGCTCACAGCTTCTCCACCCCCCGCGCGATCAGGGCGATGACGGCGAACACGGCGACCGTGACACCGACGTAGATGAGATCGGACATGGGCTCCACCAGAGCGGTTCGGGAGACTGCCGCGGGCGGGCCGGGGGCTTCGCGCGGCGCCGGCGGACGACCGGCAGATGCAGCAAAGCAGCCGTCAGAGGCGCGTTATGGCTCCCTGACGCCCTCCATACGGGTGACTGCGGGACGTTGACGCGACCTTGACGCCCGCTTCACCGGGCCGTGACCGTCGTCATCAGGCCGTGATCGGCCCGGCGCCGGAACGCCGGAAGCCCCGGGATTCCGGGGCTTCCGTACGGGTGGGGGTGCGGGTTGGTACGGGCTTCGTGCGGGCGGGGCCGACGGAGGCCCGGGGGGCCGGCTGCTGCTCCGGTCAGACCTTCTCCGGCGCCGGGAGCCGCTCGTACCCGCTCCCCGGGGCCGGCTCGCCCCGGCGCACCGCGCCGGGCGCCCGGCGCGACGGGCCGCCCGCGCGCCCGGAGGAGGTCAGCTGCCACGGCACGCTGATCACCATCACGCCCGCCGTGAACAGCAGCCGGCTCTTCAGCCACAGCGCCGACTGGTTGTGCAGCAGGTGCTCCCACCAGTGGCCGACCACGTACTCCGGGATGAACACGGCGACCGCCTCCCGGGGGCTGTCCCGGCGGTGCTCCCGCACGTACGCCAGCACCGGCTTGGTGATCTCCCGGTACGGCGAGTCCAGCACCTTCAACGGCACCCGGACGCCGGCCTCCGTCCACTGCCGCTCCAGCTCGCCGGTCGCCTCCGGCTCCACCGCCACGGTCAGCGCCTCCAGCGAGTCCGGCCGGAACGCCTCCGCGTAGCCGAGCGCCCGCAGCGTCGGCTTGTGCAGCTTGGACACCAGCACGATCCCGTGCACCCGGGCGGGCCGCGCCGACTCGGCCTCCGGGTCGTCCACCGCCAGCTCGGCGGCGACGCCGTCGTAGTGCCGGCGGATGCCGCGCATCATCAGCCACAGCACCAGCGCGGCGACCACGGCCAGCCAGGCGCCCTGGGTGAACTTGGTGAGCAGCACGATCACCAGCACCAGCGCGGTGACGACCGCGCCGAAGGCGTTGATCACCCGGGAGCGCAGCGCCGAGCGGCGCACCGCCGGGTCGGTCTCGGTGGCCAGCGCCCGGTTCCAGTGCCGGACCATGCCGATCTGGGACAGCGTGAAGGAGGTGAAGACGCCCAGGATGTACAGGTGGATCAGGCTGGTGACGTTCGCGTCGTACAGCCAGAGCAGCCCGCCGGCCACCACCGCGAGCGCGATGATGCCGTTGGAGAAGGCCAGCCGGTCCCCGCGGGTGTGCATCTGCCGGGGCAGGTAGCGGTGCTCGGCCAGGATCGAGGCCAGCAGCGGGAAGCCGTTGAAGGCGGTGTTGGCGGCCAGGATCAGCACCAGCGCGGTGACCGCCTGGATCGCGTAGAACAGCACGCTGTCGTCGCCGCCGAAGATCGCCGCCGCGAGCTGGGCGATCACGGTCTGCTGGGGCGTGCTCGCGCAGTCGCCGGGGAAGCCGGTCAGCCGGCAGGCGCCGCCCTCGGTGATGTGCACCTTGGCGATCAGCGCGAGGGCGGTGATGCCGGCGAACATCACCACGGCCGTGGTGCCCATCACGGCCATGGTGCGCGCGGCGTTCCTCGCCTTCGGCGCCCGGAAGGCCGGGACTCCGTTGGAGATCGCCTCCACCCCGGTCAGCGCCGTACAGCCGGAGGCGAACGCCCGCAGGCCCAGCATCAGCAGGCCGAGGCCGGCCACCGTGTCCTTGCCGTCCTCCGGGAGGATCCCGTACGAGGCGCTGGACGCCACCGGCGCGTCGCCGAGCGCGACCCGGACCAGCCCGGTGACCACCATCAGCAGGATGCCGCCGATGAACAGGTACGTCGGCGCGGCGAAGGCCTTGCCGGACTCCCGGACGCCGCGCAGGTTCACCGCCATCAGCAGCAGCACGAAGCCCAGCGCCAGCCAGACCCGGTGACCGGCCAGCGAAGGCAGCGCCGAGATGATGTTGTCCACCCCGGAGGCCACCGACACCGCGACCGTCATCACGTAGTCGACCAGCAGCGAGGCGGCCACCACCAGACCTGAGTTGGCGCCGAGGTTGCGGGACACCACCTCGTACGAGCCGCCGCCGCTCGGGTAGGCGTGCACCACCTGGCGGTAGGACATCACCACGACCGCCATCAGCGCGACCACGCCGGCCGCGACCCACGGGGTCAGGTAGAGGAAGGCGGCGCCACCGACGGTGAGCACCAGCAGGATCTCCTGGGTCGCGTAGGCGACCGAGGAGAGCGGGTCGGAGGCGAAGATCGGCAGCGCCAGCCGCTTGGGCAGCAGCGTCTCGCCGAGCTCCTCGCTGCGCATGGCCCGGCCGATGACGAGGCGCTTGAGCGCCTGGGGCACGTTGAACACGCTGGCGAGCGTAAGTTCGGTCGGACACGACGGAATCCGTTGCGGCGCCGGCCCGGCACGTCCCGCCCTCATGGACTTCCCGCAGGTCAGGGCCACTGCGGGCGGGCACGTGCCGGGCGTATCGAGGGCGTCAGGGCCGCCCCGTTAAGACCGCGTCAAGATGCCGGGTTGTTATCGGGCGTCCAGGCTGTGGACGCCCAGCACCTCAGCGGTGGCGGCCCCGGTCACATCCGCATCCGCAGCCGGCAGACCACCGCGTCGGTGTGCCGGCGCAGCGCGCGGTCGATCACGGCGCCGCGCCGGTTCTGCAGCGCCCGCTGCCACCAGCGGGCCGGCTCCACCTCCGGGATCAGCACCGTCAGCCGGTCGTAGGCGTGCTCCTCGCCGAGCCGGTTCACGAACGCGGCGATCGGCTGGCCCAGCCGGCGGCGGTCCTCCGGGATCTCCACCAGCGGCACGCCCGGCTGCCACAGCTCCCAGTCCCGCCGCAGCGCCTCCGCCTCGGCCTGCTCGTGCACCACCGTCACCGCCAGCACCTCGTCCCCGAGCGACAGCGCCGCCGACAGGCCGTCCCGGGTGAGCCGGGTGATGGCCGTCACCGGCACGACCACCAGGCTGCGCTGGCGGGTCACCGCGCCCGGCACCCGGCCCAGCTCCAGCCGCTCCCCGATCAGCCCGTAGCTGCGGTGCACCGCCTCGAACAGCACCACCAGCAGCGGCAGCGCCACCACGATGCCCCAGGCGCCCTCGGTGAACTTGGTGCCGGTCACCACCACCGTCGCGACCCCGGTGAGCAGCGCGCCGAACCCGTTCAGCACGGCCTTCCGCACCCAGCCGGCCGGCCGGTGCACGGACCAGTGCCGGACCATGCCGACCTGACAGATCGTGAACCCGACGAACACGCCGATCGAGAACAACGGCACCAGGCTGTTCACGTCCCCGCCCGAGCCGACCAGCAGCGCCGCCGACACCAGGGCGAGGAACAGCACCCCGTGCCGGTGCACCTGGCGGTCGGCCCGCAGCGCGAACACGTGCGGCAGGTGGTTGTCCCGGGCGAGCAGGTGCAGCAGCACCGGCAGCCCGCCGAAGGAGGTGTTCGCGGCCAGCCCGAGCAGCACCACGGTGGCGAACTGGACGACGTAGAAGGCGGCGCCGTGGCCGAGCGAGGCGTCGGCGAGCTGGGCCAGCACCGTGACGCCCTCCACCGGCTGGAGGTGGAAACGGCCGATCAGCACGGCCAGCCCGATCAGCATCACGCCGAGCAGGGCGCCGAGCACCACCTCGGTGTGCTGCGCCCGCTTCACCCGCGGGGTCCGGAACGACGGGACGGCGTTCGCCACCGCCTCCACCCCGGTCAGCGCCGAGCACCCGGCCGCGAACGCCTTGAGCAGCAGCAGCGCGCCGACGGTCGTGGCGTTCTCGGCCAGCGTCGAGGCGTGGCCCGCGGCGGCCGCGGTGCTCGCCGGGCCGTCCCGGAACAGGCCGACCACGATGATCGCCAGGATCGACACCACGAAGACGGCCGTCGGCGCCATGAACCAGCGCGCCGACTCGGCGATCCCGCGCAGGTTCACCGCCGTCACCAGGGCCAGCACGCCCAGGCACAGCCAGATCCGGTCGTCGTACAGGCTCGGCACCGCCGAGGTCAGCGCCGCCACCCCCGCGGTCACCGAGACCGCCACGTTCAGGATGTAGTCGATCACCAGCGAGGCGGCCGCGGTCAGCGCCGTCCGCCGGCCCAGGTGCTCCTTCGCCACCGCGTACGAGCCGCCGCCGTCCGGGAACGCCGCGATCACCTGCCGGTACGACGCCACCAGCACGCCCAGCAGCACCGCGATCGCCACCGTCACCGGCAGCGTGAAGCCCAGCCCGTACGCCCCGGCCGCGGCCAGCACCAGCACGATCGACTCCGGCCCGTACGCGACCGAGGCCATGGCGTCCAACGACAGCGCCGCCAGACCGCCCAGCGCACTCAGCCGGTGCCGCTCGTCGCCCGCGCCGGTGTCCGGCGGTTCGGGTTCGGCCGTGACGGCCGGGGTGGTGATGGCGCTGGGCATCGGACGGAACCTCCGCGATCGGTCGTTCCTCCGATCCTGCGGGCCGCACCCCCGCCCTTCCCCCGACCCCTACGCGTTCCTGACGCCGCCCCAGGAACCATTGACGGGCCCTTGACGCACCGCGGGAGAGCTCATGGCTGGGGGGGGTGGCGGGGATGGGTGGGCCGCTGTCCCGGCGGGCGCCGGTTGGGAAGACGACCAGCTCTTGCGAAGAACCCCCGGCGCGCCCTACGCACACCCGGGACACCACCACAATCACGCTGAACGGCCCCACCCACCCCCGCACCCACTCTGCTGCCTGCTGACCGTAATTGCAAGCAATGCGCAATAAGTGTCCCCGCCGCCGGCGCGGCAGCGCCGCGGCGCCCACGCGACGATCACGCGGCGGGAAAACGACAACGGCCCCCGATCCGCGTCTCCGCAGATCGGGGGCCGTTCTCTGTCCTGTGGCTGGTGCAGGGTTCGAACCTGCGTAGCTTACGCGGCAGATTTACAGGCCGCTGACCAGGGACGTTGCGACCAGGCAACTCTTGCCCACGGGCCCCACCTGGTCCGCCCCTGGTCCGGATCTTGCTCTGAGCAGCCCTCGATCGGACCGCCTTGCGAGCGCACCGAAGGGCCGGGGCGGGCAGCGATTTCGCTGCCCGCCCCGGCCCTTCGCGTCTCACGTCACACCTCGACACGCTGCCCGTCGAACGGCCAAGCCCTCACCGCGCCCTCAGCCTCAGCAGCTCCCGGATCACCGGGAATGCGGCCGCCACAGCCTGAAGCGAGCGAGCCTCCGCACCTACCCCCGACCTCCGTGCAGTGCTGCACCCGAAGTCGTGGGCTGGATGATGGGGAACACAAACAGGTCTGGCGAACCGGGGAGGGCCAGCGGAAAGTCCGGCCGCGGGCCTGATCACCGCCTATCTGAGCGGCCTCCCTGTTACCGCCCCTTGGTCACATGGGCCTTCTCCTGGATCTCGGCCGCAAACCCATCCACTACTTCCCGATTCACACATTTCTGCACCCAGAGAGTCACCAAGGTATCCCATACGACATCCCTAGAGCGGCGAATTTTGTCACCGACAATCCTGGGCCATTCGTGAATATCAGAAGCCCTCATCGCCTCTTCAAGAATGGATGATATCTCCGAGAAACGGATGCCGAACCTTGCCTCAACATCTGGCCAGTTCGCCGCCTTGAGATCTCCGAAGATCGCCAGCTCTGGCTCTTCTCCCCCCGGCAACGAGACACAACTCTCGAATTTTTTGGACCCGTCAACGACACCCGTCGCAGGGTACGGCAGCAAGCCCTTTTGACTCAGGTCAGCCAGCTGCTTGACCACCGAGTAGGACCCCACCGGATAGGTCTCTACGTTAAACGACTCAGAAGATCCGGCAATGAGACACTCAACGACCTTCGAAGCACGCACATCCTCACAAAAAATTGTGATATCCGGGTGCATGCGATCATCAATCGCACTCATGCAAAACTCGGGCGTAGCGCCGTGAATAGCATTCACGCGCCCCCCGCTCCGCTGGAGCAGAATCCTTGCCTCTGGGGGCACCTCTTCGAGGACGTGCGCGCTGTGAGTCGTGAGAATAATCTGGATTCCCTTTTCCCGGGATAGCTGCAGCAGCCTCTGCACCAGGCGCCGCTGAGCCTTAGGGTGAAGGGAAGCGTCCAGTTCATCGATCAGCAGAAGGGAGTCGTTCGGGATCTTCTCCAGAGTCCTGAACAGCTGCAGCGAGGCCGCCTCACCGGCTCCTTGGTGGAACGCCGAGTAGTCGCCGAACTGCTGTGCGAGAATTCCAACCTCTCGTTCCGAATTTGTCGTGCTGGCGAATCGCGCAGCAGAAAAGTCGCGATTCAGAATGTACCCGAGGTCGGATTTTGCCCGCTCCGTCAACATTTCAGACGAGGCTTCACGACTGGATCGTTTAGTAACCTGCGCATAGCCCATTAGCGCATCCAGCGGCATTACCCTAGAGACGTCCATCAGGAAAATGTGGCGAGCAGGTCGACCGGAACTAATTCGCCACCGGTCTGTGGGCTTACGAATTGTGACAGGATTGCTCTGCTCGCGCAGCTGGCAAATAATCTCTACATCGGTAACAGTATCCCAGGCGGTGTTCATGAAGAACTTTCCGGGCTGATACGCCGACTTCCCCTTACCGGCTTGCTCGTATGCGCATGCAGCAGCCTTAATAAGGGTGGTCTTCCCTGTGCCATTCTCCCCAACGATAGCCGTCACTGGAAAGTTGAACTCGATGCGCGTAGCCTCATCCTTCGAGAATCCGCGCAGATTTCGGATCGAGATCGCTGAAAGCATCTTCTGATAGCGGCCGCCATTGAGAGCAGACCGAATCCGATTAACCTCAACGTTCATGGGTCCACTTTCTTCTGCAAGTAGGGGAGCCTGCCCGCCCCTCAGCCTACGCAGTAACAGTGCTCCTCCGCAGCCGTTTTGACCTGTGAGACCACTGTGAAGGGCTCAGCCCGGCAACAATGCTGTTCCGGGTCAAGCCAGCGCGTCTGCAATCAGGCGCATAGCGCCCACTACCACCACAGCGCCTGCGGCGACCAGCTTGACGTCCTTCCCCGGCTTGTTGGCGTAGCCGATCGTGGGAACTCCGGCCGCCTTTCCCGCCTCGACGTCGCGGGTCGCATCGCCGATGAAGATGCAGTGCTCCGGCCCGGTGCATGCGGCTTCCATCGCTTCGAGCAGAAGGCGCGGGTTCGGCTTCATCGAGGAGGGGTCACCCGGGGCACGCCCGAAGACCCCAGCCACGTAGTCGCTGAGGCCGTGCTCGGCGAGGTAGGCCGTGATGGCCGCGCCCGCGTTGTTGCTGACCACGGACACCAGACGACCGGAGCGGGCAGCAGCAAGCAGGACCGATTCTCCGCCCGGGGTCGGACGGGCTACCCGAACGGCTTCAGTTTCCAGTGCGGCCAACGCGGCGTCTGTGCTCACCGCGCGGTCAGGCCGGGCGTCCGAGATCAGTCGGAGCAAGGCGAGCGGGTCGGTCTCCTCCTCCGCCCCGGCCGGGGCCTGCTCGCCGGTAGCGAGCAGGCCTTCACGGAGTCGGCGCGCCACCTCCGGGGCTGGAAGGCCGGCGAAGACCGAGCACACCGGCCCGTCGAAGTCGAGGAGCACGTGCCTCACCGGCCGCAGCACATCGGCGAGTTGCTGGGGGGTGGCGATCATGACTGCCGCTCATAGGCGATCGTGCTCCACACGCTGTCGAACCACATCTGGGCCTGCTGGACGTACTGCGATCCGAGCGAGGCGTCGTCCGGGCCGGCGGCGTGGTGGAACAGGGTGGTGTCCTTGCCGGTGACGTCGTAGAAGGTGTGGGCGGTGTCGTCGATCGACACGGTGCGCTCGCGGAGCGGGTAGAAGCCGAAGAACGCCTCCGACCGGTTCAGGATGTACAGCTTGAACAGGCTGGACGCCCGATGAACCTTGACCTGGACGCTCGCCTTCTGGACAAGGCCCAGCTCGGCCAGCATCTCCACCGAGTGCGCGATCCCGCCGGCGTTCGTCAGGGCGATGTTGCGGGCGCGCTGCCGGAGGGCGGCTTCGTCCTGGAGCCCGTCGACCAGGACCGGCACGGCCATCGGCGCCGTGGTGTCCGGCAGCAGCAGGCGGACCGTGATGGACTCCGGTGCCAGCCGGCCGGAGCGGACCTTGTCGAGCGGCTCCTGCAGCGCGTTGTGCAGCGTCTCGCTGGAGAACCCGGCGAAGTCGAGGGTCACCTGCTGCTGCTCGAAGGCCGCCTCCAGGTGCGGCCGCAGCCCGACCGGCCGAGAGGTCCGCTCCCGCACGAATGAGCCGCTCCCCTGCCGGGTCACGATCAGTCCCTCGGTGCGGAGCAGGTCGAGTGCCTTGTCCACCGTGCCGCGCGCCACGCCGAAGTGCTTGGCCAGCTCGGGGCCGGAGGGCAGCTTGTCGCCGGTCTCGAAGCCGGGCTTCTTCGTGAGGATCGAGGCCCGCAGAGAGCTGCTGACCTGCTGATACGGGGGACGGGAGTCGTCCGGGTCTAGGGCCATCTCCCCATGCTAGGGCAGGTGCTCAAGAGGGGCGAGAAACCCAACTCTCTTGACCTGCCTAGGCAGGTTGCCTATGTTGTGTGTGTCGCACCAAGTGAGACAGGGGCGACACAGAGGGGCCTTCTTTGGGCTGCTCTGAGCTGGACAAACGCGCCCGGAGGGGTGGGGTGACAGCCCCCCGAAGGCAGCGCTCGTTCCTTCACAACTCCATAGGTCCCGCCGAAGAGCCCCCACGAAGGGAGGTGCCTGGGGTTCGAAGGCGGTGGCAGACCAGGCGGACGGCCCGAAGTGGGCCCCTGCGGGGGCGAGGGTGCGACTCCCTCCCCGTCCACGTGCAGCGCGTCGCGCATCCCGCGCCGGCCGCTGTCTCCCTTGGGCCCGTGGAATCGGGCCGCCGCGCATTCCTTGGCCGGGCGCGCGGCGGCCCTGGGCCCCTCCCCTACGAGAAGCGAGGTAGACCCGTGAGGTCGATTGTTTCAGGCCAGACGGCCCTGACGCAGGAGGAGTTCGCCGAGCTGGCGCTCGGTCTCGTCATGGACTCCGAGTTCAGCCGGCTGTTCATCGGGGTGCCCGGTGAGAGCGAGGTCGAGTGCGAGGCCCGGATGGACGCCGCGGCTGACATCCTGGCGGACCTGCGCCGGGAGGACTGGGTGCTGGCCGCCTACGCCAAGCGGCTGTTGAGCATGGCGCCGGTTCCGCTGCGGCGCTCCGCGATCGGCCGCCGCACTGCTGGTAGCAGGCAGGCGGCCGCGTGATGGCCGACCGCACGCTCACGGTGCTCACGGCCGCTCACCGCTCGCTCACGACGCGCTCATGGGGCGCCGGGCGGTGGTCGCGATGAAGGTGTCGACGAGCCTGGATCAGATTCGCTCGGCAGAGCGGGTGTTGGCCGTGGGGACGTGGACGATCACGTTGGGCGCGGTCCTCTACAGCATGCTCACGGTGACCCCGTTGATGTCCGGGCACACCCCCAAGGGGTGGCAGTGGACGGCCCCGATCCTGCCGCTGGTCGTGGACGCGGCGGTGGTGATCGTGGTCCGCATGGACAGCACGCTCACCCGCCTGGACGGCGACGGCGGCCGGTGGCCGGTCGTGCTGCGCTGGATGACCGGAGCCATGACGGTGCTGCTCAACGTGGGTCAGAGCGCGCTGAACCACGACAAGGTCGGGGCGGCGGTCCACTCGGTGGCGCCGCTGCTGCTGATCGTCACGGCGGAGACGTCGCTGGCCTACCGGCGGGCAATCGCCGCCGCACTGGCCGCCCGTGAAGCCCGTGAGCGCGATGAGCGGGTCGAGCGCGAACGCGTCGCCGAGGAGCGCCGGAAGCAGGAACGCGAGGACCGGTTGGCCGAATACGACCGGGCGCGGCAGGCCGAGCGTGAGCGCCGTGAGCACGAGGACCACATGGCCGACAAGCAGCGTGAGCACGAGCAGCGCATGGCCCACGACCGGCGGGCCGAGCAGGCCCGCCGCGAGGCAGCCGAGCGCTCCGAACGCCAGCGTCAGCAGGACGCCGAGCGGTCCGACCGTGAGCGCCGTGAGCGCGAGGTGAGTGACCGTGAGCGTCGTGAGCGCGAGCGTGAGCAGGCCGCCGAGCAGGACGCCGATCGACTCCGGCAGCAACTCCTCTCCGCGCCTGCCGTGGACGAGCGCCTGCCCGAAGACCAGGCGCGCCTGAAGGTCCAGGACTGCGTCGTGGCCCGCATCCCGCAGCGCCGGGCAGTCGAGCTGACCGGCTGGTCCGCCGGATGGGTCGCTGCCCTTTACAAGGAGCTGCGCATCGGCGAACGCCCCGCGCTGCACGCCGTGCCCGGCACCAACGGAGACGCCACCGCACCCGAGGAACGGGCGTCGTGACGCCTCATCCCCTGACCTCAAGAATCCCTCTGAGCTGGAGGTCTTCGATGGAGTGCTACTTCTGCGGCGAGGACAAGCCGGACGTTGAGACCTGCGCGGACCCGTTCGCGCAGGACGTCTGCAACGAGGAGTGGATCATCCCGATCTGCTCCGACTGCTACGGCATCCGCTGCGACGAGATCTGATCCTCCCCCTCCTGGTTCCGCTCCGCTGCTTCTCAGCAAGGAGATGCCTGTCATGGCCCTGACCATGATCGCGCCGCCCATCCCCCCGATCACCCCCGAGGACAAGGCCCGAGCCGCCGCCGGCGCCGAGCGCGTGCTGACCGTCCAGGTCGGCAGGACGGGCGGTGCCCGGTGAACACCACCCGCACCGTGCCCGGCTTGGGCATCGCCCGCCTCGACCACGGCGGCATCGCCTACCGCCTCGCCGAGCCGCTGACGATCGATGAGGTCGCCGGCCTGCCCCGCGAGGACTGGTGCCACCGCCTGACGGTCACCGACGCCTCCGTCGACGGCCGATACGCCGCCGAGTTCCACGCGATCTGCGAGCTGGACGGCGAGCCGTTCGTGCTGGTCGGACGGATCGGGGAGGGCGCCTGATGCTCGGCTTCGGCAAGAAGCAGCCCGCCCAGCCCGTCGGCCAGCCCCCGCAGTCCGGCCAGCAGCGCCGGGCGAAGGCCGTGCGCGCCGCCGACCGCGCGGGCCACACCGCCATGGACTCCAAGACCCGCCGCACCACGGCACTGGAGGCCAACCCGGTCCGCGCCTGGTGGCGCTCCTCCTGACACTCCCCCGGGCCCGGCCGCCCCGGCCGGGCCCCTACCTGGAGAACTGACCATGGACTGGCTCCTGAGCCTGCTCTACCCGATCCTCGCGGTCGGTGCCGGCATCGCCGTGTGGCTCCTCCGCCGGGAGGAAAACCGATGACGATCCCCCCGCCCCCGCCCCCGACCGCCCCGCCCACCGTCGGTATGCCCGACGCCGCGCCTGAGCCTGAGCCGGCTGTCGAGTGGTGGCGCAAGAGCGGGCCGTGGAACTCCCGGCGCCCCGCAGCCGAGCCCACGCCTGTCGACCTCCGCAAGACCGATCCGGCCGAACCCGCCGACCACGTCGAGGACCAGGCCGTCGAGGACGGCGACCAGGACCAGCCCGACGCCGAGGCCGAGGCTGACCCGGAGCGGTACGACCTGCGGACCGTGGCCGAGAGTCTGCGCCTGCTGATCAGCCAGACGCCCGAGGAACAGGCCGAACGCGCCCGCAGGGACCGCGAGGAGGCCTACCGGCAGCAGGGGGAAACCACCGACGAGCGCGAGGACCGCCACCGCGCCGAGCAGCTCGTCCGTGAACGCCGGGCCTCCGTGCTGTGGCGTCAGCCCCAGTCCGAGCGTGCCCGCCGGTTCCGCCGCTGGTGCATCCTCACCACCACCTCCGCCGTGCTCGGCTACCAGATGGGCGCCGTCCAGTTGGCCGCCCACGTGCCCCTGTCGGTCGCCGCACTCGCGGCGGCCGGTGCCTGGCTCATCGACCTGCGCATGCGCGGCTGGGGCCACGTCCGGGTCTCCGAGGTCCGCGGCTTCCCCGGCCTCACCATCTTGATCCTCCTGCGGGTGCCGCTCGCCTCCGCCCTGGTCGGCGCCCTCGGCCTGGCCCCGTTGATCACCCTCCTCTCCTCTTCCCACCACTGACCGCAGGAGATCGACACCATGGACACCCAGTTGCTCGGCTCATTCGGCTCCGGCGGTCTCTGCCTGGCCATCGCCGTGTGGATCATCCTCGGCAGCCGCAAGGCCGAGAAGCAGGGGAAGCTGGCGAAGAAGCACAAGGACGAGCACACCGCCTGGCTGATGATCTGCTTCGGCATCTTCGCCGCCGGGGCCGGACAGGCGTTCAGCGCGCCAGGCCAGGTCGGCGAGGCCCTCACCCACGCCTTCACCTCCCAGAGCGCCGCGTTCGGCAACGTCGGCGCTGGCGCGGTGGCCGCGATCCTGACCCTGTTCCTGTTCGGCACCAAGCCCGCCCCCATCAAGGACTCGGTGCTCGGCGCGACTGTGCCGTCCGTCTACGCCGCCGCCGGCGGGATCTGGGCCCTCCCGCTCACCGTGATCGGCTCCGTCATCAAGGGCCTGGTGGGTGCCTGATGCACAGCGACCTCGATGACGCCCTCGCCGAGCACTCCGAGGCCGTGACCGCGTGGAACGAGCGCCGTGCCGAAGCCCGCCGGATCGAGGACCCCCGCGAGCGCGCCGCCGCGCTCACTGCCCTCAGGCGGGAGAAGCCGAGGCACCCCTACCTCGGCGGCATCTCCCTCACCGCCCTCGGCCTCGGCAACCGGCTGATCATCCGCGCCGTCCGGCCGCACGCCGCCCGGCTCAAGGTGACCAAGCAGCAGGTTGGGGGAGCGCTCGGCCTGGCGGTGTTCTTCTCCCCCGTCCTGGCCCGGCCCGTCGCCCGGTACGCGCCGACCACCATCACCGTCGTGCTTGTCCTGTGGGTGGTCGTGGCCGTCGTGGTCGGCAACACCAAGGCCGCCGTCGAACTCGCCGAGGCTGACACGAAGGCTCGGGAGGAAGCCGCCGAGGGGAAGGCCGCGAGGACGGCCAAGTCCCGCTCCGGCGCCTCGGCGGAGGCCTCCGCCGAGGCCGAGCCGGACTACGCCGACGACCAGGAGGACGAGCCCCAGGACCCCCCGGCCGACGCCGACCTGTACGCCCTCATCCGGCACGTGGCCGCGCAGTCCGACCAGGGCACCGCCGCACACCTCCCGGACCTCCTCACGGAGGGTCAGCACCGAGGGTGGTTCGGGGGCTGGGAACAGGCCGACCTGTGGGCCCACTTGGAGGCCCTCGGCGCCCACCTCGTGAAGGGCAAGAAGCTCACCTTCGACGGGCGCCAGCGCAACCGCCAGGCGGTGCTTCTGGAGGGCCTCCCCGAGAGCGATCCGGGCACCGTCCCGGCAGTCCTCCAGAAGACCGGCTGACCCCTCTCCCCCGCCCCGACCGGCACCCCTCTCAGGGCGCCGGTAGGCCGGTAGGAACCGCAGGTCAGCCTGCGCCTACCAGCCTCCCTACCGCCCGCCTACCTACCGCCCTACCGCCCTCCGACCGACATCTTCAGAAGAGGAAGACGATCATGGACGCCGAGCTCGCCGCCGCCATCGAAGAAGACGACCGCCTGGAAGATGCGGGGATGCACCCCGACGACCGCAGCACCTGCTGGACCCACCAGTGCCGGGCCGAGGACTGCGCCGACCGCCGGATGCACACCGACCCCCTCGCCCTGAGCTGAGCCCCCCGGGCTCTCCCCCCGCTGTCCCGAGGAAGACCCATTTCGGCCCGTGGCCGATGAGAGCTCTGCCATGCTCGGCAGATGCCGTACGAGTACTGGTGCGGGGTCTGCCGCACCGTCAGCGAGCATTCCAGTGAGGCCGAGGCGTCGGCCGAGCGCCGCGCGCACATCGCCACCGTGCACCACGGCCGGCGGCCCGACCGCGAGCGCCTTCGGGACCTCCAGCCAACGCCCGCTCCGGCCAGCCCACCACTTCGGTTCGGCCCGTCCCAGGCGCTGATCCTCGTTGCTGTCGTTCTCGCCGTACTCGTCGCCTGGTCCCTCCATCTGGCCCCACCCACCTCCCCGCACTCACCGCCCCGGCCCGCCCTGCCCACTCCCCAACCGCTGGATTCCCTGCTCGCCAGCGCCGGTGCGACCACCCCGGCCCACCAAGGGCCCTAACCGAACATCTCTCCAACCACGTCGAAGCGGCGGCCTGGCAGTGCCCGGCCGCCGCTTCCGTTTCGCCCACCTTCAGCACGAAGCCCCGCACCAACCGTCGGATTCTTGGCAGAGACGCGGCTGGTGCGGGGCGATCCGATCCCCTCTCAGAGACCAGAGGACTCCAGCATGCCCGGAAACACCACCTCGCCGCAGCCCCGTTGCGAGGCCGCCCACCTCGGCGACGCCAGCCCGTGTGAGGGCCCGCGTGACGCTGTGACCGTCGTCGCCCGCCACGGCGGCGCCGCCAAGGCCTGTGTGCACCACGGCACCCGGCTGTACGCCAGCCTCATCGGCCCCCGGGTCTACCCCGGCAGCGTCCCCGAGGCCGCCATCGAGGTCTACAACCGCGCCCAGACCACCTCCGCGTTTGCCTGGCTCGACCACCACCAGCTCCCCACGGAGGACGAGCGGTGAACGAGTACGCCCCGAACGTGATCCCGTTCCGGCCCGAGCCCGCCGAGGTGAAGGCCGCCGAGCAGGCCGTCATCGGCGCCGCCCTGCTCGACCCCGTCCAGATCCCCGCTCTGGCCGCCCAGCTCGGGGACCCGAGCGCGTTCTACCACCCCGCGCACGAGACGATCTGGCGCGCCATCACCCGCATGGCCGACGGCGAGCGGCCGGTGGACCCGGTGCTACTGGCCGGCGTCCTCCGTTCCCAGGGCGACCTGGGCCGCATCGGCGGGCCTGGCTACCTGCACACCTGCGTCGAGGCCACGCCCACCGCCGCGAACGGCGACTACTACGCCGAGATCGTGCGCATCGCCGCCGAGCGTCGCCGCATCGGCACCGCGACCAGCCGCCTCGCCCACATGGCCATGGCGGGCGAGGACCAGGAAGCCCTGGACGCCGTCCGCACCGCCGCCCTGTCCGTGCTCGCGGACCTCGCCTCCGGCGAGACCTGGCTCGACCCCGTCCCACTCGGCTCCCACGGCGCTCTGCCGACCTTCCCCGTCCGCGCCCTGCCCGGGTGGGTCGGCGCGTACGTGGAGGCGGTGGCGGAGTTCACCCAGACCCCGGCCGACATGGCCGCCACCATGTCCCTGGCCGCGCTGGCCACCGCCGCTGGCGGGCGGGTGAACGTGGAGATCCGGCCCGGCTGGCGCGAGCAGTCGAACCTCTACCTGGTCTGCGCGATGCCCCCGGCCAGCCGGAAGTCCGACGTGTTCGCGTTCCTGACCGGCCCCGTCTACCGAGTCGAGGACGAGCTGCGGGCCGAGGCCCGGGCCCGGATCATCGAGGCCGAGACCGCCAAGGACGCCGCGCTGGCCGAGGTCGAGGCGCTCATGGCCAAGGCCCGCAAGAACCCCGACCTCGACCGCGCGCACCTGGTGGCCGAGATCTCGGCCGCCCGGATGCTCGCCGACGAGATCGTCGTCCCGCCGAGCCCGCGGCTGACCCTGTCGGGGGACATCACCCCCGAGACCGTCACCCACCAACTCGGCGTCCACCGCTGCCTGGCCGCGCTCTCACCCGAGGGCGACCTGTTCGACAGCATCGTCGGCCGCTACAGCAGCAAGCCCAACCTCGGAGTCTTCCTCCAGGCCCACAAGGGCGAGCGGCTCCAGGCCGACCGGATCACCCGCGAGCAGCCCACCGTCGACAAGCCCGCGCTCACCATCGGCGTCACCCCGCAGCCCGCCGTGCTCCAGGAGCTCGGCGCCGCTCCCGGCGCCCGGGACCGCGGTCTGCTCGCCCGCTTCCTGTACTCCCTCCCGCCCTCCAACCTCGGCTACCGCAAGATCCGCACCACCCCCATCCCGGAGCCGGTCGCCACCACCTACGGCGTCCGCCTCTCGGCCCTGCTCCGCACCCTCACCGCGCTGGACGAGCCGGTCACCGTGAAGCTGACCGAGGCGGCCGACCTCGCCGTCGAGAAGCTCCAGGAGAAGTTCGAGGTCCAGCTCCGCCCGGACGAGCCGCTCGCCCACATCAAGGACTGGGCCGGCAAGCTCGTCGGCCACATCGCCCGCATCGCGGTGCTCCTCCACCTCGCCGACCACGTCGCCGGCGACTGGCGGGCGCCCGTCGAGGCCGCCACCGTCGATCGCGCCGCCGAGATCGCCGAGTACTACACCGCGCACACCCTCGCCGTCTTCGACCTCATCGCCGCCGACCCCGCCACCGAGGACGCCCACGCCCTCCTCCAGTGGCTCCAGCGGCCGAAGAAGGACGGCACCCACCGGACCCACATCAAGGCCCACGACGCCGTCGCCAGCAGCCGCCGGTTCAAGAAGGTCGCCGACGTCGAGCCCGCCCTGCAGCTGCTCGAACAGCACGGCTGGCTCCGCGCCGACCAGCCCCCAGCGGCCGGCCAGCGCGGCCGCCCGCAGGCCGTCACGTACCGCGTTCACCCGGCCGCGAGCAGCCCTACGGACACGGAAACGATCACGTGACCGTCAGGGATGTCAGGGCAAAGCCCTGACCAGCCACAACGCCGCCGGACGCCCCGTCAGGGAACGTCAGGGCTGTCAGGGATAACCGAGATCCCCTGACAGCCCTGACAACCCCTGACGCCTCGGCAGGCGGCATCTCCGCAGGTCAGTGAGTTCCCCTGACTCCCCTGACGCTCTCCGCCCTCCGCGTCCGTCGACGAGAGGGCCCGCACGGCTTCGCGACCTTCACCCACACCCCAGCAGGAGATTTCGCCATGCCCAAGCGCGAACTGCTCAAGCTCCCCGCCGTGCTCGCCGAACTCGGCATGTCCCGCGCCGCCTTCTACCGCATGCGCGCCCGGGGCAAGGCCCCACGCCTCATCAAGCTCCCCAACGGCCAGGTCCGGGTCGACCGGGCCGACCTGAACGCGTGGCTCGCCGCCTGCGAGGTGGCCGCCTGATGCCCACCTCCTACAAGGTCAAGTTCTGGGATCACCGGCACCGCCCGGACCGGCGGACACCCTGGATGGTCCGATGGACCGTCGCCGGGCGGGAGTTCTCCGAGTCCTTCCTGACCAAGACCGCGGCCGACGGCCGAAAGTCCGAGCTGATCTCCGCTCTCCGCGATGGGCAGCCGTTCGACGTCGACCGCGGTCTCCCCCTCTCCGAGCTCCGCAAGGAGAAGCAGATCAGCTGGTACGAGCTCGGCCGGAAATACGTCGAGGCCCGCTGGGAGGGGGCTCCGGCGAAGACCCGCACGACCTGGGCCGACGCCCTCGCCACGGTGACATTCGAGCTGGTGAAGTCGAAGGCCGGCATGCCGGACAAGCGGATCGTCCGGCGGGCGCTCTACAGCTGGGCCTTCAACGTGAACGCGTGGGGGGAGGAGCCGCCGGCCGACTGGGCCAAGGCCCTGGCGTGGGTGCAGAAGCAGTCCGTGGCGGTTTCCGCCTTCGAGGAGCCGCCGATGGTGCGCCGCCTGCTGAACGCCCTCGCGGTGAAGCTGGACGGCAAGAAGGCGGCCCCCTCGGTCATCCTGCGGAAGCGCCGCATCCTGGGCCACCTCTTCGGCTACGCCGTGGAGGAGGGCTACCTGACCGCCAACCCGCTGCCGACCGTCCAGTGGCAGCCGCCGGAGGCCGAGGAGGAGGTCGACCCGGGCCTGGTGGTCAACGAGGACCAGGCCGCCGCGCTCATCGAGGCGGTCGGACGCCAGGGGAAGCGCGGGGCCCACCTCCGGGCATTCTTCGCCTGCCTCTACTTCGGCTGGCTGCGGCCGGCCGAGGCCGTGTTCCTCACGCTCGCGCGTTGCCACCTCCCGGTCGAGGGCTGGGGCTACCTGGTCCTGGACGAGACCCGGCCGCGGGTCGGATCGTCCTGGACGGACGACGGGACCTCGCACGACAAGCGCGGGCTCAAGCACCGGGCCGAGAAGGCGACCCGCCGCGTCCCGATCCCGCCCGAGCTGGTGGCGATCCTGCGGGAGCACGTCGCAGCCTTCGGCGCCGCGCCCGACGGGCGGCTGTTCCGGACGTCCCGGGGCGGGATGGTGCAGGAGAGCGGGTACGGGGTCGTCTGGCAGCGGGCCCGCGCCGAGGTGCTGTCGCCGTCCGACTGCGCGACCAAGCTCGGCAAGCGGCCGTACGACCTGCGGCACGCCGGGATCTCGCTCGGGCTGAACTCCGGAGTCGACCCGACCGAGGTCGCCCGGCGGGCGGGGCACAGCGTCGCCGTCATGCTCCGGGTCTACGCGAAGTGCCTGCACGGCACCGTCGAGTACGCCAACGAGCTGATCTCGAAGCGACTCAACCGGAACCGCTCGGCGCCGCCGGCCCCGGATCCTGGTCCGTAGCTGGTCCGTATGCGCTGGTCAGCGCTGAGATTCGGGTGGCGCAAAGTGAGACAAGCCACTCGAACCGGGCGCCGAGCGCCCCTCACTTCAAGTAAACGAAAAAGCGGCCCCTCACCTACGTTTCCGCAGGTCAGGGACCGCTTTTCTATCCTGTGGCTGGTGCAGGGTTCGAACCTGCGTAGCTTACGCGGCAGATTTACAGTCTGCTCCCTTTGGCCGCTCGGGCAACCAGCCAGGATCTTGTCCCCCGGGGCGTCCGCCCCGTTCGACGTCGTAAACAATACCTGATGCCAGGGGGTGCTCCGCCACTCGATAGGTCACGTGACGATCAAGGGCCACGGCGTGGCTGTCGGGGGCGGGGGCGGGGTACCGCTGGATAGGCTGGGGAGGCGGACGCCCGGTGGGGCAGGCCGTGCCAGTGAAGCCAGAACACCAAGGAGACCAACACCCATGGCCGACTCCAGTTTCGACATCGTCTCGAAGGTCGAGTGGCAGGAGGTCGACAACGCGATCAACCAGACCTCCCGCGAGATCGCCACCCGTTTCGACTTCAAGGGCGTCGGCGGCGAGATCAGCCGCTCCGGCGAGAAGATCGAGATGAAGGCCAACGGCGAGGAGCGCGTGAAGGCCATCCTGGACGTCCTACAGGGCAAGTTCATCAAGCGCGGACTGTCGCTCAAGGCCCTGGACGCCGGCGAGCCGCAGCTGTCCGGCAAGGAGTACAAGATCTTCGCGGACATCAAGGAGGGCATCTCCACGGAGGATGCCAAGAAGGTCGCGAAGATCATCCGCGACGAGGGCCCGAAGGGCGTCAAGGCGCAGGTCCAGGGCGACGAGCTGCGGGTCAGCTCGAAGAGCCGCGACGACCTGCAGACCGTACAGGCACTGCTCAAGGGCAAGGACCTGGACTTCGCGATCCAGTACGTGAACTACCGCTGACCCCTGGAGGGTTGTGCGGCAGGGCCCCGCTCCCGGGAGCTTGAGCTCCGGGGGCGGGGCCTTTCGCGTGGGTGGGGTCAGCCGGCGGCGGGGCGGGGGTGGGTGGCCGTGGCGAGGGCTTGGGCCTGGGCGCGCAGGGTGGCGAGCTGGTCCAGCAGGGTGGCCGGGCCGGAGGTCTTGGGCAGGGTCGGGGCGGTCGCCGCCGGGGCGGCCGGGAGCTGGGCGATCAGGGTCTGCAGGGTGGTCTGCAGGGTGGCGACGAGCTGTTGGACGGCCGCGGGGTCGGGGGTGGTGGACGTGGCCTCCGAGAGCAGGCCGGCGATCTGGTTGATGACGTCGCCGAGAGTCCCGAGGGCCGCGCTCGGGTCCGGGGTCGCGGGCAGGGCCGGGACGGCGGGCAGGGCCGGGGCGGCGGGCACCGGAACGGTCGGCAGGGCCAGGTCCGGGGGCAGGAGCGGGGCGGCAACCACCACGTCGGCGGGCGCCGGGATGGCGGCGGGGTTCGGGGCGGAGGCGAGGGTGGTGCGCGGGGTCTCGGTTTGGCGGTCGGCGGCGGTGGCGAACGCCGTGGTGACCACGGTCAGCGCGAGGGCCGCGATCAGCGCGGCGACCATCCGGGTGGCACGCATGGGTGCTGCTCCCTCTCAAGTGCGAGTCAGGCGGGATCGCCTGCTTCACACGGTGGGGCAGCACTCCTGACGCAGCCACCGCAGCTACGCCGAACGACGAGCGACGGCCGGCCGACGATGAGCCATCCGGCGATGGGCCGCCCGACGGCGAGTCATCCGACGGCATCTCATCCGACGACCCCTCAGTCGGCGGCGGGTCAGTCGGCGGCCGCCCAGCCGCTGGTGCCGCGGTGGGCGGACAGGCCGACGGACTCGAACTCGTCCACCCGGCCGGCCTCGGTGCGGGCGCCGATCCGCCGCAGGGCGCGGGAGATCGGGGAGCCCTCGGGCGGGAAGGGTTCGAACTCTCCCTTGGTGAGCGGTCCGAGGACGATCCGGCCGTCCTCCCAGACGGCGGCACGCTGAGTGCCGCTGCCGCCGAAGTACTCGGCCTCCACGCAGGCGATCGGGCCGGCCTTGGACCAGGCGGCCAGCCGGAGTTCGAAGCCGCCCGGGTGCCAGCCGAAGCCGGCCCCCTCGGCGGGCTTCGTCGAGCCGTCGTCGGTCTGGAGGGCGGAGAGCACCGCGGGGGTGACCGGTATCAGGGCCAGACCCTGTGCCAGTGGCACCACCCGGGCCGTCGAGGTTTCCGCCGCGGCCACCGCCAACAGCTCGAATGTTCCTATCAGGGCCTGGAGTTCATAGGACATGCCGGTCATCGTGTCCCACCACACCGACAGTCGGCGCGGAGTTTATGATTCCGTGCCCGGCTGGAGTCCGTAGAGCAGGGTGAAGACCGTCACGTCCACCGCGTCCTCGGCCGTGCTGGGCGCTTCCTCGTTCAGCTCGTCGATGACTGCGGCGAGTTGGGTCCGCAGCCGGATCAGCCGGTCCGGGCTGAGCCGCAGCGTCGAGTGCACGAACAGTCCGGGCGGCCCGACCGATCCGTCCCGGGGCGAGCTGAAGTCCAGCCGCCCGCCGAGGACCTGGGCCCGGAAGTCGCCGCGGACCCGGTCCATGGCGGCCAGGATGGCGTCGTACGCCTCGGAGCGGCCCGGGGAGTCCGCGGTGAACATCTCCGGGGCGAGCCGGATCGACTCCTGGGCGGCGGCGTAGCGGCTCTCGACGATCCCGGAGACCAGCCGGGTGCCGGCCACGATGACCAGCCCTGCCTTCTCCAACTGCTTGATGTGGCGGTAGAGCTTGGTCTGCGGTTCGCCGAGCGCGGCGGCGATCTCCTTGGCGGTGAGCGGGCGCTCCTCGCCGGACTTCAGGGCGCCGAGGATGGCCAGCCGCAGCGGGTCGGCCAGCGCCTTGAGCACGGCGACGTCGGCCACCTGGCGTTCCTTGACCCAGGTGGTGGGTTGCTCGCCGCCGTCGGCGGGTTCCAGATCGTGCTCGGCCACGGGCACCACCTTGGCAGATCGGCCGCGCCGCACGCAATCACGCTCTGGTGAGCGCTCACCCTTGCGCAACCAATCATGCTTCCGACATCATTCACCACAACGTGAATGATGTCGGAAGCGCGAACGGTGGGGTGGACCATGGCGGGGAACAGAACGGCGGCTGACGAGTCGAGGACGGCGGCGGGGGCAGGAGAGACGGCAGCGGGGGCAGGAGAGGCGGCGGCGAAGGCCGCGACGGCCACGCCGCCCGTCCCGCTGCGACGGAACTTCCGCTTCCAGGCGCTCTGGGCCGGCCAGGCCGCCGCGACGCTCGGCATGCGGGTCGGCGACACCGCCTTCCCGCTGCTGGTCCTCGCGCTCACCGGTTCCTCCACCGCCGCCGGGGCCTTCGGGGCCGTACAGATGGTCACGACCCTGCTGCTGGGCGTCCACGGCGGCGTGGTCGCCGACCGCCTCGACCGCCGCCGGGTGCTGATCGCCTCCGACGCCGCCCGGCTGCTCGTCACGGCGACCGTCCCGGTGGCCATGGCCTTCGACCGGCTGACCCTGACCCACCTGCTGCTCGTCGCCGCCGCCGTCGGGGCGACCATCGCGTACAGCGGCCCGATCCGGCTGCTGGCTCTGCGCTCGGTGGTGGCGCCGGAGCAGCTGCCGCAGGCACTCGCCCAGGACGAGGCCCGGATGACCGGGGCCTCGCTGGCCGGTCCGCCGCTGGCCGGCTTCCTGTACGGGCTCGGCAGCGCGGTGCCGTTCCTCGGCACCGCGCTCGCCTCCCTGCTCGCGCTGGTGGCCGCGCTCGTGGTGCGCTTCCCCGGCCGCCCCGCCGACGCACAGCCGAGCGGCGAAACCGCCACACAGCCGAACCGCGAAACCGCCGCACAGCCGAACCGCGAACCGGGCGGCACGGAACCGGCCCCCGAGTCCGGCGGCGCCCTGGCCGGGTTCCGCCTGCTCGCCGCCTCCCCCCTGCTGCGCTCCGCCCTGGCCGTCCTGCTGGTGGTCAACCTCGCCGGGACGGCCCTGATGCTGCCGGTGATGGTGCTGCTGCGGGACGGGGGCACGGGCAGCGCCGGGATCGGCCTGGCGCTGGCCGGCGAGGCGGTGGGGGCGCTGGCCGGAGCGGTCCTGGTGTCCCGGCTGCACCGGTTGGCCGGGCCGGGCGTCCTGCTGCTGGTGGTGGCCTGGACCGCCGTGCCGGTGACGCTGGCGCCGCTGCTGCCGGGCGGGGTGGCCACCGTGTTCGCCGCGCTGTTCGTGGTGGGGATCGGCGTTCCGGCCCTGCGGGTGATGCTGGACCTGCTGGTGTTCCGGCAGGTGCCGGACGAGCTCCGCGGCCGGGTGATCGCGGCGACCATGACGCTGCTGACCGCGGGCATGCCGGCCGGAACGCTCGGCAGCGGCCTGCTGCTGGACCACCTCTCCCCCGCCGTCGCGCTGGCCGCGATCAGCGTCCTGCTCGCGGCCGCCCTGCTGCCCGCGACCGCGAGCCGTACGCTGCGCCGCGCCGCCTGGCCGGCGCCGCAGGATCCGGCGGCCCGCCCCTGACAGTCGCTCACCCGCGCGGGTGCACGCCGCATGCGGCGGCCTCGGCAACCGGGTGAACTGGCCGGGTACGGCCCGCCCCGGGGCCCTTCCCGGGCGGCGTCCGCGCCCGCGGCGCCGCGCGCCCGGACGCCGCGCAGCCGGCCGGGGCCGTACCGGAGGAGGACAGATGGGTTCCACGGACGCGCCCTCGCCCGGCCGGGGCGGCCCCGGCGAGGCCGCCGCCCCCGCCGCCCCCGACGGTCCCAGCAGGTCCGGTGACCCGAACAGCCCCGGTGACCAGGGCGACCCCGGCGGCCGGGGAGGCCCCGGTGACCGGAGGAGCCCCGGCGGCCCGATCACCCGTGAGCGGACCGGCGCGGTGGCCACCCGGGTGGTCACCGCACCCCGGATGTCCTGGCTGACGCTCGCCCTGATGACCACGAGTTCGGTGGCCAGCCTGCGCTCCGCCCCGACCATGGCCGTCTACGGCCTGGCCTGCGTCTTCCTCTACCTCGTCCCGGCGCTGGTGTTCCTGCTGCCGACCGCGCTGGTCTCCGCCGAGCTGGCGTCCGGCTGGGAGGGCGGCGTCTACCGCTGGGTCTCGGAGGGCCTGTCGAAGCCGCTGGGCTTCCTCGCCGTCTGGTGCCAGTTCGCGATGACGATCTTCTACTACCCGTCGCTGCTGGCGTACGTGGCATCGACGATCGCGTACGTGGTGAACCCGAGGCTGGCCAGCAACGGCCCGTACACCGCCGTGGTGATCATGGTGCTGTACTGGACCGGCGTCTGGGTCTCCTCGCGCGGGACGAAGGCCGTGGCCGGCCTGTCCTCGATGGGCCTGGTGATCGGCACGCTGATCCCCGGCACGCTGCTGGTGGTGCTCGGCTTCGTCTTCCTCGGCCAGGGCAACGGCTCCGCCGCTCCGATGGACTCCGCGCACCTGCTGCCGCAGTGGACCGGCCTGGCCAGCCTGGTGCTGATCGTCAACAACTTCCTCAGCTACTCAGGCATGGAGATGAACGCGGTGCACGTCTCCTCGCTGCGCAATCCGGCGCGGGAGTTCCCGCGCTCGATGTTCACCGCGTCGGCGATGGTGCTGCTGATCTTCATCCTGCCAGCGCTGGCGATCAGTTGGGTGGTGCCGTCCAGCGAGCTGAGCCTGACGGCCGGCGTGATGCAGGCCTTCGACGCCTTCTTCCAGTACTTCGACATCGGCTGGCTCACCCCGGTGATCGCGGTGGCGCTGGTCGCGGCCTCGCTCGGCGGCATGCTGACCTGGCTGGCCGGGCCGTCCAAGGGCCTGTTGATGATCTCCCGGCAGGAGGGCTACCTGCCGCCGTTCCTGCAGAGGCTGAACCGGGAGGGCGTCCAGCAGAACCTGCTGGTCGCCCAGGGCGTGGTCACCACGGCGATCGCCCTGCTGTACGCGCTGATCCCGAACGTCTCCAGCGCGTACTGGATCTTCTCGGTGATCACCACGCAGGTGTACCTGATCGTCTACCTGCTGATGTTCACCGCCGCGATCCGGCTGCGCCGCACCCGGCCGGACCACCCGCGCGGATACCGGGCCCCGGCGCTGGTGCCGATCTGCGTGGTCGGGCTGCTCGCCTCGGCGTGCGCGATGGCGATCGGCTTCGTACCGTCGTCCCAGTTCGGCAGCGGCAGCGTCTGGACGTACATCGGGATCGTCGGCGGCGGCCTGCTGGTCCTCGGCCTGCTGGTCCCGTACCTGTTCCTCAGGCTGCGCAAGCCCGGCTGGCGCTCCCCGGAGGCGGCGGCGGAGCTGGCCGCGCAGGAGTCGGCCGAGCTGCGCGGCGCCGCGGGCGGTGCGGCATGACCACCAGCCTGATGGCCTCCCGGCACCGCTGGATCTACCTCGGGGCGATCGGGCTGCTGGTCGCGATGCTGATCACCGGCCTGCTCTCGTTCACCCGGCTGCACGCCACCGACCAGGCCGACCGCAAGGCCGGGCAGCTCGCCCGGGCGCTGGGTTCGGCCGGCTATCCGGTGCCCGCGCGGGACCAGATCGTGCACACCCTGGGCGAGGACGGCGGCGCCGTCTGCGCGAACCCGTCGAACGCGCTGACCCAGGCGCAGTGGACGTCCGGCATGTCCAACGGCGCCGACGGGCCGGGCCAACGACCGGTGCTGTCCGACCGCGACGCGGTGCGGGCCGAGGCGATCGTGCTCTCGGTGTACTGCCCGGGCAGGCTCGCCGAGATCCAGGACAAGATCGACGACCTCAACTTGCAGGACACCGTCCGCAAGTAGCCCGCCCCGCCTTCGAGGAGGACCCGACCGTGCCTCGCCCCTTCACCACCGAGGACTACACCGCCCGGACGGCCCGGGCCGCCGCCGAAGCGACCGCCGCCGGACTGTCCGGCCTGGTCGTCGCCCCCGGCCCCGACCTGGTCTACCTGTGCGGCTACCAGCCCACCGCGATCACCGAGCGGCTCACCGCCCTGGTGATCACCGCCGGACGCGAACCCGCGCTGATCGTCCCCAGGTTGGAGCGCCCGGACGCCGAGAGGGCGGCCGGCGCCCCGGCCCTGCGGCTGCTCGACTGGACCGACGGCGAGGACCCGTACGCCACCGTCCGCCCGCTGCTCGACCCGGCCGGGCGGTACGGCATCTCCGACAACGCCTGGGCGATGCACCTGCTCGGCCTCCAGGCCGCGCTGCCCGGCACCGGCTTCACCTCGCTCACCGAGACCCTGCCGATGCTGCGCGCGGTCAAGGGCACCGAGGAACTGGAGCGGCTGGCCGCGGCCGGCGGCGCCGCGGACGCCGCCTACCGGGGCATCCTGGAGGTCGAGTTCGCCGGCCGCCGGGAGACCGACGTCGCCGCCGACCTCGGCGCACTGCTCATCAAGTACGGGCACAGTCAGGTCGACTTCACCGTGGTCGGCTCCGGCCCGAACGGCGCCGACCCGCACCACGAGGCCGGCGACCGGGTGATCCGGCCCGGCGACACCGTGGTGCTGGACTTCGGCGGGCTCAAGGACGGCTACGGCTCCGACACCACCCGCACCGTGCACGTCGGCACCGAGGTGCCGGCGGAGGTCCAGAAGGTGCACGACGTGGTCCGGCTCGCCCAGCAGACCGCGTTCGAGGCGGTCCGACCCGGGGTCAGCTGCCAGGAGATCGACCGGACCGCCCGCCGGGTGATCACCGAGGCCGGCTTCGGCGAGTACTTCATCCACCGCACCGGGCACGGCATCGGCATCACCACGCACGAACCGCCGTACCTGGTCGAGGGCGAGGAGCGGCCGCTGGTGTCCGGCATGTGCTTCTCCATCGAGCCCGGCGTCTACCTGCCCGGCCGCTTCGGGGTGCGGATCGAGGACATCGTCACCGTCACCCCCACCGGCGGCCGCCGGCTCAACAACACCCCGCACGAGCTGGGCTCCGTCTCATGACGGGTCCGTCACCCCGCTGCTCCGCCGTCAGAACGGCGGTCCGACTGTGCGACTTTCTTACGAGGCGGTCATGGTTCACCCAGAGTCCTCCAAGTTTGCGTTGGTAGTTTCGGTGAGCATGACGAAGCTGCTCAGCCCGGCCCCGCCCACCCCGGCGCGGGCCGGGCGACTGCGACCCGTGACCGCCCGCCCCCGCCGTACCGGTCTGTCGAGACTCCGGCTGCTGGCCTGGCCGGTCTACCTGACCGCGCTCGTCTGGTACCTGCGCACCCAGGGCATGGCCTTCGCCAACGACGTGGTGTTCCTGTGGCTGATCGGCGCCCTGCTGACGGCGGCCGTGCACAGCGGGCACGGCCGACGCGGCTTCCTGCTGGTGCTGCGCGACTGGGTGCCGGTGATGGCCGCGGTCTGGACGTACTCGCTGCTGCGCGGCTACGGCGCGCACACCCCGTGGGCCCCGCACTGGCTGCCGCAACTGCGCGCCGACGAGGTGCTCGGCTTCGGCGAGACCTGGACCGTCCGGCTCCAGCACGCGCTGTGGACGCCCGGCTCGCCGCACTGGTACGACTACGCGGCGACCGTCGTCTACCTCTCGCACTTCTTCCTGGTCTTCGTCCTGCTCGCGGTGCTCTGGCGGCGCCGGCACGAGCGGTTCCGGCAACTGCTCGCCTGCTACCTGCTGCTCACCTTCGCCGGCTTCGCCACGTACCTGCTCTACCCGGCCGACCCGCCGTGGCTGGTCGCCCAGGAGGGCCACCTGCCGGGGCTCACCCGGGTCGTATGGGACGTGATCTCCACGAGCGGGCTGCCGCAGGCCAACTCGCTGGTCGAGAACGGCAGCCAGTTCGCCAACGACGTCGCCGCGATGCCCTCGCTGCACTCCGCCTACCCGGCGATGCTGCTGTTCTTCTTCTGGCCGACGGCCCGCCCCTGGCTGCGGGCGCTGCTGGTCGCCTATCCGCTCGCGATGGCGTTCACCCTCGTGTACGGCGCCGAGCACTTCATCGTGGACATCTTCGCGGGCTGGGCGTACGCGGCGCTGGTGGTGTTCGGCCTCCGCTGGCTACGGAACCGGCGTACCCGGCTCATCAGGGAACGGGCAGACTTGGCCGGGTGCCGAACCAGCCCCTCCCTCCCGTGAAGCCCACCGCCGAACAGCTCCAGGCGGCCAAGGACACCACCATCCCGGACGTCACCGGGCCCGGACTGCGGGTGCTGTTCTGCGGCATCAACCCGGGCCTGTGGTCCGGCGCCACCGGGCACCACTTCGCCCGCCCCGGAAACCGCTTCTGGCCCGCCCTGCACCGCTCCGGCTTCACCCCGCGCCAGTTCCGCCCGGACGAGCAGGGCGAACTGCCCGCGCTCGGCCTGGGCATCACCAACGTCGCCCCGCGCACCACCGCCAAGGCCGACGAGCTGACCGCCGAGGAACTGCGCGAGGGCGGCGCCGCGCTCACCGAACGCGTGCTGCGGCTGCGCCCGCGCGTCCTGGCCGTGCTCGGCATCGGTGCCTACCGGACGGCCTTCGGGCAGCGGCGGGCCGCGATCGGCCGCCAGCCGGAGGGCATCGGCGACACCGAGGTGTGGGTGCTGCCCAACCCGAGCGGGCTCAACGCGCACTACACGCTGGACGGGCTGGCCGCCGAGTTCCGCCGGCTCCGGGACGCGCTGGACGGCTGACGGCCGCCGGAGCCGGACAGGCGGCCCGCCAGGGGCGGCCCGCCAGACGACTCGTCAGGCCGCCGTCAGCCCCGCCGGCAGCGGGAGCCGGCGCAGCTCGCGGATCAGCGCCCGGACGGCGGCCGTCCCGGCCAGCTCGGGCGTGGTGACGTACCCGACGAACCGGCTGGGCGGGTGCGGCCCGAGGTCGGCGACGGCGAGGCCGGCCGGGGCACCGAGCAGCGCGGTCCGGGGCATGATCGCCATGCCGAGGCCCTGCGAGACGAGCGAGACGGCCACCGTGTCGTCCTCGACGTCGATGGTCGCGGGCGGGATCCAGTCCTGCCTCCGCCACCAGTCCCGGGTGTGCGAATCGCAGTTCTCGTCCCAGTCGACCAGCGGCAGCCCGCGCGGCGCCGGATGGCCCCGCTGGTGCGCGAGCGCGTACGACTCCTCGTACAGGCGCACCGCGACCAGGCCCGGGACGGGCGGCGGGCCGTCGGCGTCCAGGGTTGCCAGCCCGAGGTCGGCCCGGCCGTCGGCGACCTCTCCGGCGGTGCCGCGGCCGAGTTCCCGGACGATCCGGACCTGCGCCGTCAGCCCCGGGTGGCGGGCGGCCAGCCCGGCCAGCACGGGCGGCAGCAGGTGGGCGGCTGCGCTGCGGAAGGCGGCGATCCGCAGCGTGCCGGTCAGCGGCCCCGCCGTACCCGCGCCCCGCACCTCGGCGCCCATCGCGGCCAGCAGCCGCAGGATCCGGCGGGCGTACGCCACCGCACGCGCGCCGGCGTCGGTGAGGCGTGCGCCGTGGCGCCCACGGTCGAAGAGCACCGCGCCGAGCTTCCGCTCGCAGGCGCGCACGGCGTGCGATACGGCGGACTGGGTGGTGTCCAGGCGCGCGGCGGCGGCCGTGAAGCTGCCCTCCTCCTCGACCGCGACCAGGATCCGCAGCTCGTGCGGGGCGAGATCGGTCATGCGTCCGAATCTACCGGCATCCATCGATCCCGCTCATGGAAGCCGCCGTTCCATCGACGCGGACCCCTCCCCGGCCGCTCACCCGCTTCCTACGGTGGGCGCGTCCGCCCGTCGCCTCCCGTTCGGAGCAACCCGATGCCCCGCCCCACCGCGCACGCCGTCCACCTGGTGTCCCGTCCCGACGGCGCCCCGACCGCCGGGAACTTCGCCTTCGTCGAGGAACGCGTCCCGGCGCTCGCCGCCGGCGAGGCCCTGGTCGAGAACACCCACCAGTCCGTCGACCCGTACATGCGCGAGGAGATGGAGGAGGGTGGCTGGGAGCTGCACGCCCCGCTGGAGGGCCGCACCCTCGGCCGGGTGGTCGAGTCCCGCGCCGGCACCCTGCCGGTCGGCGCGCTGGTCTTCCACCGCCAGGCCTGGCGCACCCACTCGGTGGTCACCGCCGGGAGCGCGAGCCCGCTGCCCGACCTGGACGGCGTCCCGCTCAGCGCCCACCTGTCGGTGCTCGGCGGCACCGGCCTGTCTGCCTGGGTCGGCCTCACCCGGATCGCCCGGCTGCAACCCGGCGAGACGGTCTTCATCTCGGCGGCGGCCGGCGGGGTCGGCACCGCCGCCGGCCAGTTCGCCCGACTGCTCGGCGCCGGTCGGATCATCGGCAGCACCGGCTCCGCCGCCAAGGCCGCCCACCTCACCGGGCACCTCGGCTTCGACGCCGCCTTCGACTACCACGACGGGCCGATCGCCGACCGGCTCCGCGAGGCCGCCCCCGAAGGGCTGCACGTCTACCTGGACAACGTCGGCGGCGACCACCTGGAGGGCGCCATCAGCGCCATGCGCGACCACGGCCGGATCGCCTGGTGCGGCGCCGTCGCCCAGTACAACCACCTCGGGAACCCGCCCGCCGCCCCGCGCAACCTCTTCGACGTGGTCGGCAGGAGCCTGCGGCTGGAGGGCTTCCTGGTCCGCGACCACCGCGACGCCCACCCCGAGCTGTACGAGTTCCTCGTCCCGCACCTGCGCTCCGGCGCGGTGGTCCCGGACGAGACGATCGTGGACGGCTTCGAGCACGTGGTGGACGCCTTCCTCGGCATGCTGCGCGGCACCAACACCGGCAAGATGATCGTCCGGCTCGCCGAGTAGGCCGCGCCCGGTGGATGCCGCCGGGCCCGACGGCATCCACCGAAACGCGTCCGGGATCCAGTGGTACGACCCGGTCACTCCGGCAGCACGGCCAGCTCCAGGGCGGCCAGCCGCGCCGGGTCGGCGACCACCTCGTAGCCGGCCACCAGGCCGTCCGCCACCGCCACCCGCAGCACCAGCCGCAACCGCCCGCCCGGGGCGATCACGATCCCCGGCACCCCGTCCACCAGTGCCACCGCGCCGAACCGGGCCCGCCGGCCGAACACCGTCGTCTCCCGGGCCACCGTCTCCGCGCCCCGGGCCACCGGGGAACGCCCGGCCGGCAGCGCGGCCGGATCGGCCCGGCGCACCACGTCCGGAGCCAGGACCGCCAGCAGCGCGGCCAGGTCCCCGCCCCGGGCGGCGGACAGGAACGCCTCCACCACCCGCCGGTGCCCGGCCAGCCGCTCCGGCGGCAGCGCGGCCGCCCCGCGCACCCGCTGCCGGGCCCGGCTGGCCAGCTTCTTGGCGGCCACCGGGGTCCGGCCGACGATCGGCGCGATCTGCTCGAACGGCACCGCGAAACCGTCGTGCAGCACGAAGGCGACCCGCTCGGCCGGCCCCAGCCGGTCCAGCACCACCAGCAGCGCCCGACCCACCGAGTCGACCAGCAGCGCCTCCCGCTCCGGGTCCGCGCCCTCGGCCCCCGCCCCGGCCGCCGGGTCCGGCAGACCGGACGGCAGCCCGGCACCGGTCGGCTCCTCGCGGCGCACCGCGCGGGCCCGCAGCACGTCCAGGCAGATCCGCGACACCACCGTGGTCAGCCAGCCCGGCAGGTTGTCCACCTCGTCCGGGCCGGCCCGGTCCAGCCGCAGCCACGCCTCCTGGACGGCCTCCTCCGCCTCGCCCGTCGACCCGAGCATCCGCTGGGCGACCGCCCGCAGCCTCCCCCGCTCGGCCTCGAACCGCGCCGCCAGCACCTCGTCCCCGTCCATCGGTCACCTTTCCTCGGCCCCGCCCGTCACACCGATGACGATCCACCCACCACCGAAGTGACGGGAGAACGCTGTGACCACCACCACCCTGCTGCACCTGGACTCCAGCATCAGCCTCGGCGACTCGGTCAGCCGCGCGCTGACCGCCCGGTTCGCCGCCGCCTGGCGCGCCCGGCACGGCTCCGCCGGCCGGTACGTCTACCGGGACCTCGCCGCCGAGCCGGTCGCCGCGATCGGCGCCGGGTACGCCATGCTCGGCCGCCGCGTCGAACGCAAGGGGACCATCCCGGCCTCCGACATCGCCGCCCTCGCCGAAGGCCCGGACGAGGAACACGAGTGGTCCCTCACCCACCCGCTGGTCGACCGGCTGCTCGCCGCCGACACCGTGCTGCTCGGCGTGCCGATGTACAACCTCACCGTCCCGGCCGTGTTCAAGGCCTGGATCGACCGGATCAGCTTCCCCGGCGTCTACACCGACCCGGCCACCGGCGAGAGCCTGCTGCGCCGCACCCGGGTCGTCGTCGCGGCCGCCCGCGGCGGCGGCTACGGCCCCGGCACCCCGCGTGAGGCCTTCGACTTCCAGACCCCGTACCTGCGGGCCTACTTCGCCAGGCTCGGCGTCCCGGCCGAGCACCTGCACATCGTCCCGGCCGAACTCACCCGCGCCGACGACGTCCCCGCCCTCGCCGGGCTGCAGCCGATCGCCGCGAAGTCCCTGGCCGACGCCGAGGCCGCCCTGGACGCGCTCGCCACTGCCTGATCCACCCGGTCTACAGCGGGGTGACGGCCTTCAGCACCACCAGCAGGGCCACGGCGGCGTTGAGCGCGCACAGCGCCGACGCCGCCGTACCGGCCGCGGCGACCATCGCGGCCAGGCCCGCCCGGGTCTTCGCCGGGGGCCAGTTGCGGGACGTCGGCACCGGGCCGAGCAGTGCGGCGACCCGGCGCGGCACCGGGCCGGGCGCGGGCGCCGGGGCGGCGAAGGCCGCGAAGCCGGGCGCCGGCGCCGCGTGCGACACCAGGGCCGCCCGGGCCACCGCCCGCGCGGTGATCCGGCGGTCCCCCACCTCCTGCGCCGACTCCTCGTCCGCCCAGCGCTCCGCGCTGAACGCCACCGCGTACTGCAGCGGCCGCAGGAACGGGTTGACGCAGGCGGCCAGTTGGGTGGTCAGCAGGTACCGGTGGTGGCGGTGGCGCAGGTGTGCCCGCTCGTGCGCGAGCAGCGCCTCCCGCTCGTCCTCGGGCAGCCCGGCCAGCATCCCGGTGGAGACCACCACCCGCCCCGGCGAACCGGGCAGCGCGTACGCGTACGGGCTGCGGTCCGGCAGCACCGCGAGATCGCCGGCCGACTCCGGCCCCGCCGGCAGCCCGGTCAGCGCCCGCCGGGCCCGGGAGCGCACCCGCAGGTGCCGGCCGACCGTCCGGGCACAGGCCGCGGCCACCAGGACCAGCAGCCACATCGCGGCCGTCCCGAACGTCTCGTGGTACGGCAGCGCGGCCCGCACCTCCGGATCGGACCAGCTGTCCGGCAGCGGGTTGCCGGGGATCTGCGCGGTGCCCACCACGCCGATCAGGCCGAGGCAGAGCACACTGCACACCGCCATCACCGCGCTGATCACGGTCATCAGCCGGGCCGCACCGCGCGGGTGCAGGTGCTGCTCGGTGAGACGCGCGATCGGCACCGCGGTCAGCGGCAGGATGAGCGGGAGGAAGACGAAGAAGCCCACGGGTCAGCTCTCACGGTCGGCCGCTGCCGGATCGACGGACGCGGCGTCCAGCAGCGCCCGCAGCAGGTCCTCGTCGTGCGGGAGCAGCGCGCTCACGAAGCTGGCCAGGACGGCGTCCCGGTCCGCTTCTCCGTCGAGCATCCGGCGCATCCGCAGGGCCGCCAGCCCGGCCGCGTCGGAGGAGGCCTGCCACAGGTAGGAGCGGCCCGAACGGGACCGCGAGACGGCGCTCTTGGCGTGCAGCCGGGACAGGATGGTCATCACGGTGGTGTACGCCAGGTCGCCCTCCAGGCGTTCCTGGACCCACCCCGCGGTGGCCGGGCCGGGCGCCCGTTGGAGCACCGCGAGTACCTGTGCCTCCAACTCGCCCTGGCCGCGCCTTCGGACGGGCGCTTCCGCGGCCGCCGGAGCGTGCCTCTCGTCTGCCATGACGGCCCACTCCCTCCGGATGCCGCGCCCCGGAGCCGGCGGGGCACCCGCTCATCCTAACGAGCGCGGGCCCGGCGCGAACCGGTTCGCGCCGGGCTTCCCGTCCCCACCGCCCTCGGCCCCCGCTCCCGGACCCCGGCCCCCGAACCCCCGTCACGCTCGCCGGGCCGGCTCCGGGCGTACCGCGGGGCCCGCACGACGCGTCGCCCGAACGGCCCCGGCCCGGTTGCCCGGCGCCCCGGCCCGACGGACGGTCGAAGTCCGTACGGTCCGCCCGTAGGCCTGTTCGGCCCCTGGAGGAGTCCATGAGCAGCCCGTCGCCCGACCCCGAGCAGCCGGAGCAGCCCCCGCGCACCGGCCCCGAGCAGCCCGGGCAGCCCCGGCGCACCGACCCCGAGCAGCCCGGGCGGACCTGGCGCACCACCCCCGGCACGCCGCAGCCGACGCCGGGCAACGAGTTCCGCGACTGGGCGCCCGGCCTGGTGATGTTCGCCGGTGTGCTGATGCTGATCAACGGCATCATGGAGGCCCTCCGGGGCATCATGGCGGTCTCCAACGACGACCTCTTCGTCCACACCCCCCGCTACGTCTTCCGGTTCGACCTCACCGGCTGGGGCTGGGTCCACATCGTCGTCGGCGTGCTGGTCGCGGTGACCGGCGCGTTCCTGCTCAAGGGCGCCGCCTGGGCCCGCTACGCCGGCATCCTCTTCACCTCGCTGAGTGCCCTCGACAGCTTCCTGGTCCTGCCGTACTTCCCGCTCTGGTCGCTCGTGGTGATCGCGCTGGACGTCTTCATCATCTGCGCGCTCTGCGTCTACCGCCCCCAGAAGGGCACCGCGCTCTGACGACCCGGTGGTCCGCGCGCCCGGACCCGTCTCAGGTCCGGGCCCGCTGGGTGACCGCGATGCAGACCAGCACCACCACCGCCGTGACCGGTGCGGCCGCGGGCAGGTCCTCGCCCAGCAGCAGCACCGACCAGACCAGGGTCAACAGCGGCTGTGCGAGTTGCAGTTGGCTGGCCCTCGGCACCCCGATCTCCGCCATCCCCCGGTACCAGAGCACGAACCCGCCGAACTGCGACACCGCCGCCGTGTACGCCAGCCCGGTCAGCGCCTTCGCCCCGAGGTGGACCGGCTCGGCGGGCAGCGCGAGGGCGGTGGTCAGCAGCGTCACCGGCAGCGCGGCCACCACCGCCCAGGCGATCACCCGGGCGCCCGGCAGGTCCCGGGAGAGCCGCCCGCCCTCCGCGTACCCGGCCGCGCACACCAGCAGCCCCGCGAACAGGTAGAGGTCGGCGGTGGTCGGCCGGCCGTGGCTCTGCAGCAGGGTGAAGGTGAGCACCGCCGCCGCCCCGGCCAGCGCCGCCGCCCAGAACGCCCGGGACGGCCGGCGCCCGGTGCGCAGCGCCGCGCACACCGCGGTGGCCAGCGGCAGCACGCCGATGACCACCGCGGAGTGGGCCGTCGAGGAGGTCCGCAGGGCGAGCGTGGTCAGCAGCGGGAAGCCCAGCACGCAGCCCCCCGACACCACCAGCAGGGCGGGCCAGTGCCGCCGGGGCGGCAGCGGGGCGCGGACGGCCGCCAGGTAGAGCGCGGCGAGCAGGCCGGCCACGACGCCGCGCAGCCCGGTCGCGGTCCACGGCCCGAAGCCGGTCAGGGCCCACGCGGTGGCGGGGAAGCTGAGGGAGAAGGAGGCCACCCCGAGGGCGGCCAGGGCGGTGCCGGAGGCGGGGCTTCGCGGTGCTACCGCCGACGGGTGGGTAGCGCTATCTTGTGCCGTCATGAACGAGCGTAGCAGTGTGACCGAACTCGCCGACAGGCTGCGACGGGAGGTCGAGCGCTATCCGGAGGGGCGAAAGCTGCCGTCCAGCCGAGTACTGGTGGAGCACCACCAGGTCAGCCCGGTGACGGTCTCCCGGGCCATCGCGGTCCTCGCGGCCGAGGGCCTGGTGGTCTCCCGGCCGGGCGCCGGGGTGTTCCGGGCGGCGGCCTTCGCCGGGCGCCCGGCCGGCACCGCCGCGCCCGCCGCCCGTCCCGGCGACCTCTCCTGGCAGGAGGTCGCGCTCAGCGCCGACTCCGACCCCCGCGACCTGCTGGCCGCCCCGGTGTTCGCCACCCTCCGCGTGCCCCCGCCCGACGTCATCGACCTCAACAGCGGCTACCCGCACGCCTCGCTGCTGCCCGAACGCCTGCTGGCCACCGCCCTCGCCCGGGCCGGACGGCGCCCGGGCGCCTGGAACCGGCCGCCCACCGACGGCCTCACCGAGTTGCGCGGCTGGTTCGCCCGCGACATCGGCGGCACCGGCGGGCCGATCGGCGCCGGGGACGTTCTGATCACCTCCGGCGGCCAGGGCGGGCTCACCGTGGCCATGCGCTCGCTCGCCGCGCCCGGCGCGCCCGTCCTGGTGGAGTCGCCGACCTACTCGGGCATCCTGGCGGTCGTCCGCGCGGCCGGGCTGCGGCCCGTCCCCGTCCCGGTCGACGCCGACGGCGTGCGCACCGACCTGCTGGCCGACGCCTTCGAGGCCACCCGGGCGCGGGTCTTCGTCTGCCAGCCGCTGTTCCAGAACCCGACCGGCGCGGTGCTCTCCCCCACCCGGCGCTCCGAGGTGCTGCGGATCGCCCGGGCGGCCGGCGCGTTCGTCGTCGAGGACGACTTCGCCCGCCTGCTCGTCCACGCGGACGCCCCCGCGCTGCCGCGCCCGCTCGCCGCCGACGACCAGGACGGGGTCGTGGTGCACCTGCGGTCGCTGACCAAGGCCGCCTCGCCCAATCTGCGGGTCGGCGCGCTCACCGCGCGCGGCCCGGCCCTGGCCCGGCTGCGGGCCACCCAGGTGGTGGACAGCTTCTTCGTGCCCCGGCCGCTCCAGGAGGCGACGCTGGAACTGGTCGCCGACCCCGGCTGGGCCCGCCACCTGCGCGCCCTCGGGGCGGAACTGCGGACCCGCCGCACCGCCACCGTCGCCGCCCTGCACCGCGAACTGCCCGGCCTGCTCGGCACCTACCGGCCCGGTGGCTACCACCTGTGGCTGCGGCTCCCGGACGGCGTCGACGACGGCGCCCTCACCGCCGCCGCCCTGCGCGCCGGCGTCCAGGTCACCCCCGGCCGCCCGTACCACGCGGCCGAACCCCCGGCCCCGCACCTGCGCCTCAGCTACGCGGCCGCCGAGAGCTCCGCGCACACCGCCGAGGGGATCCACCGCCTCCGCCGGGCCTACGAGGACCTGCCGGCCTGACCTCCGGCCCCGCGCGGAGCGCGGGCCTCAGCGCCCGTAGCCCGCCATCCGCTCCAGCCGGGCGATGCGCTCCGCCATCGGCGGGTGGGTGGAGAAGAGCCGGGCGCCGGCCTCGCCGGGGCGGAAGGGGCTGGCGATCATCATGTGGCTGGCGGTCTGGATCTGCGGCTCCGGCGGGAGGGGCAGCCGGCGGGTGCCGGCGTCGAGCTTGCGCAGGGCGCCGGCCAGGGCGAGCGGGTCGCCGGTGATCCGGGCACCGTCGGCATCGGCCTGGTACTCGCGGGAGCGGCTGACGGCCAGTTGGATGAGCCCGGCTGCCAGCGGGCCGAGGATCATGATGGCGAGCATGCCGAAGAGGCCGGGCCCGTCGTCGTCGTCGCTGCGGCCGAAGGGGATCAGCCAGGCGAAGTTCACCAGGAACATCACCACCGAGGCGAGCGCCCCGGCGACCGAGGAGATCAGGATGTCCCGGTTGTAGACGTGGCTCAGCTCGTGCCCGAGCACGCCCCGCAGCTCGCGTTCGTCCAGCAGCTGCAGGATGCCGTCGGTGCAGCAGACGGCCGCGTTGCGCGGGTTGCGGCCGGTGGCGAAGGCGTTCGGCGCGGGGGTCGGGGAGATGTAGAGGCGCGGCATCGGCTGGCGGGCCGCGGTGGAGAGCTCGCGGACGATCCGGTAGAGCCGTGGCGCCTCGATCTCGCTGACCGGCCGGGCCCGCATGGCCCGCAGCGCGAGCTTGTCGCTGTTCCAGTAGGCGTAGGCGTTGGTGCCGAGGGCGACCAGCAGGGCGATCACCAAGCCGGTTCGGCCGAAGAATCCGCCGATCACCAAGATGAGCGCCGAGAGGCCGCCGAGCAGGACGGCGGTCCTCAGTCCGTTGTGCCGGCGGTGCACGTCAGGCCCTCCAATGGTGCGGTGGGGAAGCCCTTTCTGCCTCGTCCCTCTTGCCCGGTCAACGGGTGGGGGCCCGGGCCTTGTTCCCTTGTGACCGGCGTGACACCACCGCGGCGCCCCGCCGGGCCGGACCGCGCCGGCCGGCCGGGCGGGCGCGCGCTCAGAACAGGCTTCCGCCGGCGACCTGGAGGACCAGCTGCGGGGCGAAGGAGAGGACCACGGCCACCGAGGCGGTGAGCCCCAGCGTGGCGGTCAGGGTGGCCGGCAGCCGACCTTCGGCCCCGGCCCCGCCGACCGGAGCGGCGCCCGGTTCGGCACCTTCCTCGGCACCCGGCGCCGGGGCGAACAGCCGGGTCGTCCAGAGCAGGTAGTAGTACAGCGCGACCACCACGTTGACGGCCATCACGACGGCCAGCCAGCCCAGCCCGGCGTCGACGGCCGCGCGGAACACCACGACCTTGCCGAACAGGCCGATCACGCCCGGGGGCAGCCCGGCCAGGCAGAGCAGGAAGAAGGCGAGCGCGAGGGCCGTCCAGCGGCGCCGGGCGAACAGGCCGCGAAAGTCGTCCACGCTGGTCCCGGCCCGGCGGCCGACCGCCGCGACCACGCCGAACGCGCCGAGGTTCACCACGCCGTAGATCAGCGCGTACGCGGCGGTGGCGCCGAGCGGATCGACCCCGGTGGGCGCGTAGCCGGCGGCGGCGAGCGGCACCAGCAGGTAGCCGGCCTGGCCGACGGACGACCAGGCGAGCAGCCGCACCGCGCTGTAGCGGGTGTCGAAGCGCTGGCGCAGCGCGCCGACGTTGCCCACCGTCATGGTGACGGCGGCCAGCACGGCGAGCGCCAGGCCCCAGGTGTGCGCGTACGGGCGGAAGGCGATGGTGGTGGCGAGCGCGAGGCCGGACAGGCCGGCCGCCTTGCCGACCACCGAGAGGTAACCGGCCACCGGCAGCGGGGCGCCGGTGTAGGTGTCGGGCACCCAGAAGTGGAACGGGACGGCGGCGACCTTGAAGGCGAAGCCGACCAGGGTCAGCACGGCGCCCGCCTCGGCCAGCGGCTTGAGCTGCCCGGGGGCGTGTTCCAGGCCCTGGGCGACGGCGCCGAGGTGCAGGCTGCCGCTGGCCGCGTAGACGAAGCCGACGCCGAGCAGCATCACGGCCGTGGCGGTGACGGAGGAGACGAAGAACTTGAGCGCGGCCTCGGCGCCCCGGCCGTCCCGGCGCAGCGCGACCAGGGCGAAGGCGGGCAGCGAGGCGACCTCCAGCGCGATCACCATGGTGGCGAGGTCGCGGGAGGCGGGCAGCAGTGCGGCGCCGGTGGCGCTGGAGAGCAGCAGGAACCAGTACTCGCCGCCGGGCAGCTTCTCCTCCTCGACGGTGTGTGCGGAGAGCAGCGCGGCGATCAGCGCACCGCCGAGGGCGAGCAGCTGGAACACCAGGGCGAAGTGGTCGGCGACGTACGAGCAGCCCGCGTTGTCAGACCCCCCTGCTACGTTCTGCACACAGAAGGTCGCCCGGGGTGATCCCCCGGTGAGGGGGAGGAGTGCGATGAGGGCGAGGGCGAGTCCGGCCGCGGCGAGGCGGCCGAGCCACTTCCGGTGCCGCTCGGGCAGGAACAGGTCGGTGAGCAGGACGGCGAGGGCGGCCACCGCGGCGATCAGCGGGGGCGCGATCGCCACCCAGTCCACGGACTGGATCAGGCTGCCCGGGTTGGCTACGGCGAGGGAGGTCACAGTGTGCTGCCCCGTGGAGTGAGGTCCGAGTGCGGCGATCTGGGCTCCGAGCACGGTCAGCCACCCCCGAGGAGGTGCTTGACGGCGGGGTCGGAGAGGCCGAGCAGGAGCGCGGGCCAGAGGCCGGCGAGCAGGGTGAGGGCGGCCAGCGGCGTCCAGCTGACGGCCTCGTACGGGCGCAGGTCGGCGACCTGGTCCACCGGGGCGGGCTGCTTGGGGTCGCCCATGCAGACGCGCTTGACCACGATCAGCAGGTAGGCGGCCGTGAGGAGGGTGCCGAGACCGGCCAGGACCATGTAGGTGACGAACGCGGGGCGCGACAGGCCGTCGGCCGGGTCGAACGCGCCGAACATGGCGAGCAGCTCGCCCCAGAAGCCGGCCAGGCCGGGCAGGCCGAGACTGGCGACGGCGGCGAAGGCGAGCAGCGCGCCGATCCGCGGGGCGCGGCCGTACAGGGCGGCGCCGGTGGCGCCGGAGAGGGTGTCGAGGTCCGCCGTGCCGTAGCGGTCCTTGAGGGCGCCGACGAGGAAGAACAGCAGACCGGTGATCAGACCGTGGGCGATGTTGGCGAACAGCGCGCCGTTGACGCCCACCGGAGTGAGGGAGGCGATGCCCAGCAGCACGAAGCCCATGTGGCCGACGGAGGAGTACGCGATCAGGCGCTTGAGGTCGCCCTTGGCGCCGGGGCGGGCCAGCGCCAGACAGGCCAGTGATCCGTAGACGATGCCGACGGCGGCGAACGCGCCCAGGTAGGGGGCGAGCGTCGCGGTGCCGTCGGGCACGACCGGGAGGAGGACGCGGACCAGACCGTACGTGCCCATCTTCAGCAGCACGCCGGCGAGCAGCACCGAGCCGACCGTCGGAGCGGCGGTGTGCGCGTCCGGGAGCCAGCTGTGCAGCGGCCAGGCGGGGGCCTTGACCGCGAGCCCGACCATGATCGCCAGGGCGGCGATCACCTGGGTGGTGTGGCTCAGGCCGTTGCCGTGCGCGGCGGCCAGGGCCTGCATGTCGAAGGTCCCGGCCTTGCTGCCGATCAGCAGGAAGCCGAGCAGCATCACGGCCGAGCCGAGCAGCGTGTACAGGATGAACCGGTTGGCGGCCGGGGCCTTCGCGCCGCTCCCCCAGCGGGCGATCAGGAAGTACATCGGGATCAGCACGATCTCGAAGGCCAGGAAGAAGAGCAGGAGGTCCAGCACCGCGAAGGTGGCGAGCATGCCGACTTCGAGGAGGAGGAACAGCCCGACGAAGGCCTTCGCCGACGGACGGCGCCCATCAGCGGCCTCGCCCCGGGCGTCCCCGCCCGGCAGCCGCTTCTCCGAGTACAGCGCGCAGAGGAAGGTGAGCAGTGCGGTCAGCACGATCAGCGGCAGCGAGACGCCGTCCACGCCGAGGTGGAGGCGCACGTTGAGGGCCGGGATCCAGGACACGTCGGTGGTGGCCTGCATCCGGGCGGGTTCGTCGTGGTCGAACCCGGCCGCCAGGGCGACGGTGAGCAGCAGCACCGCGCCGGTGACGACGGTGTTCAGCCGCAGCGCCCGCCGGTCGGCGGCGGCCGGCTCCCGGCCGAACACCGGCGCCAGGGTGAGCGCGGCGCCGAGCAGCGGCAGCACCAGGAGGGCGATGAGGACTGCGTTCATCGGGGGCTCCTACGGGCGGCGGTCGGAATCGGGGGAACCGGGGAGAGGGGGTACGGCATCCGCTACACCGCCACCAGGACGGCCAGCAGGACGACGCCGGCGAGCAGCGCACTGAGGTAGGTCTGCGCGTTGCCGGTCTGCGCGAGCCGGACGGCCCGGCCGAGCAGGTTGGCGCCGACCCCGCTGCCGCGCACGTAGGTCTCGACGACCTCGCGGTCGAGGAAGCGGACCAGCCGGGCGGCGGAGGTCACCGGGCGGACGAACAGCGCGTGGTACAGCCGGTCGACGCCGAAGCCGTGCCGGGCCGGGCCGAACAGCGGGCCGAGCAGGGTGCGCCCGGGGTCGGCGACGATCACCTCGGCGGCCGGGGCTCCGGCCTGCTCGGGCACCCGGCCGGCGTCGGCCGGGGCCGGGCGGCCGGTGGCCAGCCGCGCGGTCGCCGAGCGCCAGGCGCCGTACGCCGCGAGCACGCCGACCACGGCGAGCCCGGTGCCGATGACGGCGGTGACGGCCGAGGGGCGCAGCGAGCCGCCGTCCAGCAGCGCGGGCAGCCAGTCCGAGCGCAGCCCGGCGACGCCGAAGCCCATGGTCGGGATGGCCAGCACCCAGAGCGGCCAGCGCATCGCGGGCGGCTCGGCGGTGGCCGGGTCGGCCTCGTCGAGCTCTGGCGAGTACGGCGCGTCCGCCTCGTGCCCGGCCGCAGGCGCCACGGCCTGCGACGCTCCGGCCTGAGACGCTGCGGCCTGAGACGCCCCGGCAGCCTGCGCCCCTTCAGCCTGCGGGCTGTGGAAGCTGACCAGGAAGAGCCGGGTCGCGTACGCGGCGGTGAGCAGCGCGGTGAGTCCGGCGGAGATCAGCACGATCCACCCGGCGGCCTCCGGCACGGCCGAGGCCGGGCCGAGCCCGTTGGTGAGCGCCTCGCCGTTGGCGGCGTGCTCGGCGGCGGTCAGCACCGCCTCCTTGCTGAAGAAGCCGGAGAACGGCGGCAGCCCGACCAGGGCGACGAGCGCGATGCCCATCGTCCAGTAGGCGTCCGGGACGCGCTTGCGCAGCCCGGGGATCCGGGACATCGCGGAGATCGAGTTGGTGTGCGCGGCGTGGATCACCACGCCGGCGGCCAGGAACAGCAGCGCCTTGAAGGCGCCGTGGCTGACCAGGTGGAAGACGGAGGCCTCGCGGTCGCCGGCGGCCAGCGCCCCGGCCATGTAACCGAGCTGGCCGACGGTGGAGTAGGCGAGCACCCGTTTGAGGTCGTCCTGGGCGAGCGCGCAGAGCGCCGAGCCGATCATCGTCACGGCGGCCATCACGGCCAGCACGACCAGCGCCGCACCCGACAGCAGGAACACCGGCAGCAGCCGGGCGACCAGGTAGATGCCGGCCGCGACCATGGTGGCGGCGTGGATCAGCGCGGAGACCGGCGTCGGGCCGGCCATGGCGTCCGGGAGCCAGGTGTGCAGCGGGAACTGCGCGCTCTTGCCGGCCACCCCGGCGAGCAGCAGCAGGGCGATCAGCGTCGGGTGGCCGAGCCGCCCGTCGGTCGCGGCGGCCAGCACGTCGGGGATCCGGAAGCTGCCGGCGTCCGCGCCGAGCAGGAAGATCCCGAACAGGAACGGCACGTCGCCGAGCTTGGTGACCAGGAAGGCCTTGAGCGAGGCCGAGCGGGCGTCCTCGGTCTCCCAGTGGTGGCCGATCAGGAAGTACGAGCAGATGCCCATGACCTCCCAGCCGACCAGCAGCACGATCAGGTCGCCCGAGTAGACCACCAGGAACATCGCCGCGGTGAACAGCGAGACCAGCGCGGCGTACGACGGGTAGCGCGGGTCCTTCCTGAGGTACGCGGTCGAGTAGACCTGCACGCAGGTGGCGACCAGGCCGACCAGCACGGAGATCAGCGAGCTGAAGCCGTCCAGGTGGAGGGCGAGCGCGATGTCCGGGCCGCCGGTCGGGGTGAGCCGGGTGGCGGCGTCCAGCGCTTGGCCGGTGCCGAGCTGGAGGGCGACGACCAGGGCGAGCACGGCCGAGACGGCGACCGGCACGATGGCCAGCGGCCGGGCCAGGCCGGGCGCCTTCTTGCCGACGGCCAGGGTCGCGGCGGCCCCGAGTGCGGGCAGCGCGGGGACGAGGGCGGGCAGGGCGAGGTTCATGCGGCGGCCTGGCCCTTCAGCGCCTCGGCTCCGGCCGGCGTCTCCTCGGCGAGCGGCTCCGCCGGATCGCCGAGCGCGGTGGCCCGGTCGATGTCCGCGGTGCCCCGGGCCCGGAACAGCAGCAGGACGATGGCGAGCCCCAGCCCGATCTCGGCGGCGGCGACGGTGATGGTGAACAGGGTGAGCGCCTGGCCGGCGTGCAGCGAGTCGCGCAGCCAGGTGTCGAAGGCGACCAGGTTGAGGTTGACGGCGTTGAGCATCAGCTCGACGGACATCAGGACCAGGACGGCGTTGCGCCGGGCGAGCACGCCGTACACGCCGACGCTGAACAGCAGCGCGGCGAGGACGACGGGGTAGGCGAGGTGCATCAGCTCTCCTCCGGCGCGGACGGCGCAGCCTCTGCGGCCGCCGGGCTCTCCGGCGCCGGCCGGGGCACGGTGGCGGCGACGGTCCCGTTCGAGCCCACCGGCCGGCCGGCGCGCAGCCGGCCCGCCCGGGGCGGCGGCACCCGCCGCTTCGACCCGCGCGACAGCACGATCGCGCCGACCAGCGCCGCCAGCAGCAGCACGGAAAGGGCTTCGAAGGGCAGCACCCAGTGGCGGAACAGGCTCGCCCCGGTGACGGCGGCCGAGCCGCCCCCCGCGCCGAGGTCGATCCAGGAGGTCCGGAAGGCGTCGACGACCAGCGTCACCAGCGTCCCGGCCGAGGCGAGCGCCACGGCCAGGGCCACCCAGCGGTTCTTGGAGTCGGCGTCCGGCGAGCGCCCGATCGGTGCCTTGGTGAGCATCAGCCCGAACAGCACCAGGACGATCACCGAGCCGAGGTAGATCAGCACCTGCACCCAGGCGATGAACTCGGCGGTGAGCAGCAGGAACTCCACCGCCAGCCCGCCCAGCGCGACCACCAGCCAGAGCGCGGCGTGCACCAGCTGCTTGGTGCTGACGGCGACCACGGCCGAGCCGAGCACGGCGATGCCGACCAGCAGGAAGACGATCTCCACCCCGGTCGGGGACAGGAACGAACGGGCGGCCGGCTCCAGCGAGCCGGTCGCCGCGAGCAGGGCGGCGGCGCTCACTGGGCCTCCCCCTCATCCGAGGCCGCCGAGGCCGCCGAGGCGGCTGCGGCGATCGCGGCGGCCGCCAGCTTGTCCGCAGCCTTGCGCGCGGTGGCGATCTCCTTGGGCTCCTCGGCCGCCGGGTCCAGCGCCGGCGGCGCCGGGACGGTCCACATCCACTCGCGGAGCTTGTCCCGCTCGTGGGTCAGCTCCAGGATGTCGGTCTCGGCGTACTCGAACTCGGGCGACCAGAACAGCGCGTCGAAGGGACACACCTCGATGCAGATCCCGCAGTACATGCAGAGCGAGAAGTCGATGGCGAACCGGTCCAGCACGTTACGGGTGCGGGCCCGCGCGTTCGGCTCGGCGGCCGGCAGCGTCTCCTTGTGGGAGTCGATGTAGATGCACCAGTCCGGGCACTCGCGCGCGCAGAGCATGCACACCGTGCAGTTCTCCTCCAGCAGCGCGATGACGCCGCGCGAACGCGGCGGCAGCACCGGCTGCACATCGGGGTACTGCGCGGTGACGGTCTTCTTCGTCATCGTCCGCAGGGTCACGGCCAGGCCCTTGGCCAGGCCGGCACCGGGAAAACTCATGAGATCGCCACCTTGATGACGCCGGTCAGGGCCAGCTGGACGAGGGCGAGCGGGATCAGCACGGTCCACGCGAAGCGCATCAGCTGGTCCTCGCGCAGACGCGGGTAGGTGACCCGCAACCAGATGACCACGAAGGCCAGCGCGAAGGTCTTCAGGATCATCCAGAGCCAGCCGAGCTGGTCCGCCAGCGGGCCGTGCCAGCCGCCCAGGAAGAGCACCGCGGTCAGCGCCGACACCACCAGGATGCCCACGTACTCGGACAGCAGGAACAGTGCGAAGCGCAGGCCCGTGTACTCGGTGTACGCGCCGAAGATGATCTCCGAGTCGGCGACCGGCATGTCGAACGGCGGGCGCTGGAGCTCGGCCAGACCGGCCGTGAAGAACACGAACGCGCCGATGAGCTGCCAGGGCAGCCAGTACCACTCCCAGGCGTCCACGATCCCGGGCAGCGAGAGCGTGCCGGCGGCCATCGCCACCGAGGCCGCCGCCAGCACCATCGGCAGCTCGTACGACATCAGCTGCGCGGCCGTGCGCAGGCCGCCGAGCAGCGAGAACTTGTTCGCCGAGGCCCAGCCGGCCATCAGCTTGCCGATCACACCGACGCCCATCACGGCCAGCACGAAGAACAGGCCGGCGTCGATCGCCTGGCCGACGAAGCCGTTCGGGCCGACCGGGATCGCCAGCAGCACGAAGAGGTACGGCAGCAGCGAGACGGCGGGCGCCAGCTGGAAGATCCGGCGGTCCGCCCCGGCCGGGACGATGTCCTCCTTCTGCGCGAACTTCACGCCGTCCGCGACGAGCTGCGCCCAGCCGTGGAAGCCGCCCGCGTACATCGGGCCGAGCCGGCCCTGCATGTGCGCCATGACCTTGTGCTCGGTCTGGCCGATGACCAGCGGGAAGGTGAGGAAGACGACCAGGGTGGCGACGCAGCGCAGCACCGTGTCGAGCAGGTTCACGCGCCGTCTCCGTCCTGGCCGGCCGGTCCGGCCGACGTCTCGTCCTGCTCGCCCGCAGGCGTGGCGGGCTTCGCCGGCTCGGCGGGCGCCTGCTCCTCGGCAGGCTCCTCCGCAGGCTTCGCGGGCTCGGCCGGGGCCTGCGCCTCGGCGGACTTCGCGGGCTCGTCGTGTGCGGGCACCGGGTTGTGCCAGGGCGCGTCCGAGGACCGGGTCCGCGGCGACGCCGCGCCCCCGGCCTTCGGCTCGGCAGGCGCAGCGGCCTCGGCGGCCTCGGCGGGCGCCGGCTCCGCAGCCTGGCTGACCGATCCGTCGGACACCGACCTGACCCGGCGCGGCCGGTCCGCCCGCACCACGGGCGCCGCCTCGCCGGCGGCCGGAGCAGCGGCCGGAGCAGCGCTCGGAGTAGCAGCCGGAGCACCGGCACCGGCAGCCTCGGCCCCCGCCTGACTCGCCGACCCCTCCGCCACCGTCCTGGTCCGCCGCGGCCGGTCCGCCCGCACCGCCGCGCCCTCGGCACCGGCAGCAGCACCGGCACCAGCACCAGCACCAGCAGCCCCAGCAGCCCGGGGCGTCCGCCCGGCCGCGCCCGCCGCCCGCGCACCGCGCGCGGGCCGCTCGGCGACCGGCGGCAGGGTGCCCTTCAGCGGCCCCCACTCGTTCGGGTCCGGCACCCCGGCCGGCTGCATCTTGCGCCGGGCGGGCCCGTCGCCGTGGTCGGACTCGCCCGGCTCCTTGGCGCCCGGCCAGGCCTTGGCGACCCGGGCCGCGAGCACGAACTCCTTGCGCAGCGGGTACCCCTCGAAGCCGTCCGGCAGCAGCAGGGTGGCGAGGTAGGGGTGTCCGGGGAAGTCGATGCCGAACATCTCGTGGGTCTCGCGCTCGTGCCAGGCGGCGCCCGCGTAGACCGGGACGGCGGTGGGCAGCGCGGCCTTGTCCCGCGGCACCCGGGTGCGCAGCGCCAGGTGGCGCACGCCCGGGGCGTCGGCGGAGGCGAGGTGGGCGACCACGGAGAAGCCCTCGGCCAGTTCGTCGACGGCGCTCAGCCAGTCGAAGTAGCCCAGGCCGAGCGTGTCGCGGGCACCGGTGAGCGCCTCGATCCAGTGCTCGGCGGGGACGTCGACGGTGACCAGCCCGTAAGCCTCGGCGCCGGTCGCCCACTCCCCGACCGACGCCGCGTACTGCTCGGCGGAAGTCACGAGACCCCTCCCTCGGTCGAAGGCCCCGTCACCAGCGGGCGGCGCAGCGCCGCCGCGGGCGCGGTGTAGCGGTCGGGCAGCGACTCGGCGGCGATCTTCTCCTGGAGCTTGAGGATGCCCTGGAGCAGCGCCTCGGGCCGGGGCGGGCAGCCGGGCACGTAGACGTCGACCGGGATGATCTGGTCCACGCCCTTGGTCACCGAGTAGGAGTCCCAGTACGGGCCGCCGGAGTTGGAGCAGGCGCCGAAGGAGATGACGTACTTCGGCTCGGGCATCTGCTCGTAGAGGCGCTTGACGGCGGGCGCCATCTTGTCGGTCACCGTCCCCGAGACGATCATCAGGTCGGCCTGACGGGGTCCGGGCGCGAACGGAATGACACCCATCCGGATGAAGTCGTGTTTGGCCATGGACGCGGCGATGAACTCGATCGCGCAACAGGCCAGGCCGAAGTTGAAGCACCAGAGGCTGTAGCGGCGGCCCCAGTTGAGCACGACCTTGACCGGGTCGGGCGCGAGCCGGGCCAGCGGGCCGATGCCACGGCGCTCGACGGCGCCGGGGCGCGACGGGTCCGGGAGGCCGAGCGGGACCGGGCCGCCCTGGGCGCCGTGCGAGTGGGTGTGCGTCACGTCCATTCCAGAACGCCCTTCTTCCAGGCGTAGAGCAGGCCGACCGCGAGGAAGCCGATGAAGAGGAACATCTCGATCAGCGTTCCGGCGCCGTATCCGGCGGTGGCGAAGACCGTCGCCCACGGGAACAGGTAGATCGCGTCGACCGCGAAGATCACGTACAGGAAGGCGTACACGTAGTAGCGGATCTGGGTGTGCGCCCAGTCCTCGCCCACCGGGTCCACCCCGCACTCGTAGGCGAGGAGTTTCTCGGGCGAGTAGACCACCGGCCGCAGCAGTCGGTTGGCCGTGAACGCCACGGCGACGAAGAGCACCCCGACGACGGCCAGCAGGCCCATCGCGGCGTACGCGTCGAAGTAGCCGCCGCCGACCGCCGGGTCGGCCGCGACGGCAGCCGCATGCTGCCCCTCCATGCCTTCGCCCTCCACCTCGGCCGTGAACAGCCCCTCAAGGCAGTTCTACGACGTTTCCTCGCACGGTCATAATCATGGCCAATGCGTGAGTCTAAGGGGACGGCTCCGCTCCGCCCGAACCCTGCCCGCTCCGCAAGACGTCCGGTGGACACTCCCGCGAGCACCGGGCAGTGGCCCGACGACCAGGACGGGGGTAGGGATAACCCCCGTCCCGGAAGATGTATCACCCCCATGGCATCTTCCGCCCCGGGTTCGGGAAGCTTGGTCCACCAGCTCGACCAAGAGGGACGGTAGATCCAGATGAAGCCGCTGCACCGCCGCACCGTGGACGCCATCAAGGAGCAGGACGCTCAGATGGGCCGCTCGCCGCTGTACGGTGCGCGGATGTGGCGGCAGGTCGGCCAGCTGCTGCTCAACCTGCCGCTCGGCGTCGCCGGCTTCGCGCTCACCGCCATCACGCTCACGGCCGGCCTGGGGATGTCGATCACCGTGGTCGGCCTGCCGCTGCTGGCCGGCGGGCTGGCCGTCTCCCGCTCCCTGGGCGGGCTGGGCCGCCGGCGGGCCCGGGCGGCGTACGACTCCGCGATCCACGAGCCGGAGCCGGTGCGGCCGCGCCGGCCGGGGGTGGTGGGCTTCACCATCGCCCACCTGACCGACCTGCTGAACTGGCGCTCGGCGCTCTACAACGTGCTGATGCTGCCCTGGGGCATCCTGAGCTTCACGGTGACCCTGGTCGCGGTCACCGTGATGTGGCCGGTGCTGCCCTGGGTGATCCGGGCGCTGGCGGCGATCGACCGGATCCTGATCGAGTCGCTGCTCTTCCCGGGCGCCCTGGCCGAGCGGGTGCGCGAGCTGGAGGACGACCGAGGCACGGTGGTCGACACCGCCGCCGCCGACCTGCGCCGGATCGAGCGCGACCTGCACGACGGCGCCCAGGCCCGCCTGGTCGCGCTGGCCATGGACCTGGGCATGGCCAAGGAGCGGCTGCGCGAGGTCGAGACCGAGGACGACGTGGCGGCCGCCACGAAGATGGTCGACAACGCGCACGGCGAGGTGAAGCTGGCCCTCCAGGAGCTGCGCGACCTGGCCCGGGGCATCCACCCGGCGGTGCTCACCGACCGCGGCCTGGACGCGGCCCTGTCCGCGGTCGCCGCCCGCTGCACCGTCCCCGGCGGGGTCAAGGTGAACGTCGACCTGAAGGGGCCGGACGGCCGGGCCGAGCGCCCGGACTCGGCGGTCGAGGGCATCGCGTACTTCACCGTCAGCGAGCTGCTGACCAACGTCTCCAAGCACGCCGGGGCCCGCACCGCCTCGGTCGACGTCTGGCGCTCCGACAACCAGCTGATGGTGCTGGTCCAGGACGACGGCAAGGGCGGCGCCGCCCCCTACCCGGGCAGCGGCCTGGCCGGGCTGACCGAGCGGATCCGCGCGGTGGACGGGGTGCTCCTGGTGCAGAGCCCGGAGGGCGGCCCGAGCAGCATCACCGTCGAACTGCCCTGGCGCACCCGCACCGCCCGCCGCTGAGCCGGAGCGCGGCACGGCGCCGGGACCTCGTCGAGGCAGTGACGAGGTCCCGGCGCCGGTCCGGTGGGGCGGCCGGTCCGCGGAGCCCCTGCGCGGCGTGCGGCCCGGCCGGACGGGCCCTTAGGGGGTCTCCAGGGTGCCGAGGGTGACGGTGGCGGTCTGGCTGCTGCCGTCCCTGGTGTAGGCGACGGTGACCTTGTCGCCCGGGGTGAGCGAGGCGAGCGCGGTGGTGAGCGCGTTCAGCGAGTCGACCGCGACGTCCCCGATCTTGGTGATCACGTCGCCGGCCTGCATCCCCGCCGAGGCGGCCGGGCCGCCCGCGGTGACCGCCACGATGACCGCGCCGGCAGGCTTGAACTGCTGGTTGAAGCTGGTCCGGGCGGTGATGCCGAGCGCGGCCCGGCCGGAGTTGGTGACCTTGCCCTGCTTGATCAGCTGGTCGGTGATGTTGGTGATGGTGGACGCCGGGATGGCGAAGCCGATGCCGGGCGCGGCCGCGCCGTTGGCCTCGGGCTCCGTCGCCGCGAGCGTGTTGATGCCGATCACCTGGCTGTCCAGGTTGACCAGCGCGCCGCCGCTGTTGCCCGGGTTGATCGCGGCCGAGGTCTGCACCATGTTGCCGATGGTGGCGCCGGGCGAGCCGCCGCCCCTGGGCTCGGAGACGGTCCGTCCGGTGGCCGAGACGATGCCCTGGGTGACGCTGCTGGAGAGGCCGAGCGGGCTGCCCATGGCCAGGGTGATCTGGCCGAGCTGGACCTTGCCGGAGTCGCCGAAGGCGGCCGGCTTGAGGCCGCTCGGCGGGCTGCTCAGCTTGATCACCGCGAGGTCGGTGTCGGGGTAGCTGCCGACCAGGGTGGCGTCCAGCGACCTGGTGCTGTTGGCGAGGGTGACGGTGAAGGTGGTCGCGGTGCCCACCACGTGGGCGTTGGTGACGATGTCGCCCTTGTCGTCGTAGACGATCCCGGAGCCGAGGCTGTCGCCGGTGGTGATCTGCACCACCGAGGGCAGCACGTCGGCGATGACCCGCTGGTAGTCGTCCTGCAACTGGTTCCCGTCGGCCGACCGCGCGGGGGCCGACGAGGCCGGCCTGGCCGAGCCGGAGCCCGACGGGGAGCCCGCGGCCGACGAGGCGGACGTGGAGGAGCCGCTGCTGCACCCGGCCAGCGCCAGCGCGGTCAGTACGGCCACCGCGCCGGGTACGAGCAGCCGGCCGTGGACCGTCCTGGGTCCGGTCGGCCGGGGCCCGGCCGGCAGGGGGCGGGCGTGTTCCTTCTTGCGGCTCACCTGGCTGCCTCCGATTCGTCACCACGCTGGGAGCACGGAAATCTTTGTCAGCATTTCACCGATTTGTCCGATTTGACGGCTTGACTCGCCCGGCACTCACCACGGAAACCCGAACACCCTAGAATCGGCCCATGACTTGGTTGATCACCGGCGGTGCCGGATACATCGGCGGGCACGTCGTCCGCCAGCTGCTCGACGCCGGTGAGCGCGTCGCCGTCCTGGACGACCTCAGCACCGGCGACGCCTCCCGCCTGCCGGAGGGCGTCGCCCTGGTCGAGGGCTCCACCCTGGACCGGGCCGTCCTGGACGCCGCCATCCGCGAGCACGCGATCGAGGGCATCCTGCACTTCGCCGCCAAGAAGCAGGTCGGCGAGTCCGTCGAGCAGCCGTTCTTCTACTACCGGGAGAACATGATCGGCCTGCAGACCGTCCTGGAGGCCGCCGCCGAGGGCGGGGTCAAGCGCTTCCTCTTCTCCTCCTCCGCCGCCGTCTACGGCATGCCGGACGTCGACCTGGTCACCGAGTCGACCCCGTGCGCCCCGATGAGCCCGTACGGCGAGACCAAGCTGGCCGGCGAGTGGCTGGTCGCCGCGGCCGGGAAGGCCCACGGCATCTCCACCGTGGCGCTGCGCTACTTCAACGTGGCCGGCGCGGCCTCCCCCGAGCTGTCCGACACCGGGGTCTTCAACCTGATCCCGATGGTCTTCGAGCGGCTCACCGCCGGCGAGGCCCCGCGGGTCTTCGGCGACGACTACCCGACCCAGGACGGCAGCTGCGTCCGCGACTTCATCCACGTCTCCGACATCGCCTCGGCCCACGTCGCCGCCGCCAAGCGGCTGGCCGCCGACCCGGCCGGCGAGACCTCGCTGGTGCTCAACATCGGCCGCGGCGAGGGCGTCAGCGTCAAGGAGATGCTGGAGGTGATCGGCAAGGTCACCGGTTACGACACCACCCCCGAGGTGACCCCGCGCCGCGCCGGCGACCCCGCGCGGGTGGTGGCCTCGGCCGACCTGATCCGCCGCGAGCTGGGCTGGGGCGCCCGCCACGACGTGGCGGAGATGGTGGCCTCCGCGTGGGACGGCTGGTGCAGCCGCCACCCCGGGGCCCGCAAGGCCTGACCGGACGCGTCCGACGGCGGCGGGGCGCCCGCCCCGCCGCCGCGCCGGTTCAGCGCGCCGGGACGGCCGTGCCGTAGAAGGCGTCCAGCGCGTACACGCAGCGGTCCTTGGAGCCGACGAAGACCCGGCCGCCGACCGCGACCGGCGAGCCGGTCAGCTCTCCCTTGGTGCCGAGCTCCCAGCGCAGCTGACCGCTCGCCAGGTCCAGGGTGTGCAGCGAGTGGTCCCGGCTGCCCAGGTGCACCAGGCCGTCGGCCACCGCCGGGGAGCCGACGATCTCGCCGCGCGCCGTGTAGCGCCAGCGCTCCCGGCCGCTCGCCGCCTCGAAGGCGTACAGCACCCCGCCGCTGCCGACCAGCACCATGCCGTCCCCTACCACCACCGGCTCGGCGCCCTGGCGGTTGCCGGTGACCCCGCGCCAGCGGTCCCGGCCGGTGGCCGCGTCCAGCGCGTACACCGTCCCGAGGTAGTCGGCCACGTAGACCGCGTCGGCGTCCAGCGCGGGCGGGGTGAACAGCACCACCGGGGCCTCGAAGCGCCAGCGCTCGGCCCCGCTGGCCGCGTCCAGCGCGTACACCCTGGGGCCGGCCGTCACGTACAGCACGCCGCCGCGCTCGACCGGGTGCGAGGGCACGTCCTCGCCGACCGGGAAGGACCAGCGCAGGCCGGCGCCGTGCGGGTCGACGCAGCGCAGCCGCCCGGCCCCGTAGTAGTAGGCCGCGCCGGCCACCAGGACCGGTCCGGACTGCGGGTTCTCGTAGTCCTGCTGGGCGTCGTCGGCCCGCCACAGCTCAGCGCCGCTGGCGGCCGAGCGCAGCTGGACGCCGCCGCCGCGGACGCCGCAGCACAGCACCCCGTCGGCGGCGGAGAGCGAGTAGACCCAGCCGTCCAGTGAGGTGCGCCAGCGCTCGGTGCCGTCCGCGACGTCCACGGTGTACAGGTGCGGGCCGTCGGCCGCGTGCACCCGGCCGGCGTCCACCGCGAGCGCCCAGGCGACGTCCCGGGTCTTGTAGCGCCGCTCGCCGGAGGCGATGTCCAGCGCGTGCACCTCGAAGCTGGAGACGAAGAGCGTGCCGTCGGCGACCACGGGGGTGCCCCAGACGTCGTTGGACATCCGGAACCGCCAGGGGCGCCAGCGGGCGGCCGGCACCGGCGGCGGGGTGACCCGGCGGACCCAGTCGGTCTCGGCCGGGGCGGTGCCCGGGCCGGTCTGCTCGTGCTCGGCCCGCGGTCCGGGGCCTATCCGCACCGAGGCTCCGGACAGCCGCACCTCGACGGCCCCGCCGCCGCCCGGCGCGCGGTGCTTGTTGGGGGAGGCGATCTTCGCGGTCGGGATCTCGCCGTCGGACACCGGGCCCCGCCGCGGCCCCGTGTGCACCGGCCCGGACGGCGGCGGCGCGTGCCCCCCGCCCGGGTGGGTGCGCGGGTCGTCCAGGCCGGGGCGCTGCACCGGGACCGGCTGGTGCGGCTGCGGCGGCTGGTGGGGCTGGAGCGGGCCGGCCTGCGGCGGCCCGGCCGGGGGCGGCGGCGCGCCGGCCGGCAGCTGGACGGCCCGGGGCGGCACGCTCGGGCGGCGGCCGCGCTTGCGCTCGATCAGCTCCAGCGCGTTCACGGGGAGCCAGTCGCCGACCTCGCCGGCGGCGTCGTCCCGGGAGAACAGGTGCGGGGCCAGTTCGGCCTGGATCTGCGCCGGGCTGGGCCGGTGCTCGGGCGAGGGCCGCATGCAGGCGCGGACCAGGTCCATCAGCTCGCGCGGCATCCCGGACAGGTCCGGCTCCTCGCGCAGCAGCTGGAACACCGTCTCGACCGGGTTGGAGCCGCCGAAGGGCGGGTGCCCGGTCGCGCAGAACACCATCAGCGAGCCGAGCGAGAAGACGTCGCTGGCGCCCCGGACGTTACGGCTGTCCTTGGCCTGCTCGGGGGACATGTAGGCGGGGGTGCCGACCGCGACGTTGGTCATGGTGAGCCGGGTGCTGGAGACGCCGGAGGCGATGCCGAAGTCGATCACCTTCGGGCCGTCCTCGACCACCAGCACGTTGGAGGGCTTGAGGTCCCGGTGGATCAGCCCGGCCGCGTGGATGGACTGCAGCGCCTCGGCGATGCCCGCGATCAGCCAGCGGGTGGCGTCCACCGGCAGCGGACCGCACTCCTCGACCAGGTCCTCCAGGGAGGGGGCCGGGATGTACGCGGTGGCCAGCCAGGGCACCCGGGCGTCCGCGTCGGCGTCCACCACGGCCGCGGTGTAGAAACCGCCGACCGTCTTGGCCGCCTCGATCTCGCGGGCGAAGCGGACGCGGAACAGCTCGTCCTCGGCCAGTTCCGCCCGGACGGTCTTGATGGCCACCCGCCGGCCGGAGGCGGAGCGCGCCAGGTAGACCAGCCCCATCCCACCCGCGCCGAGCCGCCCCAGCACCTCGAAGGGCCCGATCCGCCTCGGATCGTGCGCCGTCAGCTGGTCCACTCCGCTGCCACCTCCCCGTTTTCCGCACCCGCCGCGTGGTGCCGGACCCGATTCTCCAATGCCGCCCGGCCCATCTCCAACCTCCCCCGCCCAGAGCCGACGGCGGCCCCGGGAGCGCCGCCGTCCGGCCGGTGATGACGGAACGGCCGGATTCTGACGCCCGTTCCGGCCGCGGTTTGCACCCGGACGCCCGGACCCTCCACTTCGGCGCCGATCTTCCGACGCCGCCGATCGTCACGCTCTGTCACTCGACCACCCCTCAGCGGACTCGCCGTCACGCTGTGGGGTCAAAGGCACACGGGGGGGCTTCAACGACACCTGCGGAGCGCGGTGAATATCCGTCCGAAGTGGTTCATGCCCCTATAGCAACCCCCCGTGCGGAGTAATAGTCGCATCACCGAATCGCGCCAAGATCGTGCCACGGTAAGCTGACGGCATGACAGGACAAGTTCGCACCGTCGACGGTCGCGTCGCCGGGCGACGCGGACAGGAAACGCGGCAGAAGCTGCTCGACTGCCTCCGCGAGATGCTCAGCACGTCGCCGTACCGGGACGTCAAGGTCATCGACGTCGCCCGTATGGCGGGTACCTCCCCCGCGACCTTCTACCAGTACTTCCCGGATGTCGAGGGCGCTGTCCTCGAAATCGCCGAGGAAATGGCCAAGGACGCCGACACCCTCAAAGAGCTGGTGGCCGGAAAGTCCTGGGCAGGGAAGTCCGGTCCGACCACTTCGGAAGAACTGGTCGACGGATTCCTCGCCTTCTGGCGCAAGAACGACGCCATTCTCCGAGTGGTCACGCTCGGTGCCGCCGAAGGGGACAAGCGGTTCTTCAAGATCCGCATGACGGTCCTCAACGCGGTCGCCAAGCCGCTCGCGGAGGCCGTCAAGGAACTCCAGGCGAAGGGCCAGGCCGACAAGTCGCTCGACCCGAACGCCGTCGCCGGGGCCCTGGTCTCGCTGCTCGCCTCGGCGGCCGAGCACCAGAAGGCCTTCACCTCCTGGGGCGTCAAGGTCAAGGACCTCAAGCCCAACCTCGCTCCCCTGGTGTACCTGGGCGTCACCGGCAAGAAGCCGCCCAAGTAGACCATCCGCTCAACCGACCATCCGCTCCGCGCGCAGCCCCGGCCTCCTGTCCGGGGTACGACGGACGGCGGCCGTGTCCTCGGGGGAGGTCCGCCGACGTACCGCACGCGCGCCAGACATGCCGGTGGGCGGGCACCCCTCACACAGGGTGCCCGCCCACCGGCATGTTCGCGTTGCGGCCCCTCAGGGGCCCTCGGACGCCCGGCTCCGCGCCGTCAGGGGCAGCGGACCACCTGGCCGGCGTAGGCGAGCCCGCCGCCGAAGCCGAAGAGCAGGACCGGGTCGCCCGGGGACAGCTCGCCGCGTTCGACCAGCTTGGAGAAGGCCAGCGGGATCGAGGCGGCCGAGGTGTTGCCGGAGTCGACCACGTCCCGGGCCACCACCGCGTCGGTGAGGCCCAGCTTGGCGGCGATCGAGTCGATGATCCGCAGGTTGGCCTGGTGCGGCACGAAGCCCTTCAGCTCCGACGGGTCGATCCCGGCCTGCTCGCAGGCCCGGCGCGCCAGCGGGGCGAGCTGGGTGGTGGCCCAGCGGAACACCGACTGGCCCTGCTGGCTGATCACCGGGTCCCAGCCGGTGATCACCACGGCGTCGCCCTTCTCCGGCTCGGAGCCCCAGACCACCGGGCCGATGCCGGGCTCGGCGCCGTCCTCCTGGGCCTCGACCACCGCGGCGCCCGCGCCGTCGCCGAAGATCACGCAGGTGGTGCGGTCGGTCCAGTCCAGCGTGTCGGACATCCGCTCGGCGCCGATCACCAGCGCGCGGCGGGCCGCGCCGGCCCGGATCGCGTGGTCGGCGGTGGCCAGGGCGTACGAGAAGCCGGAGCAGACCGTGTTGATGTCGTACGCGGCGGGCGCCCGGACGCCGAGCCGGGCGGCCACGGCGGCGGCGGTGTTGGGGCTGCGCTCGACCGCGGTGCAGGTGGCGACCACGATCAGGTCGATCTCGTCGGCCGTCCGGCCGCTCTTGGCGAGCGCCTTCTGCGCGGCCTCGGTGGCGAGGTCGACCAGGGTCTCGCCCTCGGCGATGTGCCGGGTTCTGACACCCACCCGGCTACGGATCCACTCGTCGTTGGTGTCGACGAGCGCCTCCAGGTCGTCGTTGGAGAGGACCTTGGGGGGCTGGTAGTGGCCGAGTGCCACAATGCGCGAACCGCTCATAGTGCCATGGAACCGGGTTACCCACTGGTCAGCGGGGCGCGCCCGGCTACAGGATCCGCCCCCGCGATCTGTAGGAGCCCGACAAGGGGCGTTGCGGCGACTGGCCTCCGGACGCGCCGGGGTCGACGCCGAGGCGGACGAGGGGGCGGGCACCGCCGCCGGTGACGGGCCCCGCGCCGCCCGGAACGCCGCGCGGACGCCGCCGGAACGCCGGGGTCGGGCCGGGGGAAGGCCGGGGTCAGGCCAGGATCAGGCCGGGGCCGGAACGCCGGGGTCAGGCGGACAGCGAGGTGGCGTCGCCCATCACGATGACCGGGTGGGCCGCCGGGTCCAGGGTGCGGATCAGCTCGGCCATCTTGTCCTCGGGGATCGAGACGCAGCCGTGGGTGGGGCCGTCGTGGTCGACGTGGATCCAGATCCCGCCGCCCTTCTTCGCCCCCATCGGGCGGCGCGGGTCCAGCGGAGAGTTTCCGGGCACCCGGTTGTAGTTGATCGCGACCACGTAGTCGAAGGAGCCGGCCAGCTGGTCGCCGAAGAAGCCCGTCCCGGAGACCACGAAGCTCGGGTCCTTGTCGTACGGGAGCTTGCTGCCCGGGTCGGCCTTGCGGCCGCCCGCGTCGGTGAGCGCGAAGACGCCGATCGGGCTGCGCAGGTCGCCCTCGTTGTGGTCGGCGGTCCAGCCGTTGTTGCCGTTGTGGCCCTGCCAGGTCTCGCCGGCCAGCCAACGGCCCCCGGGGGTGCGGGTCCACAGGGTGACGGTGTTCTTGTTGCCGTTCTTGTCCTGGCCGGAGGCGAGCACCACCTGGGTGGTCTCGGCGGGGATCTTCGCGACGAAGTCGGCGCCGAGGCCGGGTATCGCGGCGACCGAGCCGTCCGAACGGACCTGGCTGCGGTCGGCGGCCGGGGGCTGGGTCTGCCGGTCGGCGGCGGCCCGGGCGGCGGGCGCCGGCTGGTCGGGCGTGCTGACGCCCTCCGGGCCGGGGCCGTCGGCGGCCGCGGCGACGGGCTTGGCGTCGTCCTGGCCGACGGTGTACCAGCCGGCGGTGGCCGCGACCAGCAGCGCGGTGCCGGCCATCACCGCCTTGCCGTGGCGCTTCTTCTTCGCCTTCCGGCGGTGACCCCGGGCGGCCGCCCGGGCGCCCACGGGGACCGCGGCGGGCGGGGGCGTGGGCTGCCGGACGGGCTCCGGCTCGAACGCGTACACCGGTTCGGCGTCGTACACCGACTCGGGGGCGTACACCGGCTCGGCGTCGTACGCCGGCCCGGGGGCGTACACCGGCTCGGGGGCGACGAGCGGGTCGGGCCCGGCGGCGTACGGCTGGGACGGCTGGAACGGCTGCTCGTACGCCTCGAAGTACCCGTCAGGGGCCTGCGGGAGCTGCCCGTACTCGCCGTAGTGGTCCTGCCGGACGGGCTGCTGGTACGGCTCACCCGCCCCGTACGGCTGCTGCGGCGCCCCGTACACCGGCTCCGGTATCGGCTCGTACGACGGGTACGTGGTGGCGCGATGAGAACCGGACATACCGCCGATCCTGCCAAACGGTGTACCGGTTGGTAAACCCGGGGCAGGTGCGGGGGCGGTGAAGAAACGCCGCCGCCCGGGCCGGGGCCCGGGCGGCGGGGAGGTCGACGGTCAGAGGCGCATCGCCTGCGGGGCCTCACGGCGCCCCAGGTCCGGGCCCTCGTACTCGCGGATGATCTCGTAGCGGGTGTTGCGCTCGACCGGGCGGAAGCCGGCGTCGCGGATCAGGTCGAGCAGGTCGTCGCGGCCCAGCTTGTTCGGGGTGCCGAAGTTGTCCGCGTCGTGGGTGATCTTGTACTCGACCACCGAGCCGTCCATGTCGTCCGCGCCGTGGCTGAGCGCCAGCTGGGCGGTGGTGACGCCGTGCATCACCCAGAAGACCTTGACGTGCGGGACGTTGTCGAAGAGCAGCCGGGAGACCGCGAAGGTCTTCAGCGCCTCGGCGCCGGTGGCCATCTCGGTGCGGGCCATCAGCTTGTTGCGCACGACGCCGTCCTTGGAGTCGTGGAAGTCGTGCTGGTAGCGCAGCGGGATGAAGACCTGGAAGCCGCCGGTCTCGTCCTGCAGCTCGCGCAGCCGCAGCACGTGGTCCACCCGGTGGCGGGGCTCCTCGATGTGGCCGTACAGCATGGTGGCCGGCGTCTTGAGGCCCTTGCTGTGGGCGAGGCGGTGGATCCGCGACCAGTCCTCCCAGTGGGTGTCGTGGTCGACGATGTGCTGGCGGACCTCCCAGTCGAAGATCTCCGCGCCGCCGCCGGTCAGCGACTCCAGGCCGGCGTCGATCAGCTCGTCCAGGATCTCGTCGGCGGGCAGGCCGCTGATCTTCTCGAACCAGTGGATCTCGGTGGCGGTGAAGGCCTTCAGCGAGACGTTCGGCAGGGCCGCCTTGAGCTCCCGCAGCGAGCGCGGGTAGTAGCGCCAGGGCAGGGTCGGGTGCAGGCCGTTGACGATGTGCAGCTCGGTGAGGGAGTCGACCTCCATCGCCTTGGCGAGCCGGACGGCCTCCTCGATGCGCATCGTGTAGGCGTCCTTCTCGCCCGGCTTGCGCTGGAACGAGCAGTACGCGCAGGACGCGCTGCACACGTTGGTCATGTTGAGGTGGCGGTTGACGTTGAAGTGGACGACGTCGCCGTTCTTCCGCGTCCGCACGTGGTGGGCCAGACCGCCCAGCCAGGCCAGGTCGTCGCTCTCGTAGAGCGCGATCCCGTCCTCGCGGGTCAGCCGCTCACCCGCGTAGACCTTCGCCTCCAGCTCGCGCTTCAGCCCTGCGTCCATGCGGTGCCCCGCCTCCTCCGACTTCGATTCCTTGCCGGACCGAGCGTACGTCACTCGTCCGCTCGCCCCCGGGCCGCTCCGACCCGGTGCCGACGCTCCTCGCCCCGGCGCTCCTGCGGCGCTAGTCGCTCGTCGCTTTCGGCACCGGCGCGCCCTTCGGCCCGGGACGGTCCGACAGCAGCTCAGCGAGCAGCACAGGGTCGATGTTGCCACCACTGACCACGGCCGCGACCGTCCGGCCCCCGGTCTCGGCGGCGCGGTGGAAGTAGGCCGCCGGGGCGACCGCGCCGGAGGGCTCGGCGACCAGCCGGCCGCGACGGGCCAGCAGGGCGACGGTGGCGCGGATCTCGTCCTCGGTGACGGTGACGATGTCGTCCACGTACGCGGTCAGGTGCTCGAAGGGAAGCTCGCCGACCGACGGGGTGCGCAGGCCGTCCGCGATGGTCCGGTAGGTGTCGGCGACCGGCCAGGCCAGCCGGCGGCCGGCCCGGAAGCTGGCCTGGGCGTCGGCGGCCAGCTCCGGTTCCACGCCGATCACCCGGATGCCCGGGCGGGTGAGCTTGAGCGCGGCCGCCGTCCCGGAGATCAGGCCGCCGCCGCTGACCGGCACCAGGACGGTGTCCAGCCCGGCCGGGGCGTCCTCGGCGATCTCCAGGCCGACCGTGCCCTGGCCCGCGATGATGAACGGGTCGTCGTACGGCGGCACCCAGACGTAGCCGTGCCGCTCGGCCAGCTCGGCGGGCAGGGTGTCCCGCTCCTCCGGCGACACCAGGACCACCTCGGCGCCGAACCCCCGGGTGGACTCCACCTTCACCGCCGGCGAGGTGTCCGGCATCACGATCACGGCCTTGACGCCGAGCAGCGCCGCCGCGTACGCCACCGCCTGCGCGTGGTTGCCGCTCGACTGGGCGACCACGCCGCGGGCCCGCTCGGCCTCGGTGAGCGCGGCCAGCCGGTTGTACGCGCCGCGGGTCTTGAAGGCCCCGGTCGGCTGGAGGTTCTCGGGCTTCAGCCAGAGCCGGCGCTCCCCCTCGTCCGCCCACGGGGCGGGAACCAGCGGGGTGCGCACGGCCACCCCCGCGATCCGCTGCCGAGCGGCGCGCAGCTCCTCCAGACCGACCAGTGCCATCCGTCACTCTCCTTCGGGAGGGAGTTCGCTCACCCGGTTCTCCCACTTCGTGGAGAGTACGACGGTGGTGCGGGTGCGGGCCACGCCTTTCGTGCCCGAGATCCGCTTGACCACCGACTCCAGGCCCGCCACGTCGGCCACCCGGACCTTGAGCATGTAGGAGTCGTCACCCGCGATGAACCAGCAGTCCTCGACCTCGTTGAGGTCCTTGAGCCGGTGCGCGACGTCCTCGTGATCGGCGGCGTCGGTCAGCTGAAGGCCGATCAGGGCCGTGACGCCGAAACCGAGCGAGGCCGGATTGACCGTCGCGCGGTAGCCGGTGATGACGCCGGCCTGCTCCAGTCGGTTGATCCGGTCCGTGACGCTCGGGCCGGAGAGTCCGACCAGCCGGCCCAGCTCGGCGTAGGACGCGCGGCCGTTCTCCCGGAGCGCCTGGATGAGCTGTCTGTCCACCGTGTCCATATACCGTCCGCGTCCTTCCGAACCTCACCAGACCCACAGATCATTATCCGGATTCCAAGGCGCCATGCGCGGAACAACCCGGATATCGCAGAGAAGATACTCTCCCGCCCCCGGCCTCCTCACTCCCCCTCAGTCGACACGCTGCCGTTCTCGTCGGCCCGGCGGGCCGCCGCCCCCAACTCCCCTTCCCAGCGCAGGTACAGGGAATGCGGGACGCCGACCGCGTCCAGCACCCGGCCGGCCACGAAGTCGACGAGTTCCCGCACGGTCGAGCCGCCGGCGTAGAAACCGGGCGAGGCGGGGAGGACGACGGCGCCCTGCGCGTCGAGCTCCACCAGGTGCTTCAACGTCACCCCGTTGAGTGGCGTCTCGCGCACGCACACGACCAGCGGGCGGCGCTCCTTGAGGGTGACGCTGGCCACCCGCTGCAGCAGGTCCTTGCTCAGGCCGAGCGCGATCCCGGCCACCGCGCCGGTGGTCGCGGGCACCACCAGCATGCCCTTGGCCGGGTACGAGCCGCTGGACGGGCCGGCCGCGAAGTCCCCGGCGGGCCAGTAGCGGACGTCGTCCAGGCCCTCGTCGGAGCCCAGCCAGGCGGCCAGGTCGGCGCGCCAGTGGGCGTCCCGGAAGGAGATGCCGGTCTCGTCGAGGATGGTGAGCCGGGCGGCTCGGCTGACGATCAGGTCCACCGGCTCCCCGGCGGCGAGCAGCGCCCGGATCACCGAGGCGGCGTACGGCGTCCCCGACGCACCAGAGACCCCGACCACCCACGGCTGACGCTTGACTGTTCCCATGTCCCATTTCTATCCGGACTCACCCGGTCGGGCCTCATCCGCGGGCTCCCCTGGAAGGATGGGGGCATGGCAGCGACCCTCGTCGACCTCACCCATCAGGTGACCACCGCGATGCCGGTCTACCCCGGCGATCCGGCCGTCCTGTTGGAGCCCGCGCTCACCACCGCCACCGCCGGGGTGAACGTGCTGGCCCTGCACCTCGGCTCGCAGTCCGGGACGCACGTGGACGCGCCGTACCACGTGGACGTCACCTGGCCGACCCTGGACGGGCTGCCGCTGGAGCGGTTCACCGGCCCCGCGGTGCTCGCCGACCTGCGCGGGCTGGAGCCCCGGGCCGCCGTCACCCCCGAGTTGCTCGCGCCCGCCCTGGCGCGCGTCGGCGAGGGGTCCGTCCTGCTGCTCGCCACCGGCTGGGCCCGGCACTGGGGCACCGACGCCTACCTCGCGCACCCCAGCCTGACCGCGGACGCCGCCGAGGCGATCGTCGCCGCCGGGGTGCGGACCGTCGGGGTGGACGCGCTGAGCGTCGACCCCACCCCCGACCCGGGCCCGGGCGACCCGGCGGTCGCCGCGCTGCTCGCGGACCTCACCGACGAGCACGACCAGCCCGGTGCCGACGAGCCGACCCTCGCCGCGCACCGGGTGCTGCTGGGGGCGCCCGGCGGCGGGGTGATCGCCGAGAACCTGACCGATCTGCGGGCGCTGCTGGACGCCCAGGAGGCCGGGCGGCCGGTCGAGGTGTCACTGTTCCCCCTGCGGCTGGCGGCGGCGGACGGTGCGCCGGTCCGGGCGGTGGCCCGGCTGGGCTAGGGCGTGTCTCCAAGCCTCCGCCCGCGCGCCGACGGGGGTTCGAAGACACGCCCTGGGCCGCTCCGGCCAGTCGCCGCACGGGACTTGGTCTAGACCATCCCCCGGCGCCGCCGCTACGCTGTCCGCCCATGGCAGAGATCATCGGAGTGATCGAGCGACTCTGGCGCTACCCCGTGAAGTCCACCGGCGGCGAACGGCTCGACTCCGTCGAGGTGGACGAGCGCGGCCTGGCCGGCGACCGCCTCTACGCCGTCCGCGACGCGGACGGCAAGCTCGGCTCGGGCAAGAACACCCGCCGCTTCCGCCGGATGGACGGCCTGCTCCGCCTCTCCGCCCGCCTCGGCCACCGGATCGACGGCCCCGAACTGTTCGACCCGCTCGGCCGCCCGGTCGCCGACCCGGCCGCGTTCCTGCGCGCCTACCTCCAGCGCGAGGACGTCGAACTCGCCCGCGAGGACGCCGTCTCCCACTTCGACCAGCTGCCGGTCAGCGTGCTCACCACCGCCACCCTGGACTGGGTCCGCGAGGCCGCCCCCTTCACGGTGGTCGACGAGCGCCGGTTCCGCCCCAACATCCTGCTGCGGACGCCCCCGGGCACCCCGCCCTTCGTCGAGGACCGCTGGTTCGGCCGGGAGGGCCACGGCGGCACCGACGCCCGCCTCGCCTTCGTCCGCTCCAGCGAGCGCTGCGCGATGACCGGCGCCCCGCAGCCGGGGCTGCCGCACGCCGCCGAGATCCTCAAGGCGATCGTGCACGCCCACGACGGCCGGCTCGACGCCCTCGCCGAGGTCGCCGCCCCCGGGCGGCTGAGCGTGGGCGACGAGCTCGCGCTGCACTGAGACCGGCGGGAGCCGGGGAGAAGAACCTCAGGTCAGGGCGGTCTCAGAGATTTTCGAAAAAACTTCTGGATCAGCTGCAACCCCAGCGGCCGCCGCACGTCTATGTCAGTGAGAGGCGGGGAAGCCCGCCGAACCCGGACCGCGAGAGGCGCTGGGGGCGACGCCCTCGAACTTCGGGTCCGACTTCCACCACATGTACCGGCCGGCGGCTGAAATACCGACGGCAGAAAACCCCGGGGGGTATTTCCTTGTCTGCTGTCCGCGCCCGTCGTTCCCGCTCCACCGTCCTCACCGCCGCCACCCTCGGCGTGCTGCTGGCCACCGGCGCGGTGCTTTCCTCCCCGGCCGCGTACGCCTCCCAGGCGCCGGCCGCCGCCACCGCCCCCGCCCCGGCAGAGGGCACCGCGAAGGCCGCCGCGACCGCCCCCGCCGCGCCGGCCACGGCCGACAAGCCGTCGCTGAAGGTCAACGCACCGGCGACGGTCGGCCGCGGCGGACAGCCGGTCGAGTTCACCGAGACCATCACGAACCCCGGCACCACCGAGGCCTCGTTCACCCTGAGGATCGGCACGAGCGGCGCGGGCCCCATCGCGACGCACGCCATCAAGGTCGACTACCGCGACGCGGACGGCACCTGGAAGCCCGTCGCCGACACCGTCCCCGGCCTGACCGTCGCCGCCGGCGCCACCAGGACCGTCCAGCTGCGCCTCACCACCGAGCTCGCCGCCTACTGGTCCAACCAGGACTCGACCGTCACGCTCAGCTCCGCCGTCCTCGACGCGACCGGTACCACCGTCCTCGACGGGAGCACCGACCAGGTCGCGGCCAAGGCCCTCACCGTGCAGGTCAAGGACGCGCCGACCACCGCCGTCGCCGGCGGCGCCCCGGTCGAGTTCGACGTCACCGTGACCAACCCCAGCGCCTCCCGCTACACCACCGTCGACAAGGTCGTGGAGGCGGACCAGCACAGCACGCTCCAGGTGCGGAAGGCCGACGGCACCTGGGAGAACATCACCGGCACCCCCAGCAGCCAGCCGGGCTCCGACCGGGTCACGTACCACCTCACCGACGACAGGACCATCGCCGCCGGCAGCAGCGACACCCGGCACGTCCGCTTCGCGTTCACCGCCGACGCCCCGCTCGGCACGGCCTACATCCACCCGTGGGCGATGGTCGACCAGGGCAGCGGGGCCATGCAGGCGATCGTCGGCCCCCAGTTCGTCGCGATCGACGTCACCGCCGCCCCGGCCACCGCCAAGCCGGCGCTGACCGTCCAGGAGCCGTCCCCGATCGGGTTCGGCGGCGAGCCCGTCGAGTTCTCCGAGACCGTCACCAACCCGGGCACCGCCGAGGCCCCGTTCACCCTGAAGCTCAACGTGAGCAACGTGCACGCCCGGGTGCGCGACGCGTTCGCCATCGAGTACCGCGACGCCGACGGCACCTGGAAGCCGGTCGAGCTGACCTTCGAGCAGAGCGACAGGGCCTTCAACTTCAGCGGCAAGGTCACCGGCCTGACCGTCCCCGCCGGCGCCACCAGGACCGTCCAGCTGCGGCTCGCCGCCGTGGGCAACAACGACGCGGGCGGCTACAACCAGCCGACCAAGCTCTACTCCGCCGTCGTCGACCCGGCGGCCGAGGACACCGTGCTCGCCGAGGCCACCAAGGACGTCGCGGTGAAGTCGCTGGCCGTCCAGCTCAGGAACGCGCCGACCACCGCCGTCGTCGGCGGCGCCCCGGTCGAGTTCGACGTCACCGTCGACAACCCCAGCGCCTCCCGGTTCGGCAAGCTCGCCACCATCCTGTGGGTCGACCCGCACAGCGTCCTGGAGATGCAGAAGGCCGACGGCGCCTGGGAGACCGTGCCCGGCACCCCGGGCCCCCAGTCCGGCGGCCCCGCCCGCTACCTCCTCAGCGGCGACGGCCTCGCGGCAGGCGCGACCATCACCAAGCACGTCCGCCTCGCCTACACCGCCGAGGCCAAGGTCGGCCAGACCTTCGTCAACCCGTCCGCCCTCATCAACGAGGGCACCGCCCACGCCGCCGACGCGGGCCCGCAGGGCAGCGCGATCCAGCTCACCGCTGCGACCGCCGACACCTCCGGCGTCGACACCGGCCCCGTCATCCGGACCACCTACACCACCGGCACCGCCGACGAGACCGACACCACCGGCACCACGGGCACTACGGGCACCACCGCCCAGCTGGCGGGCGGCCAGCTCGCCCACACCGGGTCGGACGGCGTCATCAGGACCGCGGCGGGCGCCGCCGCCCTGCTCGTCAGCGGCATCGGCGCGCTCTTCGTCGCGCGCCGCCGCCGCAGCGCCTGACCACCCCCGTCCGAGCCCCGGCTCCCCGGCTCCGCCCGGCGAGCCGGGGCTCGGCGCTTTCCGGGGGACACGTCCCAGGGCCCAGGAACGGATCAGGCAGTCTCCCGGCGCCGCTACGGCAGGGCGACCGCCCGCAGGTAGGCCTCGGCGAAGAGGTCGATGGACTCCTCCAGCGAGGGCAGTCCGGCGCCGAGCACCGGTTCGTGGACCGGCCGCAGCAGGATGTGGTTGATCAGCGGGCCGAACAGCAGCTGGCCCAGCACCGGGAGCGGCAGCGGCCGCAGCCGTCCGGCCTCGACGTGCGGCAGCAGCAGCCGGCCGAGGCCGTCGAACAGTCGCGGCAGGTGGGCCGCCATCATCCGGGAGGCGGGGCCGTCCGGCCGGGCGAACAGGTCGGCGAAGACCGCCGGCATGACCCGGGGCCGACGGTCGAAGGCCGCGGCGAAGGCGCGGTGAAGTGCCCGGACGGTGTCCTCCAGGCACTCCGGCGGGTTCGCGGCGAGCGCTTCCAGGTCCGGCAGCGGGCCGTACTGGAGGAAGACGGCGGTGAGCAGGCCGTCCCGGCCCTCGAAGACGGTGTGCAGGCTGGGCAGCGAGCACTCGGCGCGGTCCGCCACGGCGTCCAGGGTGACCCCGCCCAGGCCGCGTTCGGCCACCAGCCCGGCCGCCGCCGCGATCGCGCGCTCCCGTACCGGCGGCCGTCCGCCCGGGTCGACGCCCGCCTGCCGGACCGCCTCGTCCAGCGGTGCCCGGCAGCCGCCGAGCCTGCGCAGCAGGGTACTGCGGGAGATTCCGGCCGTCGCGGCGATCGCCGTCAGCGGGACGTCCGCGACGTCCTGGCCCCGGTCCTTCGCCGCCGCGAGGGCGGCCGCCACCAGATCCTTCATGTGAAGCAGCATACTACTTGACACCTGAGACGGTTCCAGAGACTCTGTAAATGCAAGTTCCACACGGAAGGTGATCAACCGAGCACAGCAAGGGAGAGAGCCATGAGCGTCGTGATCTCCGGGGGCGGACCGGCCGGAATGATGTTGGGCCTGCTGCTGGCCCGGGCGGGTGTCGAGGTGACCGTGCTGGAGAAGCACGGGGACTTCCTGCGGGACTTCCGCGGCGACACCGTCCACGCCTCCACCGTGCGACTGATGGACGAACTCGGCCTCGGCCGGAAGTTCGCCGCGCTGCCGCAGAGCCGGCTCGGCAACCTGGTGGTGCCGGTGCCCGGCGTCGGCCAAGTCCCGCTGAGCGCCTACGACCGGCTGCCCGCGCCGTACAACTACATCGCGATGATGCCGCAGTGGGACCTGCTCAACTTCCTGGTCGAGGAAGCCCGGCAGGAGCCCACCTTCACCCTGCGGATGAACACCGAGGCCACCGGGCTGATCCAGGAGAACGGCCGGGTGGCCGGCGTGCGCTACCGCACCCGGGACGGCGAGCAGGGCGAGCTCCGCGCCGACCTCACCGTCGGCACCGACGGCCGGCACTCGACCCTGCGCAAGGCGGCCGGCCTGGTGGCCGAGGAGTACCCGGTGCCCTTCGACGTCTGGTGGTTCCGCCTGCCCCGGCACGCGGAGGAGCAGGCCGCGCCGCCCAGCCTCGTCGCCGGCTTCGGCAACGGCGAACTGGCCCTCAGCATCGCCCGCGACGGCTACTTCCAGATCGCCTACTTCAAGCCCAAGGGCTCCGACCCGCAGCTGCGCGCCGAGGGCGTGGAGCGCTTCCGCGAGCGGATCGCCCGGCTGCTGCCCCAGTACGCCGACCGCGTCGACCAGTTGGCGGGCATGGACGACGTCCACATGCTCGACGCCCGGCTCAACCGGCTGGACCGCTGGTACACCGACGGCCTGCTGCTGATCGGCGACGCCGCCCACGCGATGTCCCCGGCCGGCGGGGTGGGCATCAACCTCGCCATCCAGGACGCCGTCGCGGCCGCCACCCTGCTCGCCGAGCCGCTGCTGCGCGGCCGCCCGACCACCGCCGCACTCGCCCGGGTGCAACGGCGGCGCCAGATGCCGACCGTGGTCATCCAGCGGTTGCAGCGGATCCTGCACGGCGTGATGTTCGCCCCGGCGCTCACCGGCCGGCGGTCCGGCCCGCCGATGGGATTCGCCGCGCTCGTCCGCCACGTCCCGGCGGTCCGGCTGGGCATCTCCCGCCTGATCGCCTTCGGCCCCCGCCCCGAACACGCCCCGGCCTTCGCCCGACGGCCCACGGCGTAGCCGGCCGCCGTACGGGCCGGAGACCGGCCGTTCGGGCGGGAGGCTTCCGGGGAAGGACCGAGGGCATGACGATCCCTCACCGCTCGACCGGCACCGGCGACCACCACGTCCTGGTCCTGCACGACTGGTTCGGCACCAGCGCGGGCTGGGGGCCCTTCCTCGACTACCTCGACGGCAGGGCCTTCAGCTACGCGTTCCTCGACTACCGGGGCTACGGGGAGCGCAAGGACGTCACCGGCTCCTACACGCTCGCCGAGATCGCCGCCGACACGCTCGCCCTGGCCGACCAGCTCGGCTGGGACCGCTTCTCGCTGATCGGCCACTCGATGGGCGGCAAGGCCGCGCAGCAGGTGCTGGCCGAGGCGCCGCTGCGGGTGCGCAAGCTCGTCGGCCTGGCACCCGTCCCCGCCGGGGCCTACCCGCTGGACGCCGACGGCGAGGCGCTGTTCTACGGCGCCGCCGAGGACCGCGAGAAGCGGTACGCGATCCTCGACCTGGTCACCGGACAGCGGGCGGGCCGGGTCTGGCTGGACCGCATGGTCGACCAGTCGCTCCGACTCTCCACGCCCGAGGCCTTCGGCGGGTACGTGCGGGACTGGGCGACGGCCGACCTGGAACGCCGCATCAGCGGAAACCCCGTCCCCGTCAAGGTGATCGTGGGCGCACACGACCTCGCCCTGACCGCCGACGTGATGCGCGGCACCTGGCTCGCCCACTACCCCAACGCCGAACTGGAGGAGCTCGGCGGCAGCGGCCACTACCCGATGTACGAGACGCCGGTGGCGCTGGCCACCTCACTGGAGTCCTTCCTGCACAACTGACACCCGCCTTCACCCGACCGGGTGCGCTTCGCGGCGAGGGGCGGGGACCTGTAGCAGGCTCGTCCGCATGACTGACGATCCGTCAGTGCAGTCGCCTCGACCTCGCGGAGATCTCCATGGCCAACGTCCCGAAAGACCTCAAGTACACCAAGAACCACGAGTGGGTGCGGACCACCGGCAAGGACAAGGCCCAGGTGGGCATCACCGACTTCGCGCAGAAGCAGCTCGGTGACATCGTCTTCGTCGACGTCCCCACCGCGGGAAAGCAGCTCGAATCCGACGAAGCGTTCGGCACGGTGGAGTCGGTCAAGTCGGTGAGCGATATCTTCATGCCGCTCACCGGAACGGTCACCGCGGTGAACGAGGGCCTGAGCGACGAACCCGAGCTGATCAACACGGACCCGTACGGCGACGGCTGGATCGTCGAGCTCACCGCCACCAAGCCCGACGAGCTGAAGCAGTTGCTCACGGCCGCCCAGTACGAGGCCTTCATCTCCGACCGTTCGGAGTAGCCGCCCCGGGCCGAGCGCACAGGAAGTCGGACTCGCCGACTTCCTGTGCGCAGCCAGCACCCGGTCAGGTGGCGGAGGCCAGGGCGAGGTCGGCGCGCGAAGCACTCGGGGGCGCACGCGAGTTGGCGCGCGCCTGATAGACGATGGCGCATGAACCGGAGACCCGCAAGCATGGGGCGTCTCATGGTTCTCGCCTACGTTCGAGACATGACAGATAAGCGAGTTGATGGCACGTCACCTGTGCTGGCGGTCGGCGTCCCCGGAGCGGTCGAGCGACACGTCGGGCTGCAGCTCGCCGCCGCCGGGGTGCGGGTGCGGACGCTGACGCAGCGGGCCCTGCTCGACCCGGCATCGCTGGAGGCGGCGGTCCAGGGGGCAGGCGCGGTACTGCTGGGGTGGCCGTTCCCCACGGCGGACGAGGCGGCGGACGCGGTGGGGGTGCTGGCCCGGGAGGCCGGGCGGGTGGTGCTCCTCTCCTCGCCGGCCGTCCGGGCCGAGGGCGAGGTGGAGGCGCTGCTCGCCGGGAGCGGGGTCCGGCACACGGTGCTGCGGGCGCACGGGTTCACCGCCGCGCTCCAGTGGGCGGAGGAGATCCGCTCCGGGGGCGCCGTACAGGGCTACGGCGGCGCGGCCGGACTGAACCCGGTGGACGAGCGGGACATCGCGGCGGTCGCCGTCCGCGCCCTCACCGAGGACGGCCACGACGGCGCGCGCTACCTGCTCACCGGCCCGGAGTGCCCCACCCAGGCGGAACAGGTGGACATCATCGGCGAGGCCGCCGGCCGCCCGGTGAAGTGGCAGGAGATCCCCCGCGAGGCGGCCCGCCGCCGCATGTCCGCCACCGGTCGGCCCGGAGCGGCCGTCGACAGCGCACTGGACTTCGTCCACGCCCGCATCACCACCCCGAACCCGGCCACCACGACGGTCCAGGACCTCACCGGCCACCCACCCCGCAACTTCCGCACCTGGGCCACGGATCACGCCGCCCTGTTCCGCTGACCCGGCTAGGCTCGGACGAGACGAGAGGAGCGCCCTGTGAGTCAGCCGGTGTCGAATGGAACCGAACTCATCCCTCGGCCTGAGAAGACCCCCGCGGCGATCAAGGCCGCGCTCGCCGTGGTGGCTGCCGACCGGCTTCCGGAGATGGTGGAGGGGCAGACCAGAGCCATGGCGGCGGCCATCGAGGCAGGCAGCGTCAACCCGATCCGCGCGTTCGTTGCCCACTGGGCCACCGTGGTGGAGATCGAGCGGGTCCCGGCCACGGCGCAGACCTACCACCGGGAGAACTACCTGGCCAACCACGCCGCAACCGTTGAGGAGTGCCGCCGACACGCCACGGAGGTCGCCGTGCTGTACCGGTCCGCCTTCTCGGCGGTGAACGGGTGAGCTGGAGCTGGGAGTACCTGCCCAGCGAGGAGCACGTCACCGGCGGGGCACCGGCCGGTTTCCTCTCGGCAGTCGAGCAGAAGGCCGCCGAACTGGTTCGGGCAGCCGAAGCGCTCTACCTGGATGGCACCACGTACGAGGGCAGTGGCGAGCCCATGCAGTGCCTCGACGTCGCCGGAGGACTGATCACTTGCTACATCGTCCCCCGACTCGAACTCGTCGTCGTCTGCCAGCTGACCCCGCCGCTCACCTGATCCAGGTCTCCCGAGGCGACGGGGTCCACGCACGTGACTCCGCGGGGCTCAGACCCCGAGCCCGCGGATGATCAGGTCCAGCAGGGCGAAGGCGAACAGCGAGATGCCCACGAAGCCGTTGGTCTGGAAGAAGGCCCGGTTCAGCTTGGACAGGTCGTTCGGCTTGACGATGGTGTGCTCGTAGACGAACGCCCCCGCGACGACGACCAGGCCGACCCAGAACGCCGCGCCGGCGTGGGTCCGGAGCGCGAACCACCCCAGCAGGAGCGTCGTGACGAGGTGGCACACCCGCGCGCCCCGGATGGCCGCCGGGATGCCGAAGCGGGCCGGTACCGACCGCACCTTGCCGTGCCGGTCGGACTCGACGTCCTGGCAGGCGTAGATGAGGTCGAAGCCGCCGATCCACACGCCGACCGCGACGCCCAGTACGAGGGCGTCCCACGACCAGGTGCCGGTCACCGCGAGCCAGGCGCCGACCGGGCCCATGGCCTGGGCGAGGCCCAGGATGGCCTGCGGGAAGTCGGTGAAGCGCTTGCCGTACGGGTAGACCACCATCGGCACGACGGCGACCGGCGCGAGCGCCAGGCAGAGCGGGTTGAGCATCGCCGCCGCGCCGAGGAAGACGATCAGCGCCACGGCCGAGCCGGCGTACGCCGTCTTCAGCGACACCGCACCCGTGACGAGTTCGCGCGAGGCCGTGCGCGGGTTCCGGGCGTCGATCTCGCGGTCGATGATCCGGTTGGCGGCCATGGCGAAGGTGCGCAGGCCGACCATGCAGACGGTGACGATGAACAGCTCGCCCCAGTGCACCCGCTTGTCGGCGAGGAACATGGCCGTCAGTGCGGCGGTGTAGGCGAAGGGCAGGGCGAAGACCGAGTGCTCGATCATCACCAGGCGCAGGAAGGCCTTCGTGCGCCCGGGCGTCTCGACCGCAGCGGTGCTCACAGTCCGTACTCCGGGAGACCCCCGCCGGTGCGGGGAGCGGCAGCCCCCTGCGTCTGGTCCGACCCCATAGTGCCGTATCTCCTCACAGTCCGTATTCCTTCCAGCGACGGGTCACTCGTTCGGCGGTGGCCGGGTCCGACTCGACCATCTCGGGCCACCCGCCGTCCCGGGTGTACCCCTCCTCGGGGAGCTTGCGGGTCGCGTCGATGCCGGCCTTGCCGCCCCAGAACTGCTGGTAGGAGGCGTGGTCGAGGTGGTCGACCGGGCCCTCGACGACGGTGAGGTCGCGGCTGTAGTCGACGTTGCCGAAGGCCCGCCAGGCGACCTCCTGGTAGTCGTGCACGTCGCAGTCGGAGTCCACCACGATGATCAGCTTGGTCAGCGACATCATGTGGGCGCCCCAGATGGCGTGCATCGTCTTCTGGGCGTGCTTGGGGTACTTCTTGTCGATCGAGACGATCACGCAGTTGTGGAAGCCGCCGGCCTCGGGCAGGTCGTAGTCGACGATGTCCGGGATGATGATCTTCAGCAGCGGCAGGAAGAACCGCTCGGTGAACTTGCCCAACGGGCCGTCCTCGGTCGGCGGGCGGCCGACCACGATGGACTGGAGGATCGGACGGCGGCGCATCGTCACGCAGTCGATCTTCAGCGCCGGGAACGGCTCCTGCGGGGTGTAGAAGCCGGTGTGGTCGCCGAACGGGCCCTCGGGGAGCATCTCGCCGGGCTCCAGCCAGCCCTCCAGCACCACCTCGGCGTCGGCCGGGACCTGGAGCGGGACGGTCTTGCAGTCGACCATCTTCACCCGCTCCCCGGCGACGAAGCCGGCGAACAGGTACTCGTCGATGTCGCCGGGCAGCGGCGCGGTGGCCGCGTAGGTCACGGCGGGCGGGCAGCCGAAGGCGATCGCGACCGGCAGCCGCTCGCCGCGCTTCGCGGCCACCGCGTAGTGGTTGCGGCTGTCCTTGTGGATCTGCCAGTGCATGCCGATGGTGCGGCGGTCGTGCCGCTGGAGCCGGTAGAGCCCGAGGTTGCGGATGCCGCTGTCCGGGTCCTTGGTGTGGGTGAGGCCCAGGTTGAAGAAGGAGCCGCCGTCCATCGGCCAGGTGAACAGGGCGGGCAGCTCGTCCAGGTTGACGTCGTCGCCGGTGAGCACGACCTCCTGGACCGGCGCGTCACCGGACTTCACGTGCCGGGGCGGCACGTGCGCCATCGAGGCGAGCTTGCCGAAGGCGTCCCGGAAGCCGGTGAAGCCCTGCGGCAGCTCGGGCTTGAGCAGGCCGGCGATCTTCTCCGAGATGTCGTCCGGGCCCTTGAGGCCGAGCGCCTTGGCGAGGCGCCGCTCGGTGCCGAAGACGTTCATCGCGAGCGGCATCGACGAGCCCTTGACGTTCTCGAAGAGCAGCGCGGGGCCCTTGGCCTTCTGGACCCGGTCGACGATCTCGCCGATCTCCAGGTGCGGGTCCACCTCTGCCTTGATGCGCTTGAGGTCGCCCTCACGGTCGAGTGCCCGCAGGAACGAGCGGAGATCGTCGTATGCCATGCCTGTCAGTATCCGCCACCGGATAGCCTGGCTCCGTCAAGGGCCCCGGGAAGGCACCCGCCCCGACCGCCCCGCAGGGAGATCGCCGCCGTGCTGAGAATTCTTCTGACCATCATCCTTCCGCTCGCGCTCTGGGTGTGGGCGTTCATCGACTGCCTGACCACGCCCGAGGACCAGGTGAAGCACCTGCCCAAGCCGTTGTGGGTGCTCATCGTGCTGCTGTTCCCGCCGGTGGGCCCGATCGCCTGGCTGGTGGCCGGCAAGCAGCGCGGCCTCCTGCGGACGGGGGCGGCCGACGACGCCGACGGCCGTCCGGGGCAGCCGGTCCGGCGCGACGGCCGCCCGCTCGCACCGGACGACGACCCCGAATTCCTCGCCTCGTTGAAGAGGAGCGACAAGGATCACGAGGACATGCTGAAGCAGTGGGAGGCCGATTTGCGCCGCCGCGAGCAGGAGCTGCGGGGCGAGGACGAGCCCGAGGACGGCCGAAAGAGCTGATCGGAGCCACTGGGGGGATCCCCCGGACAGCCCACCCGGACGGCATCGGGTGGGCTGTGGTGTTTTTGGCGCTTCCCTACGACTCGGCGCCGTCTAGCACGGATCCGCACCGGCGCCCGACCGGACTTGAGCGGGGCTTGAGCAAGGCGCAAGAGAGCCGCCCTACATTACTGAACAACAGCCCTGACCTGCACTTTTCTTCATGTTCAGATCATCGGGCCATCACCTGACCGACAGCCCCCGGTATTCGAACGGACACCCAGCGCTCCGGCTTCGACACCACCCCTTCTGTGCAGGCCTGACATCTAAACGGACCTGACCTTGTACGGAATCGACGCCGAAACCAACGCACGGCCCCTCGTACAGTCATAAGTGAAGAAAGTGATTCGCAGCCGGGGGCACAGCAGACGTTGGCTGTCGGACAGTTCCCTCACCCTTGGAGTGGTTCGAGATGACGGTTGTGCATGAGGCGCCAGTCGACGGCGAGGTCCCCGAGGTCGCGGCCGACGCCCGCGGGCGGGTCGCCGAGCTGCACGAACTGCGCGAGAAGGTGCGGCGCGGCCCCAGCGAGAAGGCCACCGAGGCCCAGCACGCGAAGGGCAAGCTGACCGCCCGCGAGCGCATCGACCTGCTGCTGGACGAGGGCTCCTTCCACGAGGTCGAGCCGCTGCGCCGGCACCGCGCCCAGGGCTTCGGCCTGGAGGCGAAGAAGCCGCACACCGACGGCGTGATCGTCGGCTGGGGCACCGTGCACGGGCGGACCGTCTTCACCTACGCGCACGACTTCCGGATCTTCGGCGGCGCGCTGGGCGAGGCCCACGCGCAGAAGATCCACAAGATCATGGACATGGCCATCGCGGCCGGAGCCCCCCTGGTCTCCCTCAACGACGGCGCCGGCGCCCGCATCCAGGAAGGCGTCACCGCCCTCGCCGGCTACGGCGGCATCTTCCAGCGCAACACCAAGGCCTCCGGCGTCATCCCGCAGATCTCCGTCATGCTCGGCCCCTGCGCCGGCGGCGCCGCCTACTCCCCCGCGCTGACCGACTTCGTCTTCATGGTCCGCGAGACCTCCCAGATGTTCATCACCGGACCCGACGTCGTCCAGGCCGTCACCGGCGAGAAGATCAGCCAGAACGGCCTCGGCGGCGCCGACGTCCACGCCGGCGTCTCCGGCGTCTCCCACTTCGTCTACGACGACGAGCAGTCCTGCATCGAGGAAGTCCGCTACCTCCTCTCCCTGCTCCCCCAGAACAACCGCGAGATGCCGCCCCCCGCCGTCAACGACGACCCCGTCGAGCGCCGCAACGACACCCTCCTCGACCTCGTCCCCGCCGACGGCAACCGCCCCTACGACATGCGCAAGGTCATCGAGGAGATCGTCGACCACGGCGAATACCTCGAAGTCCACGAACGCTGGGCCACCAACGTCCTGTGCGTCCTGGCCCGCATCGACGGCCACGTCACCGGCATCATCGCCAACCAGCCCCAGTCCCTCGCCGGCGTCCTCGACATCAACGCCAGCGAGAAGGCCGCCCGCTTCGTCCAGATGTGCGACGCCTTCAACATCCCCCTCGTCACCATGCTCGACGTCCCCGGCTTCCTGCCCGGCGTCGACCAGGAGCACGACGGCATCATCCGCCACGGCGCCAAACTCCTCTACGCCTACTGCAACGCCACCGTGCCCCGCATCCAGCTCATCCTGCGCAAGGCCTACGGCGGCGCCTACATCGTCATGGACTCCCGCTCCATCGGCGCCGACCTCTCCTACGCCTGGCCCACCAACGAGATCGCCGTCATGGGCGCCGAAGGCGCCGCCAACGTCATCTTCCGCCGCGACATCAGCGCCGCCGAAGACCCCGACGCCATGCGCGCCCAGAAGATCAAGGAATACAAGAACGAACTGATGCACCCGTACTACGCGGCCGAACGCGGCCTCGTCGACGACGTCATCGACCCCGCCGAGACCCGCCAGGTGATCGCCTCCGCCCTGGCCATGCTCCGCACCAAGCACGCCGACCTGCCCAGCCGCAAGCACGGCAACCCGCCGATGTAACGCCCGCGCCCACGCGCGGCCCGCAGCACGCAGTTCCGAGCGACCACCACACACCACAAGCCACCGGGGGAGAAAACCAGACCATGACTGCTTCCGCCGAACCCCTCGTCCGTATCGTCCGCGGCTCGCTCTCCGACGAGGAGCTGGCCGCCCTCACCGCCGTGCTGATGGCCCGGGCGGCCGTCGCGCAGCAGGCCGCCGCGACCGCGCAGGTCGAGCCGATCGCCAACTGGCAGCGCCTGGAGCGCCGCCCGGCCTACTACTCGCCGGTCAGCTGGCAGCAGGCCGCCTGACGGCCCGGAACCTCCCGCGACGGCCGGTCACCCCACCCGGGTGGCCGGCCTTCCGGCCTTCCCGGCGGCCCGGACCACCGGGCCCGGCCGGTCCGACCACCGGGTGTCCGCTCCGCCCCGGCGCGGCTCGGTAGAATACCTACTGGACGGTATGCGGCCCGCCGCCCCGTCGGCCCCCATAGGATCGGCCGCTGCCGATGGACCAGAACTATCCAGGGAGGCTGCGATGGCCAGGCAGGCCCGCGCGCTGGCGACCCGCCAGACGGTACTCCTCGCGGCGGCCGAGGTGTTCGACGAGCGGGGCTACGCCGCCGCCACGATGTCCGAGATCCTGGACCGGGCCGGTGTCACCAAGGGCGCGCTGTACTTCCACTTCCGCTCCAAGGAGGAGCTGGCGCTCGCCGTCATCGAGGGGCAGGGCGCCTGGCTGGGCACCTGGCAGCCGTCCTCGGACAGCCCGGTGCAGACCCTGATCGACCTCGGGTACGCCTTCGCCCACGCCCTCCAGGACGACCCGCTGGTGCGCGGCAGCATCCGGCTGACGATCGAGCACGGCAGCTTCACCCAGCCGCAGATCGCCGCCTACCAGGGCTGGTCCGACGTGGCCCGCGGGCTGCTGGAACGCGCCCGGGACGCCGGGGACCTCCACCCGGGGATCGATCTGGCGGCCGCCGCCGGGGTGATCACCGGGGCCGTCACCGGGATCCAGCTGAGCTCCCAGGTGCTGACCGACCGGCGGGACCTGATCCAGCGGATGTCCGACCTGTGGACGCTGGTGCTGCCCGGCCTGGTCCAGCCGCACGCGCTCGCCCGGCTGAGCGTCGCCGAGCGCGTGCCCTCCTAGGGGCTCAGGGGCTCTCCTCCGGATCACGCCGGGCGCTCCGGGGCACCTCCCGCGACGCCTCCCGGGCGTTTCTCAGGGCGCTTGCCGGAGCTGTCCGCCCACGGCCGCTCGGAGCCGGTAGCCGGCGCAGTGCTCCACCGCCACCAGGGCCGGCAGCGCGGCCGCCCAGAGCCGGCCGACGGCCTCCGGCCCGGGCCGGTCGGCCTCCTCGGCGGCGAGCAGCACCTGGCCGGCCGCCATCGTCGTCAGCAGTTCGGCGGCGGCCCGGCGGTCCAGCCCGGGGCGCAGCTCGCCGGCCTCGGCGGCGCGGTCCAGCAGCCGGTGGACGACGGCGGTGAGGCTGCGCCAGGCGGCGTCCGCGCCGGGCGGGCCGTCCGGGGTGTCGGCCCGGGGTGGGCCCTGGCGGCCGAGCCGGACGCCGGCCCGGACCATCACGTCCTCGCGCAGCAGCCGGGCGAGTTCGTGCGAGAAGTCGATCAGGCCCTGGAGGGCCGGTCCGCCGGAGCGCAGGGCGCGCAGCGCGGCCGAGCCGATCTCGCGCCCGGCGGCGGCGCGCACGCCGTCGGCGAGGGCCTGCTTGGAGACGAAGTGGAAGTAGAGGGCGCCCTTGCTCACCCCGGCCCGGCGGCTGATGTCGACCAGGCTGGCGGCCTCGAAGCCCACGCCGGCGAACGTGTCCGCCGCGGCGAGCAGCACGGCACGCCTGGTCCGCCCCGCGCGTTCCTGCTTGACCACTGGGCCCCTCCGGACTCGGCCGGACGCGTTTCCCCCCGCCCGCCCCGCTGCTGTCAGCGCGCCGCCGTTGGGGGCGACGCCTCGCATGCGGACGGCGCCGACCGAAACCGCATGGTTGGTATCTAATCTAGCTCCTTCGCCGACCCCGCCGTCCAGTGGGGAGCACCCCCACCCCGGGCCTGCCACCCCCTGGGCGGCCATTACCCCAGTCCAGAGGCCGGGTAGCGTGGTCGCGTCGGGCTGCGCGGCAGGGGCCACCCCAGACGCAGAAGAGAAACCGGGTGGTCTGTATGTTTTGTTTCAGGCGGCCGTACCGGCCGCTCGACCGCCACCCTGGAGTAGGGCCCGTCATGCCATTGATCGTAGAGCCGGACGCCCACGGTCCGTACGCCCACCCCGGTCCCGGCTACGACTTCCACGAGCGGACCGTCTCCCGCCACCTGGTGCACCGCACCTCGGTGTCCGAGGTGTTCCTCACCGGCTGGCAGGCCACCGGTCCGTACGACTTCCTGCTCGGCGCCCAGTGGCCCCGGCTGCACGCCTTCTACCGCCTGCCCGGGGACCGCTTCCACGACCCGGTGCTGATGGCCGAGACCATCCGGCAGGCCGGACTGCTGATCGGCCACGCCGGCTTCGGGGTGCCGCGCGGCCACCACTTCGTCATGGAGGACCTCTCCTACGCGCTCGGCCCGGACGGCCTGCGCGGCCTGGCCGTCACCACCGGACCGGCCTCGCTGATGCTCGCGGTCGGCTGCGAGGACGTCCGGATGCGGCACGGGCGGCTGGTCTCGCTGCGGGTGCACATCGACATATCCCGGGACGGCCACCCGATCGGCCACGGCTCCGGCCAGTTGCGGGTCGTCTCCCCCGCCTCCTACGCCCGGCTGCGCGGCCCCGAGCGGCGGGCCGCCACCCTGCCCCGGCCGCCCGCGCCCACCGCGCCCGAACTGGTCGGCCGCGCACAGCCCACGGACGTCGTGCTCAGCCCCACCCTGCGGCCCGACACCTGGCTGCTGCGCACCGACGCCGGGCACCCGGTGCTGTTCGACCACGAGCTGGACCACGTGCCCGGGATGCTGGTGCTGGAGGCCGCCCGGCAGGCCGCCCAGCGGCTGCGCCACCCCGAACCGGTGGTGCCGGTCGAGCTGGTGACGTCCTTCGACCGCTACATCGAGCTGGACCGGCCCTGCCTCGTCCAGGCGGTCCACGAGCAGGCGCCGGACGGCCGCCGGCTGCCCGTCCGGGTGCTGCTGGTCCAGGACGGGCGGACGGCGGCCGACTGCCGGCTGCTCACCGAACCGATCGACGGTCCCGCCGACGGATCGGCGGACAGGCCGGCCGACAGGCGGGGTGACAGATCGGGCGACAGACCGGGCGAGCCGCCGACGGTGCCCGCCCGGCGGGAGGCCTTCGACGACCGCCCCGCCGGCCAGGGCATCGGCAGCCCCCGGCTGCCACTGGCCAGTTGAACCGGCCTCCCCCGAGCGCCCCCTGAGCACCCCCTGGGCTCCCTCGACCGCCCGCTAGGCGGCGACCAGCGCCGACGGCCGACCGGCGTGCATCACGCTGAGGTTGGTGGCCAGCCGGACCGGGTCCTGGGCCAGCCAGAGCCGCAGCGCCGCGCCCAGCATCGCGCTGGCCGACTCGATCCGGACCTCGGTGACCTGCGCGATCCGTGCCGCGCCGGGCACCAGCAGGTCGGCCAGCGGGGTCGGCAGCCAGACCGTCAGCGCGCACGGCGCCGGCGCCGCCAGGGCGCCCAGCAGGCGGTAGGCGTCCACCGGCGAGCTGAGCGTGGGGATGATGTCCAGCAGGCCGTCGGCCACCACCTCGGACACGTCGCTGCGGTGTCCCTGGGCGAGCCGGCGGAGCAACGTGCGCTCGGCGGCGGTGATTCGGACGGTCAGCATGACCTCGTCGCACTCCATTGCGCGATTTCCTCCTCGTTCCTCCCCGTGCCGGCCGGCGGCCGGCACGAACTACCCCTGTCGCACCTCGGCCCGGCTACCTTCTGCGGAGAGCCGGGCCGGTGGGTGACTGTGTGCCCCGGTCAGATCCCCGCGTAGGAGTGCTTGCCGGTGACGAAGATGTTCACGCCGTAGTAGTTGAAGAGCCAGCAGGCGAAGGCCGCCAGCGCCAGGTAGGCCGCCTTGCGGCCCTTCCAGCCGGCCGTCGCGCGGGCGTGCAGGTAGCAGGCGTAGGCGACCCAGGTGATGAACGACCAGGTCTCCTTCGGGTCCCACTCCCAGTACTTGCCCCAGGCCGCCTCGGCCCAGATCGCGCCCGCGATGATGGTGAAGGTCCAGAGCGGGAAGACCAGGGCGTTGATCCGGTAGGACAGCTTGTCGAAGGTGGACGCGGCGGGCAGCCGGCGCCAGACCGACGCCGGGGTGCCCAGCGGGCCGGTGGTCAGGCCGGCCGCGATCCGCTTGTCGAAGGAGTCCTTGCCGAGGTAGAGCAGCGTGGCGATGAACGCCGCGTAGAAGGCGCCGCCGCAGAAGATCGCGGTCGAGACGTGGATCGCCAGCCACGGCGAGTGCAGCGCCGGGACGAGCTGCTCGGAGTCGGTGTAGAGCACCGTGGTGGCGATGCCGAGGGTCAGCAGCCCCGCGAGCACGACCGGCAGGCCGAGCCAGCGGACGTTCTTCTTCGAGGCCAGCAGCACCAGGTACGCCGCCGTCATGGCGAAGGCGAAGGCGCAGGAGAACTCGTACATGTTGCCCCACGGCCAGCGGGAGACCGAGAGGCCGCGGGTGACGATGCCGCCGGCGTGCAGCAGGGCGCCCAGCACGGTGAGCGAGACCGCGATCCGGCCGGCCAGGTCGGCCCGGGTGCTGTTGCCGGCCGCGCCCGGACCGTCCTCCTCGTCCGCGCCGCGCCCGCTGGTGACCACCGTCGCGCCCTCGCCCGCCAGGGCGGTGCGGGTGAGCGTGGTGGTGCCGCCGCCGGCCCCCGCCACGGTGACGGTGACCTTCTTCGCGCCCTTCGTCCCGGCGACGGTCTCGGACAGGCTGCCCGACTGCTCCGTCGAGCGAACGGCGACGGCGCCCTTGCTGCCGAAGGTCCACTCGATCATGTGGGCGAACATGGCGAGCGTGTAGACCACCATCGCCGAATAGATCAGCTTGTTGGAGAGGTCGGCCAGCTGTGGGTCGACCCCCGAGGCGAGATGCACCGTCTACTCCTTGGAGTTCTGGTCGGCAGGGACTGCGGGTTCTGCGGGTGCGTCCGAAGCCGCGGCGGCCTCGGGTCCGGGGGCCTCGGCTGCGGGATCCTCGGCTGCGGGATCCTCGGGCGCGGGGCCTTCGGGTGCGGCGTCGTCCTCGTCCTCCGACGCCGGGGCGTCGTCCTGGAGGTCCACCGCGAGTTCGGCCAGCTCCTCGGCGATCTTCGCCGACTCACTGCGGGCCAGACCGGCCAGCTCCACCTGGGTGCCGCCGCCCGGCAGGGCGACCGCGCGCACCCAGATCCGGCGGCGCTGCACGAACAGCGAGCCGATCAGGCCGAGGATCGCCAGCACCGCACCGGTCAGGGCGATCGTGTTGCCCGGGCGGTGCGAGACGTTGAAGCTGGCCCACTGCTTGTAGCCCTCGAAGGTGACGCTGCCGTAGCCGTCCGGCAGGTCCCAGGCCTGGCCGGGCTTGAGCCGGGCCTTGGCGGGCTGGCCGTCCTGGGTCAGCTGGGTCAGCTTGCGGTCGTTGAGCTGGTAGATGTTCTGCGGCAGGCCGGAGTCGGTGCCCAGGTCGCCCGCGAAGGCGTTCAGCACCAGCTCGGGGGCGGCGTCGCCGGGGTAGAGCGAGACCGGGCCGGTGCCCTCGAAGCTCAGCGGCGCGGTCGGCAGGAAGAAGCCGGAGAAGCCCATCTGGGTCGGGTTGCCGTCCGGGCCAGCGCCGTAGTCGGAGACCTTCACGACACCGGTCGAGGTCAGGTTGCTGTCCTGCGGCAGGAACGGCACGGCACCCCGGTAGACGACGTCGCCCTTGCCGTTCTTGACGGTGATGACCGGGGCGTAGCCGTGGCCGATCAGGAAGACCTTGCTGCCGCCGATCTCCAGCGGGTGGTTGACCTCGATCGTGCCCTGCTTGAGCTTCGAGGTGTCCTCGCCCGCCGTGTACTCGACGTTCGCGGTGAACTGCCGGGCGGCGCCGATCTGGTCGCCCTTGTCCTGGAACTTGGCGGTGAACCCGTTCAGCTTCAGGTAGAAGGGGTCGAGGTCCTCGGTGCCGTAGAACCGCGTGCCGTTGAAGTCGTCGAGCTGGGTGATGGTGTTGGAGTAGCCCTCGCCCTCGACCATCAGCTTGCCGCCGGTGCCGGACGCCAGGCTGGCCCAGGCGAAACCGCCGAGCAGCGCGAACAGCGACATGTGGAAGAGCAGGTTGCCGACCTCGCGCAGGTAGCCCTTCTCTGCGGCCACCGAGCCGCCGGCCAGGTTGGCGCGGAACCGGCGCTTGCGCAGCAGCCGGTGGGCGGCGGCGTTCACCGCGTCGGCGTCCGCCTCGGTGCGCCAGGCCGCGTAGACCGGCATCCGGGTCAGGTTGCGCGGCGCGGCCGGCGGCTGGGCCCGCAGCACGCCGACGAACTGCCAGGTGCGCGGGACGATGCAGCCGGCCAGCGAGACGAACAGCAGGATGTAGATCGCGGAGAACCAGACCGAGCTGTAGACGTCGAACAGCTGGAGCTTCTCGTAGATCGGCGCGACCGTGGTGTGGTGCGTCTTCCACGCCTCGACCTTGAGCAGGCCCTGGCCGTTCTGGTACTGCGGGATCAGCGAGCCCGGGATGGCGGCCAGCGACAGCAGGAAGAGCAGGATCAGCGCGACCCGCATCGAGGTCAGCTGGCGCCACATCCAGCGCGCCCAGCCCAACACCCCTATGCCGGTCGGGCCCTCGGACTCGACCGGCGCGCTGCTGAGCCGCTCGGCGGCCGCGTCGTCCGGCGCCGGGGGCAGCTCGGCCTCGGTCGTGGTCTTGCTCACGGTCAGATTCCGATCGAGAAGTCGGCGGTCCAGGACTGCAGTTCGCTCATCGTCGAGTCCCAGATGCCGGTGACGAGCAGCAGACCGACCGCGACGAGCATGCCGCCGCCGATCCGCATGACGAGCGGGTAGTGCCGCTTGACCCAGCCGAAGGCACCCAGGGCCCGGCGGAAGGCCAGCGCGGCCACGATGAACGGTACGCCCAGTCCCAGGCAGTAGAAGGTCATCAGCAGGGCGCCGCGCTCCGCGTCGGCCTGGTTCAGGGCCAGGTTCTGGACGGTCGCCAGGGTCGGGCCGATGCAGGGCGTCCAGCCGACGCCGAACACCATGCCGAGCAGCGGGGCGCCCAGCAGGCCGACCGCCGGGCGGCGGTGGGAGCGCACCTCGCGCATGCTCAGGCCGGGGACGAGGCCCATGAAGGCGAGGCCCATCACGATGGTCAGCGCGCCGAGCACGATCGAGATGACCCGCTTGTGCGCCTGGAGGGTGTCGCCGAACTGGCCGAACAGCGCCCCGCCCGAGACGAAGACCGCGGTGAAGCCGAGGATGAACAGCGTCGCCCCGAGCAGCATCCGGCCGCGCCGCGCACCGCGGGCGTCCGCGAGGTCTGCGGCGGAGAAGCCGGTCACGTACGACAGGTAGCCGGGGACGAGCGGCAGCACGCAGGGCGAGAAGAACGACACCAGCCCGGCCGCCAGCGCGATCGGCGCGGCCACCAGCAGTGCCCCGCTCTGGAGGGTCCCGGTGTTGTCGGCGAGCTGTAGCGGCAGGCTCACTGCTTCGGCTCCGCGACCACCGGCTGGAGGATGGACTCCAGCGCGTCCTGGGTCGTGCCGCCGACGGCGCGGGCGGCCAGCTTGCCGTCGCGGTCGACGATCAGGGTGGTCGGGAGCGACTGCAGGCTGAGGCTGCCCTTGGGGAACTTGAGCAGCTGGGTGCCCGCCGGGTCGAAGATGCTCGGGTAGGTGACGCCCTGCTCCTGCTCGAAGCGGACGGCGTTGGTCTTGTCGCTGTCCCGGGTGTTGACGCCGAGGAACTGGACGCCCTGGTCCTTGTACTTCTCCGAGACGGCCTGGAGGCTCTTCGCCTCGGCCCGGCACGGCCCGCACCAGGAGCCCCAGACGTTCAGCACCACGACCTTGCCGTGGTAGTCCGAGAGCTTGGTCTGGCCGCCGTCCAGGGTCTCCCCGGAGATGTCCGGTGCGCTCCCGCGCTTGCCGGTGTCCACCTTCGACAGGTTGGTCCCCTTGACGGTGACGAAGCCGACCTGGCCTTCGCCGCTGCCCGACGAGCCCGAGGACGAACAGCCGGTGAGGACGAGCGCAGCGGCGGCGACAGTGGCGGCAGCTGCGGCGACACGGGGACGGGGGCGCGCCATGGCAGACATGTGAAAAGTTTCGCATGGAGTTCCGGGCAGGTTCGCCGGGGTCCTCCCTAGCGCGTCGCACCCCCTCTGACCTGTGACGGAGTCGGGCCGCCCGGCTCTCGCCGGGCGGCCCGATCCCATACTTACGCGGGGTTTACCAACGGCCCCGCGGGCTCACGCGCCGAAGCTCTTGCCCACCGGCTTGTCCTTGCCGCCCTTGCCGATCAGGTGCGCGGGCAGCAGGTCGCGGGCCGGCTCGCGGTAGCCGACCGAGACGATCTTGTCGCCCTCGAAGGTGAAGCTGGTCAGCGAGGCCAGCGAGCACTGCCGGCGGCGCGGGTCGTGCCAGAGCCGGCGGCGCTCGACGAAGGAGCGGACGATCCAGATCGGCAGCTGGTGGCTGACGCAGACCGCCTCGTGCCCGCGCGCGGCGTCCCGGGCGGCGCCGAGCGCGCCCATCATCCGCACCACCTGGTCGAGGTAGGGCTCTCCCCAGGAGGGCTTGAACGGGTTGGTGAGGTACTTCCAGTAGCCCGGGTTCCGCAGCGAGCCGTCGCCGACGCCGAAGGTCTTGCCCTCGAAGATGTTGTCCGCCTCGATCAGCCGCTCGTCCGCCGCGACGTCCAGGCCGTGCGCCTTGGCGATCGGCCCGGCGGTCTCCTGGGCCCGCTCCAGCGGGGACGCCACCACGTGGGTGATGTCCCGGCCGGCCAGGTCCTCGGCGACCCGCTCGGCCATCTCCCGGCCCAGCTCGGACAGCCGGTAGCCCGGCAGGCGCCCGTACAGGATGCCCTCCGGGTTGTGCACCTCACCGTGCCGCATCAGATGGACGACGGTGATCTCTTTGGCGCTCACTTCTCAGTACTCCTGGGGCTCGCAGGGATGGATCGGGGCCTGGGTCCTGTCCGGCCTAGACCGTGGCCGCGGCGGCCGCGCGGGCGGCGGCCGGAAGGGCGGCGGCGATCCGCTCGATCGCCCGCTCGTCGTGGGCCGCCGAGACGAACCAGGACTCGAAGGCGGACGGCGGCAGGTAGACACCCTCGGCGAGCATCGCGTGGAAGAAGGCGGTGAAACGGTACGCCTCCTGGGTCTTGGCCTCGTCGTAGTTGGTGACGGCGGCCTCGGTGAAGAACACCGAGAACATGTTCCCGGCGGTCTGCAGCCGGTGCGTCACGCCCTCCTTGGTGAGCGCCTCCGACACCAGGCCGGAGATCTCGGCGGCGACCTTGTCCACGGTCGCGTACACCTCGTCGGTGCAGCCGCGCAGTTGGGCCAGGCCGGCCGCGGTGGCGATCGGGTTACCGGACAGGGTGCCCGCCTGGTAGACCGGGCCGGCCGGGGCCAGGTGGGCCATCACGTCGGCGCGCCCTCCGAAGGCCGCGGCCGGGAAGCCGCCGCCCATGACCTTGCCGAAGGTCAGCAGGTCCGGCGCCCAGCCCTCGTTCGCCGCCTCCAGGCCGTACCAGCCGGCCTTGGAGACGCGGAAGCCGGTCATCACCTCGTCCGAGACGAACAGCGCGCCGTTCGTCCGGCAGAGCCGGGCCAGGCCCGCGTTGAAGCCGGGCAGCGGCGGGACGACGCCCATGTTGCCGGGCGAGGCCTCGGTGATCACGCAGGCGATCTCGCCCGGGTGGGCGGCGAAGGCCTGCTCGACGGCGGCCAGGTCGTTGTAGGGCAGCACGATGGTGTCGCCGGCCTGGGCGCCGGTGACGCCCGGGGTGTCCGGCAGGCCGAAGGTGGCCACGCCCGAACCGGCGGCGGCCAGCAGGGCGTCCACGTGGCCGTGGTAGCAGCCGGCGAACTTCACCACCTTCGCGCGCCCGGTGAAGCCGCGGGCCAGCCGGATCGCGGACATGGTGGCCTCGGTGCCGGAGGAGACCAGGCGGACCTGCTCGACCGGGGCGACCCGGCCGACGATCTCCTCGGCCAGCTCGACCTCGCCCTGGCCGGGCGTGCCGAAGGAGGTGCCGCGGGTGACCGCCTGCTGGACGGCGTCGATCACCGCGGGGTGCGCGTGGCCGAGGATCATCGGGCCCCACGAGCACACCAGGTCGACGTACTCGCGGCCGTCGGCGTCGGTGAGGTAGGGGCCGGTGCCGGACACCATGAAGCGCGGCGTGCCGCCGACCGCGCGGAAGGCGCGCACCGGGGAGTTGACGCCGCCGGGCGTCACGACGGAGGCGCGGTCGAACAGCGACTGGGACTGGGGGGCTTCGTAGGGGTAGCTCACGGGAGACATGGTCTCAAATCGTGTCCTTGAGCTCTGCATGTCGGACCCGATCATCTGGAACGATGATCCGGGCACCGTTGTCTGTACGGTGGTCCGTACAGACGGGGCCGCTGACTGCTCCGGAGCACGGACCAGTCAGACTGTGCACTCAGAGTGCGCAAGTGTTCCGGTTGTGTGCAGGGGTGTGGAGAGGACTGCCGCGTACCGCGAGTGGGTACGGCGGCGCATGACGGGTAAGGAGCACGTCCGGAGGGACGCCGGACGTGCGGGGGTCTGTCGATTCCGGCGAATTCCGGTGAGGATGGTCCGAGTGTCCGAGGCGCAGGACGGCTACGACGAGGCTGCGGGGGGCTCCCGCAGGCCCGCCGAAACCGCACGCGGGGGTAAGGGAGCGGGCACGGGTCGTGGCCGCCGCGGCGGCGAGAGGCGGGGTGAGGGACGCGTGGGGGTGACGTACAAGTACTTCGGCGCACCGGACCGCGCCACCGCCGCCAGAGTCCCCACCGCCCTCGGACCGGGCGGGCTCGGCCTGGACGCCGGCGAACTCGGCTCGCTCGGGCGGCTCGGGGACCTGATGGAGACCAGCGGCTCCCCCAACGGCCACCTCTCCACCAAGATCAAGCCGGAGACCATGAGCGCCATGGTCCTCACCGGCATCCAGGGCGTCCCGCTGCACCAGGTCCCGCCGCTGGAACTCGTCGTGCTGCACCCCGACTACGCCGTCGTCCAACTCCCGCAGAACGTCGTCGAACCGCTCCGCAAGGCCGACGAGACCGAACTCGGCGCCGCCGCCTTCATCTGGTCCACCGTCCCCGACCGGCGCGGACCGCGCGACGCCTTCGTGATCTACAGCATGCTGCACGAGTGGCAGGACTTCGCCAACCGCCTCCACGAGGCCGGGCACCAGCTGTACTGCCTGGTCTGGCCGTAGGACTTCCCGGAATCCTTCGCCCCGCCCGCCGAACGGCGGCCGGGACGAAGGGATGTGACCTCGCGTCAGCTCGTCCGGGCGCGGCGCGCCCGCCGTACCGCCCGTTCGCTCTCCACCGGCTCCGCCAGCGGCCCGTCCACCAGGCGCGTCAGCGCCGACACGAACACGTCCCGCTCCGGGCCGGGCAGCGACTCCAGCACCTCCCGGTGCACCCGGTCGGCGATCGCGGTGCCCCGCTCGACGGCGCGCTCGCCCGCCTCGGTGACGGAGATGATCCTGGCCCGGCGGTCGGTCGCGGACGGGCGGCGCTCGGCCAGGCCCGCCTTCTCCAGCTCGTCCACGGTGACCACCATGGTGGTCTTGTCCAGGTCCGACAGCTCGGCCAGCTGGATCTGGGTGCGCTCGGTCTCCTGCGCGTGGAACAGCACGGAGTACGCGCGGGGGGTGATCCCGAGCTCGGTGAAGGCGGCCGCCATCCGGGTCGCCAGCACGTGGCTCGCGTGGTCCAGCAGGCCGGAGATGTCACGGATCTGGCGCACGGGCGGGGTCGTCGTCATACGTCCGAGATTAGCAACGGCCCGTCCGCTGCCGGATGATCCCGTTGGCAACCAACTCCGGGTCTACGGGATGCCCAACTCGAACAGCGCATACCCCGCGTACCAGCCCGCCGCCACCACCGGCATCGCGAGCAGGCCGACCAGCGAGGACGTCCGCACCCGGCGCAGTGCCACCGCCAGGCCGATGAACAGCGGGAAGGCCGGCAGCAGGTAGCGCGAGATGTTGCCGAAGATCTGGTTGCTGCTCAGCGCGGTGGCGATGGTGAGCACCGTGTAGACCACCAGCACCAGCGGCGGCCGGGTGCGCCACAGCAGCACCAGCAGTCCGGGCAGGGCCATCAGCAGGGCGATCGCGATCAGGTCCGGGGTGGGGTTGGACTGCCAGAAGTTCCAGTGCCCGGTGATCACGTCCATGACGGTGCGGACCGTGGAGGCGCCGCCGTCGAAGTAGCGGTTCCAGGCGCCCCGCTGGAGCTTGAAGTAGCCGCCCCAGTCGCCCATCCGGTAGCCGACCCAGACGACGTACCCGATCAGGCCCCACGGGGTGATCAGCATCGCGGTCAGCGGCCGGGCCACCCCGTCGGTGCGCCGGATCAGCGCCACCAGCGCGGCGATCGACACCGCGGCGATCAACGCGGCGGCGGTCGGCCGGTTGAGGCCCGCCACCAGCGCCAGCACGCCGGCCGTCAGCCAGTGGCGGGTCATCACGCAGTAGCAGGCCCAGGCGGACAGCGCGACGAACAGCGAGTCCGAGTAGACCGCCCACTCCACCCCCGAACCCGGGAACAGGCCCCAGATCACCGCGGCGATCATGCCCGCCCGGAAGCCGCCGAGCCGCTCCGCGATCGCGAAGATCCCCGCCGCCGCGACGAGCGAGGCGATCACCGAGACGGCGATCCCGGAGCCGTACGGGCCGAGCCCGGTGACCGCGCCGACCAGCCGCATCAGCCACGGGTAGAGCGGGAAGAAGGCGGCCGAGTTCTCGTAGTAGGAGGCCAGCGGCCAGCCGTGCATCGGGAGCAGCTGCGGGTCGTAGCCGTTCTCGGCGATCCGCTGGTACCAGACGCCGTCCCAGGTGCCCAGCACGTCCCACGGCTGGGCGCCGCCGCCGCGGCCCGGGTTCTTCTTGAGGTAGTCCCCGGTGTGCGACAGCAGCAGCATGAAGACCGTGAGGCCGATGGCCTTGACCACCGCGTACGCCCCGAGCGCGGGCGCGAAGCGCTCCACCAGGGTGCCGAACCGCCCGGGCCGCCGGCCCGCCCGCTCCTCGGAGCGCTCCGCGGGCCGCTCCGCCTCCGGCGCCGCGGGCGCGCCGGGCTCGGTGCTGGACGACTCGGTGCTCGATGCCGTGCTCATCTGCTCTGGGTACTCCCCGCCACGCTGGTGGTCCGCGCGGCTACGGCGCAGCGATTTCAGGTGAGCCTACGGCACGTCCCCACCTGCCCCGCGAACGCCCGCCCGCCCCGAAAACCCCGTGGCGGGGGCCCCCCCCCCGCGGGGGGGGGGGGGGGGCGGGGGGGGGCGGGGGCGAGGCGGGCGGAGACGAGGGGCGGCCGGGGGGGGGGCGACGGCGGG